>NZ_JAMQQG010000211.1 GCF_023716925.1 Frankia sp. R82
GCTCGGCACCGCGGCGCAGGCGGGCACCGCCGCGCGGGTGCCGGCCCGCGCGCCGCGGATCAGCCAGGTGGATATCCACCGGTAGGGTACGAGGATGGCCCAGGACAACGTTGCGGCGATGAGTGACGCGCCGATCGTCCGCCCTCTGCCCATCAGCGGTTTTCCCGAGTGGTTGCCCGAGGTCCGGGTCGTCGAGCAGCGGTGGCTCGACACGATTCGTCTGATCTTCGAGCGCTACGGGTTCTGCTCGGTGGAGACCCCGTCCGTCGAAGCTCTCGACGTGCTGATGGCCAAGGGGGAGACCTCGCAGGAGGTCTATGCCCTGCGTCGGCTGCAGGCCGATGCCGACGACGACAGCGCCCGTCTCGGCCTGCACTTCGATCTCACCGTGCCGTTCGCCCGCTACGTCGCCGCGCATTTCAACGAGCTGGTCTTTCCGTTCAAGCGGTACCAGATGCAGCGGGTGTGGCGCGGCGAACGGCCCCAGGAGGGTCGGTTCCGCGAGTTCACCCAGTGTGACATTGATGTGATCAACGTTGATCGGGTCCCCCTGCACTTCGATGCGGAGCTGCCACGGATCGTGCACGAGGTGCTCACGACGCTCGGCGTGCCGCCGTGGACACTCAACATCAACAATCGCAAGGTGCTGCAGGGCTTCTACGAGGGGCTCGGTGTCGCCGACCCGCTCGCCGTGATCCGCATCGCCGACCGGATGGACAAGATCGGCCCGGGCGGGGTCGGCGAGCTGCTCGCGACGCGGGCGGGTCTGGCCCCTGACCAGGTGCGGGCCTGTCTGGAACTGGCCGCGATCCGGGCGTCCGGCGCCGAGGTCGTCGAGCAGGTCCGCGAGCTACGGGTGAAGTCGGACCTGCTCGACGAGGGCCTCGACGAGCTCGCCGCCGTCCTGGCCGACCTGGCCGACCTGCCCGCGGGCAGCGTCGTCGCCGACCTGTCGATCGCCCGTGGCCTTGACTACTACACCGGCACCGTCTACGAGGCGAAGTTCGTCGACTGGCCCGACTTCGGCAGCATCTGCTCCGGAGGGCGGTACGACAACCTGGCCGGCTCGTTCATCCGCCGCAACCTGCCCGGCGTCGGGATCTCGATCGGCCTGACCCGCATCTTCGCGAAACTGCTGGCCGAGGGGCTCCTGTCGGTCGGTCCGGCGAGCCCCGCCGACGTGCTCGTCGTCATCCCGTCGGCGGGGCGCCGGCCGGCGGCGCTGGCCACCGCAGCCGAGCTGCGCGGGCGCGGCCTGCGGGTCGAGACCTACCACCAGCCCGACAAGCTGGCCAAACAGGTGCGGTATGCGGTCCGCAAGGGCATTGGCCACGTCTGGTTCCCACCGTTCGACGAGGACCGCGACCACGAGGTGAAGAACCTGGCCACCGGCGAGCAGGCCATCGCCGATCCGGCCGGGTGGAGCCCGCCGCCGCGCAGCTGAGTCGCCGGCCCGGATGCGCGCGGCGGGTGTGCCGCCGCGCCATCGCGGGAGGGCCGCCCGCCGCCGCAGGCCCGGCGGCCGAGAGGTGACGGGGGCGGAGACCCTCGGCCGGACCGGGCTTCGCCGCGGGTGCGGGCGATGTGGACCCCCACCGTTTGGGGTGCGGCAAGGTGTCCATCTCCGGTGTACCACGCGGTGCGGGGGCCCCAACCGCCGTGCGTCGGTCGCGTGACCGGACGGGTAAGTGGATGCCGACACCGGCCCCGTTGGGCGATTACTGGCCGGCTCGGCGCATTGCTGCCTGCTGGTTGTGATCGACGGATTGCCGGACGCCCGACCGGATGCGGCGGTTCGTGGTGGGCCTGGTGGGCCTGGCGGATCTGGTGGGCGCGGTGGGGGTGCGCGTGGGTGTGCCGTCGGCGTCTACCGTTGGGGGGTCCGCGCCCGATCGCGGGTCGCGGGACGGATGGAGGTGGCAGTGTCGCAGCCGGCAGCCGAACCGGTGCCCGGGCCGCAGCCCGAGCAGGCAACCGGGCCCACGACGGCCCGGATGCGGGTCCAGGTGATCGCGAAGACGGAGTTCCTCCCGCCGCCGGATGTCCCCTGGAACACCGACGCGGGCGGCGGCGAGGCGCTGGCCGAGTTCGCCGGCCGGGCCTGCTACCAGAGCTGGAGCAAGCCGAACCCGGCGACCGCGACCAACGCCGGCTATCTGCGCCACATCCTCGACGTCGGGCACCTGTCGGTGCTGGAGCACGGCACCGTCACGCTTTACGTCACCGGAGTGTCGCGCAGCCTCACCCACGAGCTGGTCCGCCACCGGCACTTCTCCTACAGCCAGCTCTCGCAGCGCTATGTCCCGGAGCGGGATGCGGCTCTGGTGGAGCCCGAGGTGGTCGCCGCCGACCCCGAGCTGCACGCGCTGTTCGAGCGGGCCACCGCGGCGTCGCTGGCCGCCTACGGCGAGCTGCTGGAGGGGCTGGAGAAGCACTTCGCCGATGTCTCCGCGCCGACCTCACGGCGTAAGCAGGCCCGGCAGGCCGCCCGGTCGGTGTTGCCGAACGCGACCGAGACCCGGATCGTGGTCACCGGCAACTACCGGGCCTGGCGGCACTTCATCGCGATGCGGGCCAGCGAGCACGCCGACGTGGAGATTCGCTGTCTGGCCGTCACCATCCTGCGGGAGCTGCAGACGGTGGCGCCGAACGTGTTCGCCGACTTCCGCATCTCGACGCTCGACGACGGCACCGCGGTCGCGTCCAGCCCGCTCGTCGGCGAGGGCTGAGCCCTGCTCGAACCGTGAGCCCTGCTCGAACCGTGAGCCCTGCTCGAACCGTGCGGCCCGGGTTCGGACCTGGGCTCGACAGACCGGGGCATCGTCGGAGCAGCTGCGGGGGTGTTGACCGACGGTAAGCGGTTATTCCGTCATAGTCAGGTAATGTCCTGACACGTGGTGGGACTGCCGGGCGGTTCGAGTGGCGCTGGTGGCCCGGGTGGTCCGGGTGGTGCCGGGGCGGGGCGTCCCGGTGCCGGTCGGCCGTGGCGGTGGCGCCGGCGGGATGACGGCGCCCACGCCTCGGTGCTCGACCTCACCGACGTCGACGAGATCACGATGACCCTGCTCGCCCCGCCGCCGCGTTACCAGGGCCTGCGTCGGCGGGTCGTCGACCAGTTCACCCTGCTCAGCGCCAACCGCTGCCGGCTGGCCCGCTCGGTCAACTGGGGTCCGCTGGACGCGGTGCTCACCGACGTCGTCCCGGCCACCGGGGCCGGCCGGGTGGACACCTCCGGCCGGCTACCTGCCGAGGTCAGCGTCCTGGTGCCGGTCTCGACGCTGTCCAAGCGCGCCCTGGTCGCCTTCGACCTGGTCGGCCCGGGTGGCACGGACGCCCATCTGATGCCCTACGGCACCTCTGTCGCGGTGCAGGGCAACCTGGTCGCGCGCCTGGCCGACGCGGCCGGGGTGCCGCTGGAGATGCCGGCCCGCCGGGTGGTCGACGCGATCTCCCGATTCCGTCCCGGTCGGCTCTCCGGTAACTATCCGGGTCTGCTCTCGCCCGCCGGCCGGCCGGTGCGCCCCGACGCCCTCGCGACCTACCTCGATCGTGAGGCCGACCTCGGTGTGTCGCGTCCGCGGCTGGCCCGCTGGGGTGAGCTCGTCGCCGACACCGAGCGGGTTCTTGCCACCGCCCTGGCCGAGCCCTTCGATCCGCTGAGCAGCGCCGAAACCCTGCTGCTCGCCGCTGGTGAGCTCTGGCGCGACCCGGATGTCCCCGACGGCCTCGACCCGGACGCGATCGAGAGGTATCTCGGCGCGTTCGTCGCCTGGATCGACGCACTGGTGCTGGCCGGCCCACCTGCCGAGCCGGTACTGACCACCGTCGCGGAGTACGGCCGGCGTTGGGAGGCGCTGGCGGCCGTCACCGTCGACCCGTACCGACCGTTTCTGCTCAAGTCAAGCGAGGAGCTGCGGACCGTCCTGGTCCGTGGCCGGTCCGTGCCCGGTCGGCCCGGCGTTGCCGGTTCCGGCCCCGACGGAGCTGGCTCCGGGGCCAGCCGGTCCGGGGTTTTCGGGCGTCCGGCGCGCTGGCGGGCCGCGCTGCGTCCGGCCGCGCTGATCGACGTCGACTCCGCCGGCACCGCCAGCTACCACGTCAGCATCGGCACCGACGACACGTCCATCGAGCTGGACACCCCCGTCATGGTCGACCAGTTCGGCGATCCGGTCGGACGCACCTACATCGAGGACCTGCAGCGCAACCGGGAGGTCTTCGCCTTCTACACCACCGACGCGCGCCGACCGCCAAGATCTCGACTGGTGGTGCGACTCAGCGTGTCGGCCGACGTCAGCCGGGTGACCATTGCGGTCGGCCTGCTGATGCTGCTGACCGTGATCCTGTCCGCACTGCCGATCGACCTGGCCCCGGACGCGGTGGCCGTGATCACCCTCCCGTCGTCGTTCGCGGCGACGCTGCTGCTCACCCGGGAACGCTCCAGCCTGGCCGCGTGGGTGCTCGGCCCGGCGAAGACGGCGCTGCTCGTGCTGCTGGTGGCACTGGCCGTGCTGGCCGGCGCACGGGCCGCCGGGTGGCACGAGCCGACGGAGTCGGGGTCGCAGCCGACCGCCCCGACCGCCCCGGCCGTGCCATCCGGGGCGGCGCCGGCACCGCCGGGGCGGTCGCTGGCACCGTCCGGGCCGCACATCCGGTCCGGATAACCGGTTGCCGCCATCCTCGACCGGCTTCATGGCGGTACTCTGAAGCCCCCAAGCGGCTGACGGGACGGTGGCGGATGCCGAAGAACTACGGCCCGGGTGTTGCGCTTGGCGCACCACGGGCCGACGGGCTGCGGTCGCTGGTACGTCTCGGGCGCCGGGAACTGTGGCTGAGGCTGGACCGCAACATGCTGGGCGCTGGCGGGCAGGGAGCCGACGCGGCTGCCCGCACGTCCGGTCGGGCGCCCGGGGGGTCCGTGCGCGTGCACTGAGCTGTTCGCGCACACTTGAGTCGTTCGCGCACACTGAGTCGTTCGGAGCACCGATCGTCCCGGAACGCGGTTCGGGGGCTGGTCGGTGTCGGTGCCTGCGGGCAGCCGGAGCGCCGTGGCCTGCCTCCGGCTGGTGCTCCGTGGGCGTCCGATGCGGGCGGATCTGCCCCCTGGGTGACCCGCCGGTCTGGCCGGCGTGGCCGGCTCGGCGGACGATGGGCCGGTCGTGCGATGCGCGGATCGGCGTCGCGGATCGGTGATGCACGGATCGGTGGAGACGGTGAATGCGGGTTGGTGGGCCGTGCGGTGTGAGCCGGCCGGAAGAGACGATTGTCGGAGGTGCGCTCTAGCGTGACCGGTATGTCAGTGTTGCCGCCGGCGCCGTTCGGGCGCATGATCACGGCAATGATCACGCCGTTCGGGGCGGACGGTGCCCTGGACGAGTCGGGTGCCGCCGCGCTGGCGGCCCACCTGGTGGACGTGGGCAACGAGGCGCTCGTCGTCAACGGCACCACGGGCGAGTCGCCGACCACGAGCGATGCCGAGAAGGCCCGGCTGGTGCGGGTCGTCGTCGAGACCGTCGGCGGCCGGGCCCGGGTGCTTGCCGGGGTCGGTACCAACGACACCGCGCACTCCGTCGAGCTTGCCCGCGCCGCCGCGGCGGCCGGCGCCGACGGCCTGCTCGTGGTGGCGCCCTACTACAGCCGTCCCCCCCAGGCCGGCCTCGTGCGGCACTTCTCCCTCGTCGCCGACGCGACCGACCTGCCCGTCATGATCTATGACATTCCGGTCCGCACGGGGGTGCCGGTCGAGTCCGAGACGCTGCTGCGGCTGGCCGAACATCCACGCATCGTCGCGGTCAAGGACGCCAAGGGTGATCTGGCCGCCTCGTCGCGGATCCTGGCCCGCAGCGACCTGGCCTACTACTCCGGTATCGAGGAGCTCACCCTGCCGCTGTTGGCGATCGGCGGCTGCGGGGTGGTCAGCGTCGCGTCGCATGTGGCGACCCGCGCGATCCGCGCCATGATCGAGTCCTTCGCCGCCGGCGATGCCGCCCGGGCCCGAGCGCTGCACGATGCGCTGCTGCCCGCGTTCGAAGGCATCTTCCGCACCCAGGGAGTGATCCTTGCGAAGGCGGCGCTGGCGGCCGCGGGTCTGCCCGCCGGCCCCGTCCGTCCGCCCCTGGTCGACGCGACGGCCGCCGAGATCGCCCGGCTGCATGCCGACCTCGCCACCGTGCCTGGTCTGGATGTAGCCCTAAAGCCCGAATCATCCCACGGCCATCGTTTTGCCGTCGTCGCAGCGGGAGAGTCCGCATGAGCCACCCGCACCCCGAGTACGGCCCCCCGCCGCCCCTGCGCGCCGATGGTCTGCGCATCATCCCGCTCGGCGGGGTGGGCGAGATCGGTCGCAACATGACCGTCTTCGAGCATGCCGGCCGGCTGTTGATCGTCGACTGTGGCGTGTTGTTCCCCGAGGACTTCCAGCCCGGTGTCGACCTGATCCTGCCGGACTTCAGCGCGATCCGGGACCGCCTGGGTGACATCGACGCGCTGATCCTCACCCACGCGCACGAGGATCACATCGGCGCCGTCCCCTACCTGCTGCGGGAACGCCGTGATATTCCGATCATCGGCACCCGGCTCACCCTGGCGCTGCTCACCGCCAAACTGGCCGAACACCGGATCAAGGCGGTCACGCAGGAGATCCGCGAGGAGGAACGGCACACCTACGGTCCGTTCGAGTGCGAGTTCTTCGCGGTCAACCACTCGATTCCGGACGCCGTCGCCGTCGCCATCCGCACCGACGCGGGCCTCGTGCTGCACACCGGCGACTTCAAGATGGACCAGCTGCCGCTCGACGGTCGCCTGACCGACCTCGGCGGTTTCGCCCGGCTCGGCCGGGAGGGCGTCGACCTGCTGCTGTCGGACTCGACGAACGCCGAGGTCCCCGGCTTCGTCACCTCGGAGCGGGAGATCGCGCCGGTACTCGACGGAGTGTTCCGGGAAGCGAGCCGGCGGATCATCGTCGCCTGCTTCTCAAGCCACGTGCACCGGGTGCAGCAGGTGCTCGAGGCCGCCGAGGCGCATGGTCGCTCGGTGTGCTTCGTCGGGCGCTCGATGGTGCGCAACATGGGCGTCGCCCGGGATCTGGGCCTGCTGCGGGTGCCGCCGGGCCTGGTCGTCGACCTGCGCGACCTCGACTCGCTGCCGGACCGCAACATCTGCCTGGTCTCCACCGGCTCGCAGGGTGAGCCGCTGTCCGCGCTGTCCCGGATGGCCAACCGTGACCACCAGATCCGGATCGAGACCGGCGACACGGTCGTGCTTGCCTCCAGCCTGATCCCAGGCAACGAGAACGCGGTCTTCCGGGTCATCAACGGTCTCACCCGGCACGGCGCGAAGGTCGTCCACAAGGGCGTCGCGAAGGTCCACACCTCGGGCCACGCGCCGGCCGGCGAGCTGCTGTACGTGCTGAACGCGACCAGGCCGTCCAACGTCATGCCCGTGCATGGCGAGTGGCGCCACCTGCGCGCGCACGCCAAGCTCGCCGAGGCCACCGGCGTGGCCGCCGACCACGTCGTGCTCGCCGAGGACGGCATGGTCATCGACCTGCTCGACGGCCGGGCCCGGATCACCGGGGTGGTCCCGTGCGGCTACGTCTACGTGGACGGCGCCGCCGTTGGCGACGTCGGGGAGCCGAGCCTGAAGGACCGGCGCATCCTCGGCGAGGAGGGCTTCATCACGATCACGGTCGTGGTGGACGCCGCGGCCGGCAAGGTCGTCGTCGGGCCAGATCTGTCCGCCCGCGGCTTCACCGACTCGCGCAGCACCTTCGACGCCGTCGCGAAGCTCGTGGCCGACGCCCTCGCCGACGCGATGCGTACCGGGATGAACGACTCCGCCGCGCTCCAGCAGCTCGTCCGGCGGACCGTCGGTCGCTGGGTGAACGAGAACTACCGCCGCCGACCCATGATCGTTCCAGTGGTGCTGGAGGTCTGACGCGGCACGCCCGGTTCGTCGGGGTTGCCGCGACTAGGCGGCTTCCCTGTGTACCGTTTCGATGGTGGCCACACGGACTAGTGGCGCGCGGACGCGTGCACAGACGGGGACGGCCACGCCCCGACCTGGGGGCGGCGGACGTCAGGGCGGCAAGGCCCGCCCGGTAGCGGCCCGGCCGGCCCGGCCGGCGGCAAGGCCAGCGCGGCCGCCGCTGTCGCTGCTGATCGGGCGGGCCGTCATACGCACCTGCTATCGGTCGTGGATGTCGGTGGCGACGCTGCTCGGCACGATGCTGCGTCGCACCGGCCGTGGTGCGCGAGACCTGCGCATCGACCCGGCCCACCGGCGCGACGGGCTGGGTCTGGCCGCTGTGGGCGGGGCGATCCTCGCCGCCGCGGCGGTGTGGTTCGCCGCCGGCGGCCCGGTCGGCGACTTCGTGGCCGGCACGCTTGAGCTGTTCGTCGGCGCTGGTGCCTGGACGCTGCCGCTGTTCGGCTTCGGCGCCGCCTGGCGGCTGGTGCGCTCGCCCACCGACCCCGCCAGTCGCGGACGTGTGGTCATCGGCTGGTCGGCGTTCGCGGTGGGCGCGCTCGGCGTGCTGCACATCGCCCGCGGCCTGCCGGATGTCGGGGACAGCCTTGCCCGGGTGCGAGGCGCAGGCGGCCTGGTCGGCCTGGTCGGCGGGCTTCCCCTGGCCAGTGCGGTGACCCCCGTGCTGGCTGTTCCCCTGCTGGTGCTGCTCTCGGTGTTCGGCATCCTGGTCATCACCGCGACCCCGATCCGCCAGGTCCCGGAGCGCCTGACCACCCTTGTCGAACGCCTCACCGTCGGCGTCCGCGAGCCGCGCACCGCGCCGGAGACCGGCGCGGACTACGACGACGAGTTCCTCAATGACACGCCCGCCGTCGCAGCTGTGCCCGCCGCGGCTGTCGAGGTGTACGACGTCGACGCCGACCGGCCCGGCACCCGTCGTGGCTCCCGGCGTCGGCAGGCGGCTGCCCCCGACCCGGTCGCCGCGACGACCGCTGATGTCGGACTGGACCTGTTCGGCGAGGTTGCCGGACCCGAGGCGGACACCGGCTATGCCACCCCGGACCCCGCCGAGTCCACCGACCCGGCTGCCCCGGCTGCTCGGCGTCGCCGGGAGCGGGTGGCGAAGGCGACCGCAGGTGCCCCCGACACGTCCACCGGTCTGCCCGCCGCGGCCGACCAGATCGAGTTCCTGGTGCCGCCGGGTGAGGGCGACTATGTGCTGCCGTCGCCGACGTTGCTGCGCTCCGGGACCCCGCCGAAGGTCCGCTCTGCCGCCACCGACACGGTGATCGCCTCGTTGACCGACGTGTTCGCCCAGTTCAAGGTGGATGCGCGGGTCACCGGCTTCACCCGTGGTCCGACGGTGACCCGCTATGAGGTGGAACTCGGCGCGGCGGTGAAGGTCGAGCGGATCACCCAGCTGGGAAAGAACATCGCCTATGCGGTGAAGAGCCCGGATGTGCGGATCATCAGCCCGATCCCGGGCAAGAGCGCGGTCGGCATCGAAATCCCGAACACCGACCGCGAGCTGGTGTCCCTCGGTGACGTCCTGCGCAGCGGCGAGGCGCTCGGCAACTCCCATCCGTTGCTGGTGGGTCTCGGCAAGGACATCGAGGGCGGTTACGTCCTGGCGAACCTGGCGAAAATGCCGCACATCCTCATCGCGGGCGCGACCGGTGCTGGCAAGTCGACCTGTATCAACACGCTGATCACCTCGGTGCTGGCCCGGGCGACCCCCGATCAGGTCCGCATGGTGCTGGTCGACCCCAAGCGCGTCGAGCTCACCAACTACCAGGGCATTCCGCATCTGATCACTCCGATCATCACGAACCCGAAGAAGGCGGCAGACGCGCTGCAGTGGGTCGTGAAGGAGATGGAGAACCGCTACGAGGACCTCGCCGCCTGCGGGGTGCGCCATGTGGACGACTTCAACCGCAAGGTGCGTGCGGGGGAGATCATCACCCCGCCGGGCTCCGAGCGGGTGTACACGCCGTACCCGTACATTCTGACCATCGTCGACGAGCTTGCCGACTTGATGATGGTCGCCCCACGGGACGTCGAGGACGCGATCTGCCGGATCACGGCAATGGCCCGCGCGGTCGGCATTCACCTGGTGCTCGCCACGCAGCGCCCCTCGGTGGACGTGGTCACCGGCCTGATCAAGGCGAATGTCCCGTCGCGCCTGGCGTTTGCGACCGCGTCACTCGCCGACAGTCGCACCATCCTCGACCAGGCCGGTGCCGAGAAGCTCGTCGGCCTCGGTGACGCTCTGTTCTTGCCGATGGGGGCCGGTAAGCCGGCCCGGATCCAGGGTGCGTTCGTCTCCGAGGACGAGATCGCCGCAATCGTCGACCACACGAAGGAACAGGCCCCCCCAGCGTTCCGGGAGGACGTCTTCGAGCCCGGCGGCGAGGCGAAGAAGGACATCGACGAGGAGATCGGCGACGACATGGCTCTGTTCCTGCAGGCCGTGGAGCTCGTCGTCAGCACCCAGTTCGGCTCGACGTCGATGCTGCAACGCAAGCTACGCGTCGGCTTCGCCAAGGCCGGCCGCCTGATGGATCTGATGGAAAGTCGAGGGATCGTTGGTCCCAGCGAGGGCTCCAAAGCCCGCGACGTGCTGGTCATGCCCGACGAGCTGGAAGGTCTGCTGACCACGCTGCGGGCTGGCTGACCGGGGGCGCCCTGCCGGGTGGGTCTGCTTTCAGGGCCGGGTCGGGAACCGTACACTCGCACGCGGGTGCCTCCACTGTAGTAGGCAGCAAACGGACGGTGCGGAGGTCGCGTCATGCAGTCCGTGGACGATCCGCAGCCGGCAAGCGCCGGCTCGCAGCTCGCCGCGGCCCGCCGCGAACGTGGCCTGACAGTCGATGAGGTCAGCGAGCGCACGCGGGTCCGAGTTACTCTGATCGAGCAGATCGAGCGAGACGATTATTCACATTGCGGCGGCACTGTGTACGCCCGCGGTCACCTTCGCAGTATCGCGACGACCCTGGGCCTTGAGCCCGGTCCGGTCTTGGCCGCCTACGACGCGACACACGAGTCGCTGGCTGGCCCGGTCCTCGTCGTTCCTGCCGGAGAATTCGACCCGCTACGCGGCTCGTCCCGAGGCGGCAATCGCACTTTCCGCTGGGGCGCAGCTATGATCGTTTCTCTGGTGGCGGTGTGCCTGGTTGCCATCGTCTTCCTCCTGCTACCAGGTGGCGGTTCGTCCGACTCACCCGATTCCGCACGCCAGGGCCACCCGAGTGCCCCGGCCGGCGAGCCCGCAGCGCCACCGCCATCGGCTAGTGCCCCGGCACCCATCCCCAGCACATCCGCCCCCACCGGGGTGAACCTCGTGCTGGCCACGCCGGATGCGCAGAGTTGGCTGGAGGTGCGCGATGATCAGAGTCACATCCTGCTCTCGCAGCTTCTGCAGTCCGGTGACTCCCGCACGATCACAGCCCCTGGTGCGCTGCACATCCGCATGGGTAACGCTGGCGCGGTCGCCCTGTCCTGCAACGGCCGGGCCCTTGGCCCGTCCGGCGGCACCGGCCAAGTAGTCACGATCACGGTGAGTGCAGCGCAGACCGGCGGCTGCGAGGTCGGTGACGGTAACGGCGAGCCCGCGGCACTTGTTACCACACCGTCCGCTCGCGCCGACTAGACACATCCAGCTGCCGGCGTCTATGCGGTCAGGCCATAGAGCCCTCCTTCGCCGGCGCTCAGTCCGTCGAGATTGGGAATGCGGACGGAGCTCTGGTCGGGCTCATGGTTCACAAACGGCGCGTTGCGGAGAATCCGCCCATCGGGTGCGTGAACGGTGATTGTCCCGTCGTGGTCTCGGCGGACAACGAGGCTCTGGTCATGGATGGCGCGGTGATGCGTGCCGCAGACGAGCAGCAGACTCTCGATGTTGGTCTCGCCCTCGTTGGCATGCCACTCGTGCAGATGATGGATCTGCAACCATCGCGTGTGATCGCACGAAGGGAACTGGCAAATTCCCTGATCGCGGAGATAGACCGCGTCGCGCAGCCGGCTGGTGGGTAGACGGTTGCGCCGGCCGAGGCGCAGCGGATTGTTCTCACGGTCGGTCAACAGCGCGCGGATCATGCCGTCACAGCCAAGACGGCTGACCATACCGGCAGGTAGCCCGATGGCCCATCCGGCAACGAAGGCGAGCCCGGCAGGGATTCGGCCTTGCCGGGCCTCCTCGTTCTTCTTGCCCCTAGGCTGATCGGCGACGGCACTGCCGGGGTTCTGCGGAACATCGTGATCGTCGGCCTCGAACGCTCCACGTACAACCTCGGTCGCTCCCTCGCCGTCATCCTCGCCGTCGCCGTCGGGGACGGTGACGTGGATGTTGAGCGTATGTGGGGAGTTCTGGAGCTTCGGGGCCTGGTGATGCAGGAATGCCTCGGCGAGTGCAATGAGAGCATCTGCATCGCGGGCCTGCCCGCGCGGGGCATGGGCGATTTCCCCGTCCGCAGGCAGGCCGGTCGGGACCGGAGTGTCTCGACCGGCCTCAGAGCTCGACCGTGCCGCATTGAGGCCAGCAATCAGAATGGCCGCGTCGTCCGGAGGCAGGGTTGCGACGAGCCGGACCGAGCCGTCGCTGGACGCCTGCAGCGTGACCGCGCGAGCGGCACGGAGCTTCGCGGGATCGGCGTTCCTCTGCCGATGGCGGCTCACGAACCTTTCCAACCGCCCAGCGGTCATCTGCCGGGCGTGCGAGAGCCAGTAGGCCTCGTCGGCGGGGCTCGCGACTCGAGTGATGGCGCGAACCTTCGAGTAGGACAGTTCTCCGGAGGCGAAAGAGGCATGGACAGCGGGCAACTTCTCCACTGCATGAGCGGTGGCGAGCTGCTCGCGAGCCGTCCGCAACTCCAGCCCGCAGTGCAGAGCCAGCCAGTGCGCGCAGGAGGAGACACCGATGCCAGACCAGCCCTGACGACGGTCGAACGCAGCGATGGTCCTGAGCCATGTGCAGGTGGCAACCGCGAGTCGCGTCGACCAACGGCAGATCGCCTCCTCCACCAACTCCAGCGGAGCAAGGTCCGCATCGAAGCTGGCGAGAGTGGGAGGGGGAGGCGGTGGGAGGGAGCTGGAGGTCCGAGTCATGGTCATCACCGGTTCAGGGGTGAGGAGCGTGCGAAGCGCTGACGGACGCCAGTCTCTCACAGGGGAGCTGAAATTTCGACCATCTGAGCGAATGAAGGAGAACAGAGTTTCGATTTTCTGAGGCTTGTGGGTTACGGTCGGGTACTGCGTCCTGGTCCTGCAGGCTTGCTGTCTATGGGTATCGGACCCTTGACATCTGCGATCTCGCGTGGCGTCATGAGATCGAACATGCGGTCGACTCTCGGGTTGGCCGCTTGCGGGGGCGCCGGCTGGCTCCGGCATCCGGGACGATCGGCAAACGGCGATGCCGACGCGGTCCCTGGTCTGGGGCTGGTACGGACTCTGGGAACGGAAGGGTATGGACGACGGTTCCGCGGAACCGTCGCACCCGGTCCAGGTGGAACCTCCGGGAGGGAGGGAAATGGCAGGAGAAGGCGGTCGGCCGCGCTGTGCGGCCGAAGTCAATCCGCTCGGTGATGTGTGGCTATGGCTGCCCGCCATGTCGGGCTGATGCGGCGCCGGTCGTCGATGCACCGGTAGCCTGACCTCGTGTCCACACGTGCCTCTCGCCGGGTAGCTCTGATCACGCTCGGTTGCGCCCGTAACGAGGTGGACTCGGAGGAGCTGGCGGCCCGCCTGGCCACTCAGGGCTGGCAGCTGGTCGACGAGGCCGCCGACGCCGATGCCGTGCTAGTGAACACGTGCGGCTTCGTCGACGCGGCGAAGAAGGATTCGATTGACGCCCTTCTTGCCGCCGATGACCTGCGTGACCAGGAGGGCGTGAGCGGGCCGCGAGCTGTCGTTGCCGTCGGGTGCATGGCCGAGCGGTATGGCAGTGAGCTCGCCTCCAGCCTGCCCGAGGCCGATGCGGTGCTTGGGTTCGATGCGTACCCGCGCATAGGCCAGCATCTGGATGCGGTCCTCGCTGGTGCCGAGGTGCCGACACACCGGCCGCGAGACCGCCGCCGCCTGTTGCCGATCACCCCGGTGGACCGGCCTGCAGCCGCCGTCCACGTGCCGGGCCATGGCGATCGGGGCGAGCGCGGAGGCAACCTGGCGTTGGCGTCCGTGGAGCGTCGCCGGCTGACCGCAGGGCCGGTCGCGGCGTTGAAGATCTCCAGTGGGTGCGATCGGCGGTGCGCGTTTTGCGCTATTCCCTCCTTCCGCGGATCGCATGTGTCCCGGCCTCCGCAGGACGTGCTTGCTGAGGCAGAGTGGCTGGCCGGCGAGGGGGTGCGTGAGTTGGTGCTGGTCAGCGAGAACTCGACGTCCTACGGCAAGGATCTCGGTGATCTGCGCGCGCTGGAGACGCTGCTGCCTCAGCTCGCTGCCGTGCCGGGCATCATCCGGGTGCGGACGGTCTACCTGCAGCCGGCTGAGCTGCGTCCGTCACTGGTGGAGGTGCTGCTGACCACTCCAGGCTTGGCGCCGTATCTGGATCTTTCGTTCCAGCATGCAAGTCCAGATGTGCTGCGCCGGATGCGGCGCTTCGGTGGCGCCGAGCACTTTCTGGACCTGCTTCGTCGCGCTCGTGCGCTGTGCCCGGACCTGGGTGCACGATCAAACGTCATCGTGGGCTTTCCCGGGGAGACCGCGGCGGACGTGGACATTCTCGCCGAGTTCCTGGTCGAGGCCGAGCTGGACGCGGTCGGTGTGTTCGGCTACTCGGATGAGGAGGGTACCGAGGCGGTCGGCCTGCCTGGCAAGCTCGATGTGGAGGAGATCGAGCATCGCCGGGTGCGAATCACCGATCTCGTTGAGCAGCTGACCGCGGATCGTGCGACTTCCCGTGTCGGGGATCGGGTGCAGGTTCTTGTCGAGGAGGTCACGGACGGGCTGGCCCACGGCTGCGCCGGTCATCAGCAGCCCGAGGTCGATGGGGCGTGTGTTGTGCGCCTGCCCGGACCGCCGCGGCAGGATCCGGTGCGGGTCGGTGATCTGGTGGAGGTGCGGGTCGTGGCGACCGAAGGGGTGGATCTGATCGCCGAGTTCGAGGCGGTTGTCGACCGGGCGCCGCGCGACGCGGTCACCAAGACGTGACGGCCGCTTCCGCCGGCGCGCCAGTGCTCAACGTGGCCAATGTGCTCACCGTGTCGCGTCTGGTGCTGGTGCCGGTCTTCGTCGCGTTCCTGTTCGCTGGGCCCGACCATGACGGCTGGCGGTACGCGGCGTTCGCGGCCTATGCCGTCGCCGCGATCACAGACCAGATCGATGGTCTGATCGCCCGCCATTGGCACCTGGTCACCGACTTCGGCATTCTCGTTGACCCGATCGCCGACAAGGCGCTCACCGGGGCCGCGCTGATTTCACTTTCCGCACTGGGTGAGCTGCCCTGGGCGGTTACGGTGGCGATCCTGGTGCGGGAGATCGGCGTGACCCTGCTGCGGTTGTGGGTCATCCGCTTCGGGGTGATCGCTGCGAGCCGGGGTGGAAAGGCAAAGACCCTGCTGCTCAACGTTGCCATCGGGCTGTACGTGCTGCCGCTGACCGGGGTGGCCGCGACCAGCAGGGCGGTGATCCTGGCGGCCGGGGTGGTCGTGGCAGTGATCACCGGGGTCGACTACGTCTATCGGGCGCTGGCCCTGCGTCGCCGGGCGGCCCGGCAGCGGGCGGCCACGGATGAAACACAGAGCGCAGCCAAGAACGGGACCACGGCAACGGACCGCGAGGGATATGCCGATGCGTGCTGAGCTTTTGGCTGTCGGTGACGAGTTGCTCTACGGCGACATCGTCAACGGTAACGCCGCCTGGCTCGGAGGTCAGCTCGCCGACGTCGGGGTGACCCTGGAGCGGTCCGTCGTCGTCGGCGATGAGGTCGAGGTGATCGCTGCCGCGATCCGCTCGGCGTTGGATCGCGCGGACACCGTGTTGATCACCGGGGGCCTCGGTCCCACACAGGACGATCTGACCCGCGAGGGCATCGCGGTCGCGGCAGGTGGCGTCGAGGTACGCCGGGTCGAGGCTCTCGCCGACGAGCTGGCCCTTCGCTACGAGCAGCAGGGCCGCAGCGGCGACGTGCCGAACATGAACTTCCGTCAGGCGGAGCTGCCGGCCGGCGCGCAGCCGCTGCCCAACCTCGCGGGGACCGCCCCGGGGGTGCGGATGGAGATCGGCGCGGGCGTCGTCTACGCAATGCCAGGTGTTCCGTTCGAAATGACCGCGATGTTCACTGCGAACGTCCTGCCTGACCTGCTGCGCCGGGCTGGCCAGCCGGCGGTGGTGGTGCACCGGGTGCTGCGTACCGCGGGCATGTGGGAGTCGTCGGTCGCGCAGGCGCTGGCCGAGGAGGTCGAACGGCTGGCTCCGATCGGTAATCCCCGGATCGCGTTCCTGGCCAGCGAGGGGCAGACCCGGGTCCGGATCACCGCTCGCGCGCGAGACCGGGCTGCTGCCGACGAGCTGATCGCACCGGTGGAGACGGCGGCCCGGGCGGCGTTGGGGGCCGGGGTGTACGGCAGCGATAGCGACACCCTCGAGGGCGTCGTGCTGGCCCTGCTCGCCGCGCGAAACGCGACGCTCGCCGTCGCCGAGTCGGTCACCGGTGGCCTGCTCGCCGGCCGGCTGACCGACGTGCCCGGCTCGAGTGCGGTGTTCCGTGGGGGGGTGGTGTCCTATGCGACGGAGGTGAAGACGTCGGCGCTGGGGGTGGACGCCGGGGTGCTGGCCATACAGGGTGCGGTGTCGGCGGCGACGGCGGCCGCGATGGCGAGCGGGGTCCGTGACCGGCTGGGCGCGGACTATGGTCTGTCAACGACCGGCGTGGCCGGCCCGGGCAGCGCTGAGGGGCATCCGCCGGGGACGGTGCATCTTGGACTGGCCGGCCCGGCGGGAGTGATCACTCGGCTGGTGCGGCTGCCGGGTGATCGGGCGCGGGTGCGGACGTTCGCGGTTGTGTCCGCCCTGGACCTGTTGCGTCGAACGTTGACTGCCGGCCCGAATGTGGCAAGCTGAACACGTTGCGTGACGAGCTCTCGATGAGACACGGGAGTAATCGCCGGACCCGAGGTGCTTACACAGTTACAGTCCCATCAACGACGGCCCGAGGGCCGTGGTGGTGGGTATACGGTGAACGCATCCCGCGGACGAAGGAGGAGGCTCGATGGTCCTGCTCCGACGCATGATCGGCGAGGCGTTGCGCCGCCGCCGTCAGGATCAGCACCGCACGCTTCGGGAGGTGTCGTCGGCAGCCAGAGTGTCGCTCGGCTACCTTTCCGAGGTCGAACGCGGCCAGAAAGAGGCAAGCTCCGAGCTGCTCGCGGCGATCTGCGAGGCGCTCGGGGTTCGGCTTGCCGATCTGCTGCGTGAGGTCAGCGAAGACCTGGAGCTCGCGGAGCTCACGGTCGGCGCGGCAGTGGGTGGTGCCACGGTGGTCGTGCCGGCTCGTCCGACCGTGGTGGAACGGGCGGCCTGAGAGTCGGCTTACGCCCTCCGATCCCGGGCACGTCTGTAGGCGCAGGCGACTGTCCGAGCGTGAGGGAGGGCAAACGAGCCATGAGCGCGATCCGAAGCCCACTGTCCGACGAGGCTGGCGTTGTTGCCGGTGAGGCCCTGCAGGGCGCCCTTGTCGATCTGATCGATCTGAGCCTGTTCGCCAAGCAGTTGCACTGGAACGTCACCGGCCGGACGTTTCGTAGCGTGCATCAGCAACTCGACGAGGTGGTCGACCTCGCCCGTCGGTACGCCGACGAGGTGGCCGAGCGGGCCGTCGCGATCGGCGTCAATCCGGATGGCCAGTCGGTGACGGTGGCCCGTGGCACCCATCTGCCCGGAGTCGAGGTCGGCTACGTCGCGGACGAAAAGGTGCTACGGCTCGTGACCGAGGTGCTCGCCGCAACGGTGACCAGGATGCGCACCCGGATGGACGTCACCGCGCAACCCGACCCGGTCACCCAGGATTTGATCATCGGTATCGTGCGCGACCTCGAACAGCAGCACTGGATGTTCCAGGCCGTGGTCTGAGTGTCCGTGGACTGAGCGTCCGTGGACTGAGCACCGGGTGATGGCCCGGATGGGGGTACGCGCAGTGGCGGCAGGCCCGCGGATCTGCCACTGTCCCGGTGAGATGCACCGCGCCGGTCCGAGCGGGCCGGTCAGAGAAAGTAGGTGACGTGAGCACCGCCTCACGACCCGAGGAGGAGGACGTCGCGCCCGGCCATCGGCCCATCCAGGTGTGCAAGGGCTGCAACGGTCTCGGTGAGCAGCTGGTGGTGTTCGCCACCGCCCGCGGCGGGTTTGTTCCGGCGTGCCGACCGTGTGCGGTGTGCCTGGGCCGGGGTCGCACGGCATTGAGCCCGCCGGTCTGACGCGAGGCCGACTCGATCAGGCCGTCAGTGGAGCCGCCGACCGGGCCGGCTCGTGCGACGATCGTGGTATGGCGAATGTCGTCCGCAGGATTGCCCGCTACCTGTCCGCGTCAGCGAACCGCAGGTTCGATGAGCGGGCGGATCCTCGGGTGCAGATCGACCAGGCTATCGAGGACGCCCGCCGCCAGCATGAGGCGCTGGTCCAGCAGGCGGCTCTGGTGCTGGGCAACCAGCGGCAGCTGGAGATGCGGATAGCTCGTCAGGCGGACGAGGTCGCGAACCTCACCGAGTCGGCGCGCTCCGCGCTGTTGCTCGCTGACCGGGCGCGCGCCGTGGGCGACCCGGTCAGTGCGGCCAGTTATGAGGAGACGGCGCAGGCCTTTGCCAGCCAGCTCCTGTCGGCAGAGTCGTCGCTGGAGGATCTGAAGAACCTGCATCGGCAGGCGGTTGCGTCCGCGGCCCAGGCCCGCACGGCGGTGGAGGACAACACCGCGCGGATGCAGCAGCATCTCACCGAGCGGGCCCGGCTGCTGACCCAGATCGAGCATGCGGCCATGCAGGAGCAGATGACCAGGGCCATGGAGGGGATGTCCACCCTCGCGCCCGTCGGGGACACGCCGACCCTCGCCGAGATCCGGGACAAGGTCGAGCACCGCTACGCGGTCGCTCTCGGCCGCCATGAGCTCGCCTCACAGGGCGCCGAGGCCCGGATGATCGAGGTGCGCCGGGCGATGTTGGACGCCCGCGCCCAATCCCGTCTCGCCGAGCTGCGTGGTGGCCTGCCCGGCGGCCCGGCAGCCGCGCCGCAGAGCTCACCGGCGCCCCCGTCACTGGCCAAGGGAGATCCCGCGGCGCGAGAGGAGCCCGGCGGCGATGGACGGTCATAGCCGCGCCCGCAGGTGGGACGCCGCCGTCGCGGCGACCGCGCCGGCGTTGCCGGACTGGGTCGGGGCCGGCGTCGAGCGTCGATCGCTGCGCCGGGTGCAGCGGCGCGATGTCCGGGGGCGGCGCTGGGTGGGCCGGTGGGTGGCGGTGACCACGGCAGGGTGGAGCGCGGTCGCGGCGCTCTCGCCGGTGGGCGCGGTGCTCGGCGGCTGGGAGTGGTTGCTGCTCGGCGCGGTCGCGGTTGCCCGTGCGGGTCTGGGCGGCCGGGAACTTGCGGCCCTGCACCGCGACGACGCCATGGTGCGGTTGCCCGGCGCGGTGGCGCCGAGCCCGTGGGAGCTGCGCGGATCCGCCGCGGCGGCACCGCTGCGCCGTGGTGAGGCGGCCCTCGGCGCGCTGGTCGCGCTGGCCCGCTCGCTGAGCTCAACGGGTCCACCAAGCGTCCTGGCCTACGGCGCCGCAGGCGGTGCGGTCGAGGTGGTGGACGGGTTGCGGCTCGGCGCGGTTCGGGTGGTGGCCTGTGAGGCGGCGATGCGCGCGGTGGTCGATCCCGGTCGGCGGGCCGGACTGGTCCAGGCGCGGGACGACCTGGTCGCTGTGATGCGGACGTCGGCGGCCGGGCTGGATGATCTCCTGGTGGCGGCCGTCGAGGTGGTCGGTGGCGCCGCTGCGGGCGCGGCCGATCTGGAGCGGCTGCGGGCCGATACGGAGCTGCTGCGCGAGTACGCGCAGGCGCTGCGCTCGCTGACTGGCTGAGCGGTACGGGAGCTGCTCGGGCCAGTACGTCCGACAAGGCGTCCCCCACAGTGTCAGCTATCCAACTGGGTGGCACCTTAGGGGGAGTGATCGCCACGTTTACGCCCGGTTCATCGATTACCCAGCGTAATGTATGGCAATCGGTCATAGGTCGTTTGGGTGGATGGACAACCACCTGGCCGGCCTCGGAGTCGTTTTGGCGCCGTTTGGTGGTGTTAGGCCGCAGAAAAACCAACAGATTCGCCCCTGTCGTGCACACCGTGCGTAAGCGTTGTGCTGGTCGGCTGGACGTCGGGGTCGGGCGACACTGGCCTGCCCAGGGGTGGATGTGTAATGTCCGGCTTGTCCAAAGCTCGCTGTCTGGCACACGGCGGGCACAGAAGACCAAGGCGCACTGCGGTCCCCGGTACTGGCGCGTACCGGACCGGCTCGCGGGGCGCTGGGGGGTGGCGCGGTCCTAGCAGGTCAGAGGTGGACTTACCGTGACATGCCCAACCGAGGAGATTCCCTCGGTCGGTTCCGTGGTCGGCACGAGCGTCGCCGAGCTGGACCGGCCCTACAGCGAGCAGCGTTGGTCGCTGATCCTCCCGCACCGGGAGCGGCTGATCCACATTGCCCGGCGTCGGCTGCCGAGTAAGGCGGACGCGGAGGACTGCGTGCACGAAGCCTTCATCCGAGCCGCGGGATTTCGCGATCTTGATGCAAGTCGGGTCGGTCAGTTCCTGACCACCACCGTCCTGCGGTTGTGCGTCGACCATCACCGGGCTCGGCAACGAGCCGAGCGCGCCGTGGTCCGCGGGTATCTGCAGCCGTGGGAGCCCGCTCCAGACGACTCGGTCTGCGACCGGGCTGAGGCGCGGTGGTTGCTGGCGCGGGCGGGAACGCTGCGTGGTCGTGAGCGTCAGGTGATCATGGCGCGAGCGGCGGGCATGAGCACCCGGGAGGCTGCGGCGGATCTTGAGATCAGTCTGAAGGCGGCCGAGGGCGCGTTCACTCGCGGCCGGGCCCGCCTGATCTCCTTCTCGCGGAACTGATTCGACCGGATCGTCCTGTTTTTCCGGTACCCACGTCCACCCGGAGCTCACGTCCCGCCCCCGTCGGGCTGATCGGGTTTCGTTCCGGGTAGCGAGCACCAGATGGCTGGCAGCGCGGGCACCACGTGGTTCGGCGACCTTCGCCGTGGCCGTGTTCGGGCCCGCCGCCACCGTCATCCAGATCTTCGTGTGCACCGTCGTCCGCGCTGTCGGCGACGAGGATGCGGCTCCCGCACCGCCGGCAGGGTCGCCCAGCCCGACCATAGACCCAGTGCTGCTGGCCTGGTCGCGTGGACCCGGTCGTCACCTGATGGCCGCCCCGGGCGCCAGCAGAGATCATCAGCTGGGCTCGGTGGACGAGCCCGGCGAGGTCGGGCACATCGTCCACCGGCGTCCAGGGCGAGACGCCGGCCAGGAAGCAGGCCTCAGTCCGCCAGATGTTACCTAGTCCCGCCAGGTTGCGCTGGTCCAGCAGGGCCGCCCCGATCGGTCGCCGCCCACGTGCGCGCAGCCGGGCAACAGCAGCCTCGAGATCCCAGTCGACGCCGAGGACGTCCGGTCCCAGGTGACCGACCACCTCCTGTTCCCGGTCGCTGGTCAGCAGTTCGACGACGGCCAGCCGGTAGCCGACCGCGACCCGCTGCCGGGTGACGAGCACGGCACGGATCTGCCAGTCCGGTCCACCGGTCCACCGTGCATCCGGGTCATACAGGTGCCAACTGCCCTCCATGCGGAAATGGGTGTGCAGGGTCAGCTCCCCGTCGAACCTGGTCAGCAGGTGCTTGCCGCGGGCGGCGACGCTGCTGATCCGCCGGCCGGCCAGGTCCACGGTGGCCAGCGCCGGCACCCGGAAATCACTGTGCAGCACCACCTCACCGGCGAGCGCCGCATCCATCCGCCGGGCGGCCCGCCACACGGTGTCACCCTCCGGCACGCCTGTCCTCCGGGAGTCTGCGGGCGACCAGGAGCGCACCCGCCAGCCCGATGACCGTGGTCAGGGCGAAGGTCGCGGCGAGTCCGGAGGCCGGCGTCGCCGCTGTGGCCTGGCCGGCGGCCACCGCCACACCACCGAGCCCGGCACCGAAGGCGGTGCCCAGGTTGTCGGTCAAAGAGACCGCCATGCTTGCCTCGCCCTGCCGATCCTGCGGGGTCAGCGCAAGGACCAGCGTCACGATCGTCGAGTACGCCAGGCCGATACCGTAGCCGGCCAGGCCCCAGCAGGCGACCGGCACGGCCAGCGGCAGCCAGGCAGGCAGCAGCACCGTGGCGAAACCACCGGTCCCGACCGCGACGAGGACGAGCCCGCCAGCGACGATGCTGCGGGTTCGCACCTGTCCGGCGAGGCGAGCCTGGGTCCAGGACCCGGCGGCCCAGCACAGGGTCGCGCTGGACACGGCGATGCCCGCGACCATGGTCGACTCGTGCCGCACCGCAGTGAACGACAGCGGGACGAACGAGTCGGTTCCAAAGAAAGCCCAGGTCAGCAGCCCCCTGCTGGCCACAGCGGCAGGAATGCCGGGACGCATCCGCAGGGTCCCAGCTGGAAGCAGCCGCCGCAGCGGACCGAACCCACAGACCAGACCCGCCCCGAGCAGCGGCAGGCCGAGCAGCGAGCGGCTGGTCAACCCGGCGAGCACGAGCCCGGCACCCACGGTGACCCGTACCGCGGCAAGCATCAGCGCGCCACCCCGTGCCGGGCCGGCATCGGGGTCGGTGTCGCCGGCCGGGTCGGCGGCAGCGGGCAGGGCACGCAGGGCCCGCAGCGGGATGAGACCGAAGGCGATGGTCAGCGGCAGCAGGCCGCCGAACACCCACCGCCAGCCGAGATGCGCGGCGATCAGGCTGGACAGAGCTGGACCGCCGAGCCCCGGCACCACCCAGGCCGTGGACAGCACGGCGAAGACTCGGGGATGTAACGCGTTCGGATAGGCCCGGCCGATGGCGGCGTAGGCCACGGCGGGAATCGTGCCGCCTCCGACGCCCTGCAGGGCGCGGGCGGCGACGAGGACCGGCATCGTTGGCGCCACCGCCGCGACGGCCAGCCCGACGGCGAAGCACACCAGACCGACGAGGAACGGGCGGGCCGGTCCGGTCCGGTCGACACCGCTGCCCGCCAGCACGATGCCGATCGTCGTGCCGAGGAAGAACGCACTGGTGACCCAGCCGTACAACCCGAAACCGTGCAGGTCGGTGACGACCTCGGGCAGGACCGTGACCACCGCGAGGGCCTCGAACGCGACCAGCGTGATGATCGCGACCAGGCCGATGGTGAGGGCCCGTACCCGTCGGTCCCAGGCTGAGGCGATCGTCGGTTCGCTCACCGCCGCAGACGCAGCCCACGCGGTGTCGGATGAAAGCCGGCCCGGGTGAGCGCGGCACCGATTGTGCTGGTCGTGACGGCAGTCCCGTCTGCCTTTTCGACGCTGAGCGCGCCCAGCGCCCCGTCGACGACTGCCCGGGCCAGCGCGGCGGCGGCGTGGTCGACGAGTCGGTCGTCGGTGGTCCAGGTCAGCAGGGAACGCCCACCGCGCTCGACGTACAGGACGAGCTGCCCGTCGACCAGCACCACCAGCGCGCCTGCCTTGCGGCCCGGGCGGTGCCCGGCCGGCAGATCGGCTCCGGTGGACGGCCGGTCCGGCCAGGGCAACGCCGCCCCGAACGGGTTCGCCGGGTCGGTCGCAGCCAGCACGATCCCGCCGGACGTGCCACCCTGCGGATCGCGCCCGGGCCCAGGCGCCCATTGCGGGGCGTCATCATCGTCACGCTGGGTGGCGGCGATCGCGCGCAGGCGATCGACCGCGCCGGGCACGGCGAACTGCGCGGCGCCCAGGGACTCGACGAAGTACCCGCGCCGGGCCCGACCGGCGTCCTCGAACGCGCTGAGCACCCGGTAGACCGCGGCGAAGCCACCCGGTGGATGCTCGACGGTGACCGCCCCGCGGGTGACGATGCCGTGCCGCTCGAGCAGCGCCTCTGCCTGCGCATGTGCCCGCCGGGTGGGATCATCGTCGCGGGCCGGCAGCACCGACCACCGGCCGGCGGCAGTGGGCGGCCCGGTGCGCCGCGGCAGTGCCGGCCGACCGTACCGTGCCTGGCGGGTCCGGGAGGCCCGTCCGCCTCCTCCCGGGACCAGGCCGCCACCGCCTCCGCCGGCCCCGGCCGGCCCGCGACCCGCGGCGAGCACGACGCGCAGCGGAGCCAGGGTGTCGTTGGTGATCTGACCGGTCCAGACCAGATCCCACAGGGCGGTGGTGAGGGCCGTGTCGTCGAGTGAGCCGACCCGGTCGGACAGGGCCCGGAAGAACAGTGCCGACCCGTCGCCGAGCGCGTCAAGGAGCGCGATGTGCAGCGGACCGGCGGCGGCGCCCGGATCAGCGGCGGGCAGCAGCAGCGGCGCGGCATCGGCGGTGACCAGGGTGAGCCAGCCGTCCCCGCCGGGCAGACCGCCGGCGCCGGCCCAGTGCACCTCGCCGGCCGAGCACAGCTCGTCGAGCAGGGCGGGGGAGTAGTCACGTACCCGTGCCGGCAGCACCAGCCGTTCCCAGGCACTGGCCGGCACGAGTGCACCCTGCAGCTGCTCGATGGCCTGCAACACGCCGTCGACACCGCGGGCGGAGCGGCGCCCGGCACCGGTGATCCCGTGCCAGGCCGGCAGGAACGCCCCGAGCGCGCGGACCGGGGTCGGTTCGATCTCGCGCCGCAGCGCCGCGAGGCTGCGCCGACGCAGCATCCGCAGCACCTCCGCATCGCACCACTGTGCTCCCGCGCGGGCGGGATGCAGCTCACCGTGGACCAGTCGGCCGCGCGCGGTCAGCGCGTCCAGCACCGTGCGGACGACGGCGACACCGAGGCCCAGGCGCCGGGCGGGTTCGGTGGCGTCGAACGGACCGTGCGTGCGGGCGTAGCGGGAGAGCAGATCCCCGAGGGGATCGTCGACGGGCGCGGTGAAGGCATCGGGTACGCCCAGAGGCAGGGCGACGCCGAGCGCGTCGCGAAGCCGCCCGGCATCCTCGACCGGCACGAAGCGTTCCTCGCCGGCGATGCGCACGCGCAGGATCCGCCGGGCGTGTTCGAGCTCTGCGAGCCACTGCGGTGTCGCTCCGCGGGCGACGGCCTCCGCGAGGGTCAGGTCGCCGACCAGGCGCAGCAGGTCGGCAACCCCCTCGGCATCGCGGGCATGGCGCGAGGAACTCAGCCGGCCGAGGTCCGCCTCCACCTGGGCGAGGGCGGCCGGGTCGATGAGCTCGCGCAGGTCGGCCTCGCCCAGCAGTTCGGCGAGCAGCGAGCTGTCCAGCGAGAGGACCTGGGCGCGCCGTTCGGCCAGCGGGGCGTCCCCGTCGTACAGGAACGCGGCGACGTAGCCGAACAGCAGAGCGCTGGCGAACGGTGACGGTGCCGGCGTCGCCACCTCGATGACCCGCAGCGTCCGGGCCGCGATCTCGCGCATCAGGGCGACCAGGGACGGGGTGTCGAACACGTCCTGCAGGCACTCCCGCATCGTCTCCAGCACGATCGGGAAGTCACCGAACGCCGCCGCCACCGACAGCAGCTGCGCGCTGCGCTGACGTTGCTGCCACAGCGGGGTTCGCCGGCCGGGAGTGCGCCGTGGCAGCAGCAGGGCCCGGCCGGCGCACTCGCGGAAGCGGCTGGCGAACAGGGCGCTGCCGCCGATCTCGGCCCGCACGAGCGCGTCGATCTCCTCGGGGTCGAACACGGCGAGTTCGGCGCTCGGCTCCTGCGCGGCGTCCGGGATGCGGGCGACGATGCCGTCGTCGGTGTGCATGATCTGTACCTCGGTGCCGTACTGCTCCCGTAGGCGGGCGCCGAGCGCCAGCGCCCACGGGGCGTTCACCGGCGCACCGAACGGCGAGTGCACCGCAAGCCGCCAGTCGCCGAGCTCGTCGCGGAAACGTTCGACCACGATCGTGCGATCGTCACTGAGATGACCGGCGGCGGCCCGCTGGTCACCGAGGTAGCGCAGCAGGTTTGCCGCGGCCCAGGCATCGAGCCCGGCAGCCCGCAGCCGGGCGTCGGCCGCGTCGGCCGGCAGGCGGCCGAGCTCACGCAGAAAGGCGCCGAGCTCCCGGCCGAGCTCGGCCGGGCGCCCCGGGGTGTCGCCGTGCCAGAACGGCAGCCGACCCGGGCGGCCCGGGGCCGGCGTGACGAGCACCCGGTCCGCGGTGATCTCCTCGATGCGCCAGCTGGACGAGCCGAGCAGCACGACATCGCCGACCCGCGACTCGTAGACCATCTCCTCGTCCAGCTCGCCCACCCGGCTGTTCTTCTCCCCGACCAGAAAAACGCCGAACATGCCACGGTCGGGGATGGTGCCGCCGCTGGTCACCGCGAGGCGCTGCGCCCCCGGACGGCCGCGCAGCACGCCTTCGGCCCGGTCCCAGACGATCCGGGGCCGCAGCTCGGCGAAGTCGTCGGACGGGTAGCGCCCGGCCAGCATGTCGAGCACCCCCTCCAATGCCGACGCCGGCAGGGACGCGAACGTGAACGTCCGGCGCACCAGCGCGCCGAGATCGTCAACCGGCCAGTCCTCCATGGCCGTCATCGCCACGATCTGCTGGGCGAGCACATCCAGCGGATTGCGTGGACAGCGCAGCCGCTCGATCTCCCCGGCCCGCATCCGCTCGGCGACGACGGCGCATTCGAGCAGATCACCGCGGTGGCGGGGCAGGACCACCCCGATGCTTGACGCATCGACCTGATGCCCGGCGCGGCCGACCCGCTGCATGCCGGCGGCGACGCTCGGTGGCGATCCGATCTGAACAACGAGGTCGACCGCGCCCATGTCGATGCCGAGCTCGAGGCTTGACGTCGCCACCACCGCGGGCAGTCGCCCGGCCTTGAGATCCTCCTCGATCAGCCGCCGCTGCTCCCGGCTGACGCTGCCGTGATGCGCCCGGGCCACCTCCGGCCAGGCCGGATCGATCCGGGCGAGCCCGGCCGCCCCCATCACCTCGGCTGGCAGACCGCCCGGCGCGCTGGCGTCGACATCAGCCCCGGCCGCCCCATCGGCAGCATCTGCGTCAGTGCCGTCGCCATCCCGCGCCAGGGCAGCCGCCGCTGTCTCCAGCCGGTCGCCGTAGCGCTCGTTGAGCCGGGCGCACAGCCGTTCCGCCAGACGCCGGGAGTTCACGAACACGATCGTCGACGTGTGCGCGAGCACCAAGTCGAGCACCCGCTCCTCGACCGCCGGCCAGATGGACGCCCGCGCGGGCGCCGCCGCCGCGGACCCGCTGGCGTCGGCCTCGGCGATCGGCTCACCCAGGTTCGCCATGTCCTCGACCGGCACGATCACGTTGATCTCGAGGGTCTTCATCGTCGGCGGTCGCACGACCCCCACCGGTGCGGTGCCCCCGAGGTAACGGGCGACCTCGTCGACCGGCCGGACCGTCGCCGACAGCCCGATCCGCTGCGCCGGCTCCTCGAGCAGCGCGTCGAGCCGCTCGAGGCTGACCGCGAGATGCGCGCCCCGCTTCGTGCCGGCCACGGCGTGCACCTCGTCGACGATCACTGTGCGGATGCCGCGCAGCGACTCCCGTGCGGCGCTGGTGAGTAGGAGAAACAACGACTCCGGCGTCGTGATGAGCACATCGGGTGGTCGGGTGAGGAATCCGCGCCGTTCGGTGGCCGGAGTGTCACCCGAGCGGATGGCGACCTCGACCTCGGGCTGGGGTAGGCCCAGGCGCTGCGCCGCTGCCCGCATTCCGGCCAGCGGGGTGCGCAGGTTGCGCTGCACGTCGACAGCCAGCGCCTTCAGCGGGCTGATGTAGAGCACCCGGCAGCGGCGGGACCGCTCCGGCGGCGGCACCCGGGCGAGCGCGTCCAGCGACCACAGGAAGGCGGCGAGCGTCTTGCCGGACCCCGTCGGCGCGACGACGAGGGTGTTCCCGCCGCCGCGGATGGACTCCCAGGCACCACGCTGTGCCGGGGTCGGCGCGGCGAAGGCGGTCTGGAACCACTCCCGCGTCGGCACGGAGAACGGCGCGAGCGGATCAGCGGCCATGTCGTCCAGCATGCCGCCCAGTCTGCGACGCGGCACCGACACTTTCTGCCCGCGGGACCGCCCATTGTGCCCACAGATCAACCCCCGGTGTACTGGCCGCCCCGCACCGGCGGCCGGTACACCGCGGTGCACACTGGACGGGTGCGGTTGACCGAGTTCTGGGCGAGGATGAACAAGCAGTTCGGCTCCAGCTACGCGGAGTCGTTCGCTCGCGACCAGGTGCTGGCCGGCCTGGGCGGTGCCACCGTCGAGACGGCGCTGGCCCGTGGGGACGACGCCCGGACGGTGTGGCGGGCCGTGTGCGACGAGGTCGACGTGCCGGCCCGGGAGCGCTGAGGGCCCCCGACGGCGTGTCCCCGCTGTCGTCGAACTCCTGTTCGGCTATGGTTGTCCCCATGCGGCAACTTGTCCACAGATCAGTCACGGCCCTCGAAACTGTCGGACCCAGGGCCTAGCGTCAGCCTCGTGGCCAAGAATCGACGACCTCAGCATGGAGTTGCTCCGATGGCGGCAGGACTTGACCGCGAGAAGGCGTTGGAGAACGCCCTCGCGCAGATCGACAAGGCGTTCGGCAAGGGTTCCGTCATGCGGCTGGGGGACGACACCCGGCCACCGATCCAGGCCATCCCCACCGGCTCCATCGCGCTGGACGTGGCGCTGGGCATCGGCGGCCTCCCCCGTGGGCGCATCATCGAGGTGTACGGCCCCGAGTCCTCGGGGAAGACGACGGTCGCCCTGCATGCGGTGGCCAACGCGCAGGCGGCCGGGGGTATCGCGGCGTTCATCGACGCCGAGCACGCGCTCGACCCGGACTACGCCGGGAAGCTGGGGGTGGACACGGATGCCCTGCTCGTCTCCCAGCCCGACACCGGCGAGCAGGCCCTGGAGATCGCGGACATGTTGGTCCGCTCCGGGGCGCTGGACATCATCGTCATCGACTCGGTGGCTGCGCTCGTCCCACGCGCCGAGATCGAAGGCGAGATGGGTGACAGTCATGTCGGCCTGCAGGCCCGGCTGATGTCGCAGGCGCTGCGCAAGATGACGGGGGCGCTGGCGAACTCCGGTACCACCGCGATCTTCATCAACCAGCTACGCGAGAAGATCGGCGTCATGTTCGGCTCTCCGGAAACGACGACCGGTGGAAAGGCGCTGAAATTCTACGCCTCTGTCCGGCTGGACGTCCGCCGGATCGAAACCCTCAAGGACGGTGCCGAGGCGGTGGGTAACCGTACGCGGGTCAAGGTGGTGAAGAACAAGGTCGCGCCGCCCTTCCGCACGGCGGAGTTCGACATTGTGTACGGCGGCGGTATCAGCCGTGAGGGTTCGCTGATCGATATGGGTGTCGAGCACGGCATCATTCGCAAGTCCGGTGCCTGGTACACCTATGACGGCGACCAGCTCGGTCAGGGTAAGGAGAATGCTCGCTCCTTCATGCGGGACAATCCCGACCTGGCCAACGAGGTGGAAAAGAAGATCAAGGAGAAGCTGGGTATCCTGCCGACGCTCGAAGCCGATGCCGCGGCACCGGTTCCAGTCGATCTCTAGCAGATGCGTCCAGGTCGACACGAAACCGAGCATGGCCCGACCCCTGCTGGCAACGCCGGGCAAGATCCGGTGGACGGCGGAGGTCGGGCGGTCGACCCGGTGGTGGCAGCGCGGGAGATCTGCCTGCGCCAGCTCACCACCCGTGCGCGCAGTCGGGCCGAGCTCGCCGCGACCCTGCGTCGCCGAGGTGTCGCGGCGGATGTCGCTGAGACGGTGCTCGACCGGCTGACTGCGGTTGGCCTGGTGGACGATCGCGCTTTCGCCGCAGCCTTCGTCTCTTCCGCGCGCAGTCATCGTGGTCTGGGACGCCAGGCTCTGGCAGCCGAGCTGCGTCGCCGCGGGGTGCAGCCCGAGGTCGTCCAGGCCGCCACCGAGGTCGTCGCCGACGCCGACGAGGAGCACAACGCCCGCGATCTGGTGCGCCGTCGGTCCGCGGCGATGGGCGGGCTGCCCGCGCCGGTGCGGGTCCGCCGCCTGCTGGCCCTGCTGGCTCGTCGCGGTTACTCGGCGCAGCTGGCCGCTCGGGTCGTCCAGGAGGAGCTTGCGGCTGTCGACCTCGACCAGGCTGGCCTCGACCCGGACGAGCTGGACTCGGGGGAGGTGGAGCCGGACTGGTAGTCCCGTGAGCTGCGGCCCGATTGCGGTGGACGGCCCGCGTCCGGCTAAATCCGTGATTTCTTGACGGGCTAATCCGTCGTGATCTACCCTTCGATGAAAGGGTGACAGGATCCCGTGGCGACGCGATGTAGATGGCGCGATGTCGACGGCACGATGGTTGATGACACGATGTTGATGGCGCAGCGTAGATAGCGTGATGCAGATAGCCGATCCAACTTCACACGTGGGCATCTGTCGTCGGCGGGTGCCCAGGCCGGTGCGCCACGTAGCTCATCAGCATTGATGGCGTGCGTGCGTGTCCGACGCGATCCCGCCTGCTGATGGGGAGTTCGCCTGCCGCCCAGCATGGCCGTGTTCGTGCCAGGTCGTGGATCCTTCGCCGCTCCAGTCGAGCCCGCTCCCGCGGGCCCGGTAACAGCCGGAGGGAGCAGCGGTGGAAGGCGTCCTGGTCATCATCCTGTCCGTCGTTGTGCTCGTGCTCGCGGGGCTGGTCGTGATGGTCGCCCGGCTTGCCCGCCCCACCACGGGACTGCTATCCCGCTCAGGCCGCTCACGATGGTCCTTGCCGGCGATCGGACCCGAGATCAGGTCCGGGTTCGCGTCCGTGGATGTGGGCGGTGGCGTGCCTGCCGTACCGGGTCTGCCAGGCGAGGAGGATGAGGAGCCCACCGTGCGGGTGCTTCCCCCGTCCGCGGCAGAGCGTCAACCTGCCGCCGATGAGGGGCTGCCGGTCGCGGATGAGGGGCTGCCGGTCGCCGAGGCGGCCCAGATCGCCGCAGGTGACGACCTTGAGCGGGTCGATCCGGCTGGTCCGGCCGACCCGGCGTCGGGTGGCGGTCAGGATGCCGCGGGCGGTCAGGTGCTGGCCCGGGCGGAGCGGGAGGCGCAGGAGCGGCTGGCCCGGGCGGAGCGGGAGGCGGCCGAGATCCGTCGTCGGGGCGCCGAGGAGGTCGCGGCGCTGCGGGACCGGGTCCGGGCGCAGGCCGCGGCCGAGGCGGAGCGGCTCGAGGCGGCTTCCCGTGACACGGTCCGCGCCGAGGCGGAGGCGGCCCGGGTCGAAGCAGCGGCGATCCGGGCCGAGCAGCGACTTCGGGCCGACGCGCTGGACGCACGGGAGCAGCGGTTGGCACAGCGGGTCGCCGAGCTTGACGAGCAGGCGAGCCGACTGGCCGACCGGAGTCGGGAGCTGCACGAGCAGGAGGCGGAGCTCACCCACCGGGTCGCCGAGGCGGACGGGCGGGACGCCGACCGGCAGCGGGCGTTGGAACGGATCGCCGGGCTGACCGCCGTGCAGGCCCGGGCCGAACTCGTCACGAGCATCGAGCAGGACACCCGTCGCGAAGCGGCGCTGCGGGTTCGGGAGATCGAGGCGCGGGCAGAGGAGGAAGGCGAGCAGCGGGCGCGGCGCATTGTCACCACCGCGATCCAGCGGGTGGCCTCCGAGCAGACCACCGAGTCCGTCGTGACCGTGCTCGCGCTGCCCGGCGACGACATGAAGGGGCGGATCATCGGCCGGGAGGGCCGTAACATCCGCACGTTCGAGTCCGTCACCGGGGTGAACGTCCTGATCGACGACACTCCGGAGGCGGTGCTGCTGAGCTGCTTCGATCCGGTGCGTCGCGAGATCGGCCGGATCACGCTCGCGGCCCTGGTCGCCGACGGGCGCATTCATCCGCACCGCATCGAGGAGGAGTACGCCCGGGCCCAGGTGGAGGTCGAGGCGCGCTGTGTGCGGGCCGGGGAGGACGCCCTGGTCGAGACCGGTGTCTCCGAGCTGCACCCGGAGCTCATCGTCCTGCTCGGACGACTGCGTTACCGGACCAGCTACGGCCAGAACGTGCTCGCACATCTGATCGAAAGCGCGCATCTGGCCGGGATCATGGCCGCCGAACTGCAGATGGAGCTGCCGCTGGCGAAACGGGCCGCGCTGCTGCACGACCTCGGCAAGGCGCTGACCCACGAGGCGGAGGGCTCACATGCGCTCGTCGGTGCCGACGTGGCCCGCCGCCACGGCGAGTCGGAGGAGGTCGTGCATGCCATCGAGGCGCATCACAACGAGGTTGCGCCTCGGTCGCTGTGTGCCGTGCTCACCCAGGCCGCCGACCAGATCTCCGGTGGTCGGCCGGGTGCCCGTCGGGCGAGCCTCGAGTCCTACGTACAGCGCCTCGAACGCATCGAGCGGATCGCGGGCGACCGGCCCGGAGTGGACCGGGTGTTCGCCATGCAGGCCGGCCGGGAGGTCCGGGTGATGGTCGTGCCTGAGGAGGTCGACGACGCCGCCGCCCACCTGCTCGCCCGCGACGTCGCCCGGCAGATCGAGGACGAGCTCACCTATCCCGGCCAGATCCGGGTCACCGTCGTGCGGGAGACCCGGGCCGTCGGCACCGCCCGCTGACCAGGCGCAGCTCCGGCCCCGGCCCCAGCGATCACCGATGTCACGGCTGGGCCGGTGGCCTGCCGTCCGGGCCGGCAGCGGTGTCGAGCACGAGGGCGGCATGGCCGGTGCCGAGCCGTCGGCTCTGTCGTCGGTCCAGCCACCGGGCCAGCAGGGACAATAGTCCGTTGGTCACGATGTACATCAGTGCCATCACCGTGTAAATGGGCAGGGCGTAGTCGCTGCCGAGGAACTCCACCGCGCCGCGGCCCGATCGCAGCAGCTCGCTGTAGGCGATCACGAATCCGAGCGAGGTGTCCTTGAGCAGGGTGACCAGCTGGCTGACCAGGGTCGGGCTCATCCGCCGCACCGCCTGCGGCAGTTGGACGAGCCGGAAGATCTGTAGTGGACGTAGACCGAGGGCGGCGGCGGCCTCCGTCTGACCACGGTCGATCGCGCCGACACCGGCGCGGAAGATCTCGCTGAGGACCGCGCCGTTGTAGGCCGTCAGGCCGAGAACCAGCGCCCAGAACGTCGACACCTGCCAGCCCAGCGCCGGCAGTCCCAGGTAGGCGAACAGGATCAGCATCAGCACCGGCAGGCTGCGCAACAGCTCCACGACGGCGGTGGCCGGCAGCCGCACCGCCCGACGCTTGGACATCTGCCCGAGGGCCAGCAGCAGGCCGAGGGCGACCGCGAGCACCATCCCGGTGGCGGCCGCGCGCAGGGTGGCGAGCAGCCCCTTCCACAGCAGGGTGCGCAGGGCCGGCTGGTCGAGGAACACCCGCCACAGCTCGCCATCCAGCTGGCCCTTGTCAGCCAGCCGGGTCAGGGCGAGGGCGACCAGCCCGGCGAACACGGCCGCCGCGACGATGCTGCCGAGCAGGATGCGCTGGCGTCCGCGCGGCCCGGGTGGATCGGCGAGGACCAGGGGTGTGCCGCTCATCGCGTCCGCTCCAGCCGTCGCTCGGTGATCGCCAGTCCGACTGCGAGGGTGAGGGTGAGGATCAGGTAGCCGACGACACCGCCGAGCAGGACGGCGATCACGGCGTCCGGGTTCGCCGTGGTCAGCCGCTGCACCACCCCGGTCAGTTCCTGGACGCCGAAGGCCGCGGCGATCGAGGTGTTACGGATCAGGGCGCTGAGCACACTGCCCAGTGGCTGCAGGACCGCCCGTAGCGCCTGCGGCAGTAGGACGAGGCGGAAGTTCTGGCCGAAGGTCAGCCCCAGAGCCCGCGCGGCCTCGGCCTGGCCGACGTCGACTCCGTTGATGCCGGAGCGCACCGCCTCGCAGACCAGCGCCGCATGATAGATCGACAGCGCCAGGACGGCGAACGTGAAGTAGGAGAACACGATGTCCAGCCGCGGCAGGACGAACACCACGAAGAAGAACACCACGGTCAGCGGGGTGTTACGCACGATCTCCACATAGGCGGTGCCGGCCCAGCGCAGCGGCGGGACCGGCCCGACCCGCATGGTCGCGAGCAGAGTGCCGCCGATCAGCGCCGCCACGGCGGCGAACAGGCTCAGCTCCACCGTGCGGCGCAGGCCTTCGGCGAAGATGTCGAGGTTGTCGAAGACTGCGTCGATCGCGAGCTCCTCGGGTCGCTCCGGTCGCTCTGCCCGCCTGCAGGCGGCTGGCAGGCGCGATGCCTCCGGCCCGCGGGACGGGGCGGGAACGGAGACGGGGGACGCGGCGGGGGGACGGCCGCGGGCAGTCGTCCCCCCGCCGCGTCGAGCCGTCACGCGGCTCGGTGGATCAGGAGATGGATCAGGAGATGAGGTGGATCAGGAGGTGTAGCGGTCCACCGGGGGAGGCGTCGGGGTGGACTTCTCGACCTTGCCGACGGTGCTGGCGAACGCCTTCTCCCAACGGCCGTCGCGGTAGGACGCCTCGAGGGTGTCGTTGATGAACGTGCGGAAGGCGGTGTCGCCCTTGCGGATCCCGATGCCGTACGGCTCCTTGGTGAACGGCTCGCCGACGAGCTTGAAGGCGTCCGGGTCCTTGTCGATGAGGCCGAGCAGGATGACGTTGTCGGTGGTGACGGCGTCGACCTGGCCGTTCTTCAACGCGTCCGCGCACTTGCTGTAGACGTCGAACAGCACGAGCTGGGCGGTCGGCGCCACCTTGCGGATGTTTTCGGCCGGGGTCGAACCGCTGACCGAGCAGACCTTCTTGCCGCCCAGCGTGTCCTTGCCGGTGATATCGGTGTTGCCTTTCTTCACCATGATCGACTGTCCGGCGGTGTAGTACGGCCCGGCGAAGTCGATGACCTTCTTGCGTTTGTCGTTGATGGTGTAGGTGGCGACCACCAGGTCGACCCGGCCCTGTTCGATGAAGGGCTCGCGGTTCGCGGACACGGTCTCCACGAAGTTGATTTTGTCCGTCGGGATCCCCAGCGCACCGGTGATGATTTTGGCGATCTCGACGTCAAAGCCCTCGGGCTTGCCGCTGAGGTTCTTCAGGCCGAACAGCGGCTGGTCGAACTTGGTACCGACCGTGATCTTCCCGGCGTCGTGCAGGCGGGCCATGGTCGTCCCGGGCGCGAAGCTCGCGGCGGCACTCGGCGCGACCGCGGCGTCACCGTCGCTGCCGCCGTCGCTGCCGCAGGCGGACAACCCCAGCGTGGTCAGTAGTGCCGCGCCGAGCACCAGCGCGCCACCGCGCCGGCGGATCCGTTGACCTCGACCGAACAGGGTGCCTCGACCAGGCAGGGTGCCTCGACCGAACACTGTGCGCATGAACCATTCCTTCCGAAGGGGAGAGGGGCGTGGTGCGCGAACCGTCGTGCAGCTGGACGACATCGGCGCCACGGCGGGGACGACTGGACCTGGGCGCCGTGGCAGGGAGTCGGTGCCGTGGCAGGGTGTCAGTGGCGCAGGACGCGGCCGAGGAAGTCCCGGGCCCGGGCCGAACTCGGTGCGTCGAAGAAGGTGGCCGGTGGGGCGGTCTCCACGATGCGACCGTCGGCCATGAAGGCGACCCGGTCGGCGGCGGAGCGGGCGAAGCCCATCTCGTGCGTGACGACGATCATGGTCATGCCGCTGGCGGCCAGCGATCGCATGACGTCGAGCACTTCGGAGATCATTTCCGGGTCGAGTGCCGAGGTCGGCTCGTCGAACAGCATCAGGACCGGGTCCATCGCGAGGGCCCGGGCGATCGCGGCCCGCTGCTGCTGGCCGCCGGAGAGCTGCCGGGGCAGCTGGTCGGCCTTGTCCGCGATGCCGACCCGTTCGAGCAGCTCCCGGGCCCGCGCCTCGGCCTGCGACCGTTTCTGGCCGAGCACCTTCACCGGGCCGAGGGTCAGGTTGTCGAGGATCGTCCGGTGCGCGAACAGGTTGAACGACTGGAAGACCATGCCGACCCGCGCGCGCATCCGGGCGAGCTCGCGACCCTCCGCGGGCAGCGGCCTGCCCTCGAACAGGATGCGGCCCTCGTCGATCGTCTCGAGCCGGTTGATGCACCGGCACATCGTCGACTTGCCGGAACCGGACGGTCCGATGACGACGACCACCTCGCCGGACTCCACCGACAGGTCGATATCGGACAGGACGCGGTTGTCGCCAAACGACTTGCCGACTCCTTCCAGGGCCACCAGGGGCACGAGTTCCTCCCGTCACAGGGACGCCAAACGGTGGGTGATGGGTCGATCATCCCGATCCGGGCCGCCTCGCGTCGCCAGACGCGCGCAGGAGTCGTGAGCCCGACAACCGGTGCGACGGCGCCGTTCGGCGGGGTCCCGACCGTCGAGCGGAAGTGCGTGCCGTAGCCGACCTGTCGCATACAAGTGCAAGAGCGCGCGATGCCCGCGGTATGCCGATCGTTCCCGCGGGCGTCGCGATGACGCGCCGTCGTCAGGGCTCGTCGTCCTGATGTGTCCGTCGAGGGCCCCGTAGGCTGGTAGGCGTGACCGGCCGCAGTTACGAGGTACGCACGTTCGGATGCCAGATGAACGTTCATGACTCCGAACGGCTCGCCGGCCTGCTCGAATCCGCCGGCTACGTCCGTGCGGGCGCCGATGTCGAGGCGGACGTCGTCGTGTTCAACACGTGTGCGGTCCGGGAGAACGCCGACAATCGGCTCTACGGCAACCTCGGCCAGCTCGTTCCGGTAAAGAAGAACCATCCCGGCATGCAGATCGCGGTCGGCGGCTGCCTGGCGCAGAAGGACCGCTCGACGATCCTGCGCCGGGCCCCCTGGGTCGATGTGGTCTTCGGTACGCACAACCTGCACCGGCTGCCCGTCCTGCTCGAACGCGCCCGGCACAACGCCGCGGCCCAGCTGGAGATCGCCGAGGCGCTGGAGGTCTTCCCCAGCACCCTGCCGACCCGACGGTCGAGCCACCACAGCGCATGGGTCAGCATCAGCGTCGGCTGCGACAACACCTGCACCTTCTGCATCGTGCCGAGCCTGCGCGGCGCCGAGCGCGACCGCCGGCCCGGTGACGTGCTCGCCGAGGTCGAGGCACTGGTCGCCGAGGGCGTCCTGGAGATCACCCTGCTCGGTCAGAACGTCAACTCCTACGGCCGGTCCCTCGGCGATCCGGGCGCGTTCGCCAAACTGCTGCGGGCCTGCGGCACGGTCGACGGGCTCGAGCGGGTGCGCTTCACCTCGCCGCATCCGCGGGACTTCACCGACGACGTCATCGAGGCGATGGCCACCACCCCGAACGTCTGCCACCAGCTGCACATGCCGCTGCAGTCCGGCTCGGACGCGGTCCTGCGCCGGATGCGCCGCTCCTACCGGCGCGACCGCTACCTCGGCATCATCGACCGGGTGCGGGCCGCGATGCCCGACGCCGCGATCACCACCGACATCATCGTGGGCTTCCCCGGCGAGACCGAGGCCGACTTCCGCGAGACCCTGGACGTCGTCCGTGCGGCGCGGTTCTCCGGTGCGTTCACCTTCCAGTACTCGCCGCGTCCCGGCACCCCGGCGGCGACCATGGACGATCAGGTCGACCGGCCCACGGTCGCCGAGCGCTACGCCAGGCTGGTTGCCCTGCAGGACGAGATCGCCTGGGCCCAGAACCGGGAACTGGTCGGCCGCCGGGTGGAGCTGGTGGTCGCCGAGGGCGAGGGCCGCAAGGACGACGCCACCGGACGGCTCTCCGGGCGGGCCCGCGACGGTCGGCTGGTCCATTTCCGTGCCGCCGAGCTCGCCACCGGGCCGGGGGACGGTCGGGCCGGGGCCATCCGGCCGGGCGAGATCCGGCCGGGCGACGTGGTGGACACCGTCGTGACCAGGGGCGCGCCGCATCATCTGACCGCGGACGGACCGGTGCTCGCGTGGCGCCGGACCCGGGCCGGGGACGTGTGGGAGCAGACCAACCGGGCGCCGTCGGAGGCACGGTCGGCATCGGCAACGGGAACGGCGCAAGCGGCGGACCGTCCGGCCGTCGTCCTCGGCATGCCGGCCCGGCGTCCCGCGGCGCCCCCGCCCGCACCGGCGCCCGTGGACACCGTGGACCTGGACTCCCGGCCGCTGCTCCCGCTGGTGGAGTCGTCGGTCGCCGGCTGCTGCGGCGACACTCCCGCTGCTGTGCCCGGCCCGCGGTGACGTTCGTCGCGGCGGTGGTCTGCCCGCATCCACCGTTGCTCGTCCCGGAGGTCGGCGGGGCCGAACCGGTAGCGGTGCGCCCGGTCGCGCTCGACGCGGTGCGCCGGCTGGCCGCGGCCGGTCCGGATCGGATCGTCGTCGTCGGTGACGTCGGCGATGTGGCCGCTGCGATCGACTTTGGCCCCACGGCCACGGGCACCTACGCCGGTTACGGCGTCCCGCTCACCGTCGGCCTCGCCGCCCACCCCGGCTCGTCGCCCACTGCTGTCCTGCCAGCCGGCGGTGAGTCCGTCGCCGACCCGGCAGGATGGTCCGGCGACGGTGGCGAGCCGTCGCTGCCGCTGTCGCTCACGACCGGGGCGTGGCTGCTCGCCGCCACCGGCTGGCCGGGGGTTCGCACGGCGCTGGGCGTGCCGGCGGGGTACTCGCCGGACCAGGCCGCCGAGCTCGGAGCGCGCCTGGCGGCGGGCAGTGCGTCCGACGAGCGGCTCGGGTTGCTGGTGATGGGGGACGGCTCGGCCCGGCGGACCCTGAAGGCCCCCGGTGGTCTGGACGAGCGGGCGGAGCCGTTCGACGCCACCGTCGCGACCGCCCTGGCCGACGTCGACCCGGCCGGGCTGCTGGACCTCGACCCCGTGCTCGCCCGCGACCTGCTGGCCGCCGGACGAGCGTCCTGGCAGGTGCTGGCCGGCGCGCTGGTCGCCACGGCCGGTGCGACTGCCGCGATCACCGCGACTCGGGACGACACGCCCCGCGCAGCCTGGACCGGCGAGCTCGTCTACGACGAGGCACCCTACGGTGTCGGCTATCTGGTAGCCGTATGGATCCGGGGGAACGCCGAGCGTGAGGGAATGCGCGAGTGACCTGCCGTCGGGGGTTCGACGCACCGAGGTAGCGGGGCTGGCCGCGTTGCGGGTCGGGGTACGGACGGGTCCGGCGGTGCTGCTGCTCGCCGGATTCGCCGCGAGCAAGGAGGACTGGCTGCCGATCCTGCCAGCGCTGGCCGCCGCCGGATTCAACGCGACCGCGCTCGACCAGCGCGGCCAGTACGAGTCGCCCGGACCAGACGACGTCGACGGCTACTCGCTGACCGTCCTCGCCGCGGACGTCCACCGGGTGCTGGCGGAGCTCGGTGGCGCACCGACGCACCTGGTCGGGCACAGCTTCGGTGGTCTGGTCGCGCGGGCCACGGTGCTGGCTGAGCCCGGTGCGGTGCGCTCCCTGACCCTGCTGTCCTCGGGGCCCGCCGGCATTGTCGGACGCCGCCGGGCGGCGCTGCGCACGATCACGCGCGTGCTGCAGCACGGCGGCCAGCCGGCCGTGTGGGCGGCGCTGCAGGCCGTTGCGCGCCCGCGCCCCGACCAGGCTGACGAGTTCCTGCGCCGCCGCTTCTTCGCCCACCACCGCGCGAGCCTGGCCGCGGTCAGCGAGCAGCTGCTGTCCGCGCCCGACCAGGTCGACGAGCTGGCCGCGGTGGCGCACCTGGCGCGGCTGCCCGTCCTGGTCGCGCATGGTGACGGCGATGACGGCTGGCCGGCGACCGTCCAGGCCGACATGGCCCGCCGCCTCGCCGCCCGCTACGAGGTGATCCCCGCCGCCCGCCATGACCCGGCCGCGGACAGCCCGCAGGCCCTGGTGGACGTGCTCGTCCGGTTCTGGCGGTCCGACCGCCGCTCCCAGGTGTCGGGAGCCGCCTAGGAGGCCGTCTCGACGAGGCCGGATCAGCCCCGGGCGCACCGGTTGCGACCTGCGGGGACCGTGGCCGAGCCCGTGGCCGTGGCCTGCCCCCGCCGGGGGCCGTGGCACGATTCTGATCGTGACGAACGGGTCGGGCAGTGCCGAGCACGGGCCGAGTGGGCCGAGTGGGCCGGTGGTGGCGGTGGTGGGGCCGACAGCGGCGGGTAAGAGCGATCTGGGTATCGAGCTCGCACTCGCGCTCGGCGGTGAGGTCGTCAACGCCGACTCGATGCAGCTCTACCGTGGGATGGACATCGGCACCGCCAAGGTCGCCCCGGACGAACGCCGCGGGGTGCCACATCACCTGCTCGATGTGTGGGAGGTGACCCACCCCGCCGACGTCGCGAGTTTCCAGACCGACGCCCGGCGGGTGATCGACGCGCTGCTGGCGGCGGGCCGGGTCCCGGTTCTCGTCGGCGGCTCGGGTCTGTACGTGCGCGCCGCCCTGGACGATCTGAGTTTTCCCGGCACGGACCCGGCGGTACGGGCCCGGTGGGAAGCCGAACTGGCCCGCCGCGGGCCGGGTGAGCTGCACGCGGAGCTCGCCCGGCGGGCGCCGCAGGCGGCCGGCGCGATCCTGCCCGGTAACGGCCGCCGGATCGTGCGGGCCCTCGAGGTCGTCGAACTGACCGGGGATTACGCGGCGACGCTTCCGGAGCACCGCGCGGTCTACGACGTGGTGCAGATCGGGGTCGATCGGGGCGATCTCGACGAGCGCATCACCCAACGGGTGGACAGAATGTGGAACGCGGGTTTTCCGGATGAAGTGCGTCGGTTGGCGCAGTGCGGGCTCAGGGAAGGTCGTACGGCGTCCCGTGCGCTTGGATACGCTCAGCTGCTCGCCTGGATGGACGGCGCAATGGAGTCCGCAGAGCAGGCCAAGCTCGCCACAATTTCCGCGACCCGCCGTTTCGCCAGGCGGCAAAGATCCTGGTTTCGGCGGGATGGCCGGATATCGTGGCTCGACCAACCGGACGTCGCGCAGGCGCTACGGCTGGTGGTTCGATCTGACGGGTGACGGGTTTGTCCGATCGCCGGAAGCATGGTCGTCGCAGGGTCGCGGCGTCGCCGGAATCCGGCCCGTGGCGGCCTGTCCCGCGCGGCGTCTGGAGAGATCGCTGTGACCGTGCCCGCCACCGCCGGTGGTTCGCCACCCGACCTGACCCTCGTCCCTGCTCTTTACGCCGCCTTCGACGACGGCTCGCTGCGGCTGCATTTCCAGCCCGAGGTGGATCTGCGCAACGGTTCGGTTCCCGGCATGGAGGCGCACCCACGCTGGCAGCATCCCGAACGTGGAGTACTGGGCCCCGCGGAGTTCATGCCGATCGCCGCGGCGGCCGGGCTTGTCCACCAGGTCGACCAGTGGGTGCTGCGAATGGCCGTGACCGAGGCACGGACCTGGCATCGGATGGCGGTGGGCACGCCGATCCGGCCGCCCCGGCTGTGGGTGAACATCGACGGACGGCAACTGGCCAGCCCCGCGTTCGTCACCGAGGTGGACCGGCTGATGTCCGGGCGACTGCTACCCGCGGGCGCGATCGGTCTGGAGTTCAGCGAACGGGCGCTGGGCCTGGCCGCACCGGTCGTGCCGGGGCTGCTGGCCCGGCTGCACGCGCTGGGCGTCGCGATCGCGGTCGAGTCGTTCGGGACCTGGTTCGGTTCGCTGGCCGTGCTCGACCTGCTGCCGCTGGACCTCGTCAAGCTTGACGGTGTGTATCTCCAGGCCACCATGCGTGACCTGGAGGGGGAGGCGGTCGTGGCGGCGATCGTCCGGCTCGCGCACAGCCGGGCGCTGACCGTCGTCGCCGACGGCATCGACACCGCCCGGCTGGCCGCCCGGGTGCACGACCTGGGCTGCGACCGCGCCATCGGCCCGGTGTTCTGCCCACCCGTCCCGGTCGAGGACGCCCGGATGATCGCGCTCGGCCGGGGCCGTCCCGACCGCTGGCACCGTCCGCCGCAGCGCACCGACGACCGCCTGCGGGCCTGGGTGCCGGCCGCCGGGCCGCCGAGCTGAGCGGATGCGCGGGCGCCCGTACGATGTGCCGGTGCACGATGACCGGCAGCTGCGTTTCGTCAAGGGCCATGGCACGGGCAACGACTTCGTCATCCTGCCCGACCCGGACGGCGACCTCGACCTGACTCCGGAGCTGGTTCGCGCCCTGTGCGACCGGCGCACCGGGATCGGCGCGGACGGCGTCCTGCGAGTGGTCCTCGCCGCCGCGACTGCGGACGCGTCCGCGTTCGTCGGTTCGGCCCGCTGGTTCATGGACTACCGCAACGCCGACGGCTCGCTTGCCCAGATGTGCGGCAACGGGGCCAGGGTGTTCGCCCGCTACCTCGTCGAAGCCGGTTATGCCCGCCCCGGCGTCTTCGTCCTGGCGACCCGGGCGGGCCTGCGACGGGTCGAGGTGCCACCGGACGGTGACGTCACCGTCGAGATGGGTCCCCCGCACTTCGCCGCCGCGGGCACCGTGGCACCGCTGGTTTCGGTCGCCGGCCGGGCGTTCGGCGCCGTCGCCGTGTCCATGGGTAACCCGCATGCGGTCTGCTTCGCCGACGACCTGGACGTCGTCGCCCTGCGCGGCCTCGATCTGACCCAGGCACCGCGGTTCCGCGCCGACGATTTTCCCGAGGGGGTCAACGTCGAGATCGTCGTGGACCGTCCCGGCGGGGGCGTGGCCATGCGGGTGTACGAACGCGGCGTCGGGGAGACCGCCTCGTGCGGCACGGGCGCCTGCGCCGTGGCGGTGGCCTGGGCCGACCGCCACGGTCGACGACCCACCGCGGCCGTCACCGGGACCGACGACGTGGCCGGCACCAGGGCCGGCGGCGCGGCTGGCAGTGAGGTCGAGGTGGCGGTGGACGTCCCCGGCGGGGCGCTGACGGTCCGGTGGCAGGCCGACTCGGTGCTGCTGCGGGGTCCGGCCGAGCTGGTTTTCGACGGGGTCGTGCGCCCCGGGGCGTTCGCCGGTGGAGGTCCGATTTCGACAAGACCCGCGGATCTGGGCGAGCCTAGCCTGCAACCATGACCGTCTCTTTCAACGGCACCGGCCTGATCGTCTCGGACCTGGCCCGAAGCCTGGCCTTCTACCGCCGGCTCGGGCTCGACATCCCGGCCGCCGCCGACACCGAACCGCACGTCGAGGTCGTCCTGCCCGGCGGGCTGCGGTTGTTGTTCGACACCGAGGACACCGTTCGCTCCTTCGACCCGGGCTGGGCCCCGGCGACCAGCGGTCGCGGCCGGATCGGCCTCGCGTTCGCCTGCGACAGCCCGGCCGAGGTCGACGTCGTCCACGACGATCTGGTCGCGGCCGGGTACGGCAGCCATCTGGCGCCGTGGGATGCCTTCTGGGGCCAGCGTTACGCCAGCGTCGTCGATCCCGACGGCAACACCGTCGACCTCTACGCCCCGCTGTCGGCAGCCATCCCGGCGAACTCCTGACCCCAACCCACCGTGGACCGTCAGTGAGTCTTCCGTGGCTCGTCCGTGGTCGGTGTGAGCAGCTCGGTGGCGGTGACGCCAGCGAGTGCCCGCACCTCGCGGGCGAGATGGGCCTGGTCGGCATACCCGGCCATGGCCGCCACCTGGGCCAGCCCATGACCCAGCCGGGCGGTGCGTAGCGCGTCCTGCAGGCGCAGGACGCGGGCCAGTGTCTTCGGGCCGTAACCGAAGACCCGCCGGCTGCGGCGCAGCAGCTGGCGCTCGCTCAGCCCGATCGACCGGGCAAGGTCCCCCACCGGACGATGCTCCCGGGTACCGGCCACGATCGCCGGTGCCAGGGGGTCGGACAGTCTCGGATCGGGTTCCCGTCCGGCCAGTGCCGCCGTCATGACCCCCGCCCGCGCCGCCGCCTCCGGCGGCGCTGCCGCGAGCCGGTCGGCGAATCGCCGCGCCGGGCCGTCGCCCCACAGCTCGGCCAGGTCGACCCGGCCATCGCGCAGCAACTCGGCATCCGTTCCCAGGTAGGCAGGTCCGTGACCAGGGTCGAAGCGCACTCCGACGTGCTGCACCCCGGGTGCCCAGCGTGCGATGGTGGCGGTGGTGTCCGGGCCGGCGACGATCAGCCGGCCGTCCGAACTCCAGATGATGTCGATGCTGGCGTCGGGCAGCACCCGGTGTGCGCTGTCCGCGGCCGCGATCCGGTTGGCCTGGCCCGGTTGGTCAGGAGGGCCGGGGTGGTTCACCCGATCGGGCCGGTCCGCCTGGGCGGTCCAGACCGTGGCCGGCAGCCCTGCGTAGCGGTGCTCGCGGTACACGAAGGCGAGGCTACGCCCCGTCCCGACCCGCCCGGTGGACGTGGAACGGGACGGCGCCAGCCCTGGACACATCTCGAGAGCCGGCCAAAACCGTTCGCGATCGCCGGGCCGGCGTGGGACCCTGACAGACACCGGAGGTTGCCGCACACGCGCGTGACCTGGCCTGACGAAGCGACGCGGAATGCCGCGGCAGCGGGTGCGCGTTGAGAACGGATGGTATGACACTTCCCACCGACGCCCTGGATGCGTCCACCATGAACAGATCTCTCATCGAACTCGCCGACGACGACACAGCGGCACTTTCTGGATTCTTCGCCGATTCGGGTGATGGTCTCGACCTGGCGGACCGCGCGTCCCTGCGCCGAGTGCCGGGTCTCACCACCGAGCTCGAGGACGTCACCGAGGTCGAGTACCGGCAGCTCCGCCTGGAGCAGGTCGTGCTCATCGGGGTGTGGACGTCGGGTTCGCTGCGAGCGGCCGAGGCGTCCATGGCGGAGCTCGCAGCCCTGGCCACGACCGCGGGTTCGGCGGTTCTCGACGCCCTCGTGCAGCGCCGCGACCGGCCGGACGCCGCGACCTACGTCGGTTCCGGCAAGGCGCGGGAGCTGGCCGAGGTCGTCGCCGCGACCGGCGCCGACACGGTGATCTGCGACGGTGAGCTCACCCCGGGCCAGCTCCGTCAGCTCGAGGAGATCGTCAAGGTCAAGGTGATCGACCGGACCGCGTTGATCCTCGACATCTTCGCCCAGCACGCCACGTCCCGCGAGGGCAAGGCGCAGGTCGAGCTCGCGCAGCTGCAGTACATGCTGCCGAGGCTGCGCGGCTGGGGTGAATCGATGTCGCGGGCCGCCGCCAGCGGTGGTGGTCGTGCACCGATCGGTACCCGCGGCCCCGGCGAAACCAAGATCGAGACAGATCGTCGCCGGCTGCGGGCCCGGATGGCCCGGCTGCGCCGTGACCTTGCCGCGATGTCCACGGTGCGCGAGACCAAGCGATCGTCGCGGCGCCGCGGTGAGGTGCCGTCGGTGGCGATCGCCGGCTACACCAACGCCGGCAAGTCGTCGCTGCTCAACCGGCTCACCGGCGCCGGAGTCCTGGTGGAGGACGCGCTGTTCGCCACGCTCGATCCCACCGTGCGCCGCGCGACCCTGCCCGACGGGCGTGCCTTCACCCTGACCGACACGGTCGGGTTCGTCCGCCACCTGCCACACCAGATCGTCGAGGCGTTCCGCTCCACCCTGGAAGAGGTCGCCGACGCCGATCTCATCCTGCATGTGGTCGACGGCTCCGCCGCTGACCCGGCCGGCCAGATCTCGGCGGTGCGGGAGGTCCTCAACGACATCGATGCGGGCGGTGTGCCCGAGCTGATCGTCGTCAACAAGGTCGACGCGGCCGAGCCGACGGTGCTGGCGGAGCTGCGCCAGCTCGCCCCGGACGCGGTGTTCGTCTCCGCGCGCACCGGTGACGGGCTCAACGCCCTCGTCGACGCCCTGTGCGAGCAGGTGCCGCATCCGGACGTGGAGCTCACGGTCCTGCTCCCGTACACGCGGGGTGACCTGGTCTCCCGGGTCCACGCCCTCGGCGAGATCCTGGGCCAGGAACACACCGGCGATGGCACCCGACTGACGGCCCGCGTCTCACCGGCGCTCGCCGCGGATCTTGACATGTTCCGCGCCTGAGCGGCCCGCGAGCCCGAATGCGCCGGCTGGGTGGCCGACCCCTGACCGGGGCGTGCCGGTCGGCGCTCGGCTGACCTCATCCGGATCCGACCCCGGCCGGTTCTGACGTCAGCCGGTTCTGACTCCATCCGGTTCTGACTCCATCCGAAGTGGCCGGCCGCCTGGTGCGGCCGGCCCTCGCTGGTCGGACGTCAGACCCGGCGCAGCACGGCCACGATCCGGCCGAGGATGGACGCCCCTTCCCCCGGGATGTCGCTGAAGCTTGGGTTCTCGGGGTGTAGCCACACCTTGCCGTCACGCACCCGCAGGCGCTTGACGGTCGCCTCGCCGTCGATCATGGCAGCGACGATCTCGCCGTTGTCCGCGACCGGCTGCTGGCGGACGACCACCCAGTCGCCGTCGCAGATCGCCGCGCCCACCATCGACTCGCCGACGACCCGCAGCAGGAACAGCGTGCCCTCGCCGACGATCTCCCGTGGAAGCGGGAAGACATCCTCGATGGCCTGCTCGGCCAGGATCGGCCCGCCAGCGGCGATCCGCCCGATCACGGGCACGTATGTCGCCTGTGGGTCGCCGCTGCTCGCCGGCGCGGCCGGCGCCACGCCGGGGAACACCGGCACCACCGTTGCCGCACCGGCGCCGTTCCCGCTCGCGTTCCCGCCACGGCGGGGACGGTCGGCGCCGAGCACCTCCATCGCCCGTGGGCGGTTCGGGTCACGCCGGATGTAGCCCTTCTCCTCCAGCATCTTGAGCTGGTGGGCCACGCTGCTGGTACTGGTCAGCCCGACGGCCTCGCCGATCTCCCGCACACTGGGCGGGTATCCGCGCCGCTCCACGGCCGCCCGGATGACCTCGAGCACCTTGCGCTGCCGGGGGGTCAGTCCGGGCGCGTCCGCGGGGTTGTCCGGAAAGGCTCGCACGTTGCCGCGTGCACCGCCCCGGCGCGTTCCCCTGCTTTGGGTGGTCATCGCTTACCGCTCTCCTTGTCGCGTACCACGTAGTGGGTATCCGGACATCGCCCCTGGGTCGCGAACCGGATGGCCGCACGACTGTCGGGTCACCGAAAGTGTCCGACACCACACGCCCCGCAGTGCTCGCGACCGGGTGGATCGTCCGGTCCACACCTGATCGCCTTGACGGTAACCGGATGGTCGCGGAATCTCAAACGTCTGTTCGAGCGTGTCTCTTCCCCTCCTCGTGGGCCCGTGCCACAATCGACCAGTAGTTCGATCGAACGGGAGTTCGTAACCGGCTCCTGTCCGCTCGCCCCGGGAGGTTGTCGTGAGTGTGGACCACGCAACGCGGGTCGTCGATCTGGCGGCGGTGCGGGCCGAGCGGCGTGGCGGTGCCCGTCCGCCGGTTGCGCCCTCGCTGGTCGACCGCCCGTCGGCGCTCCGTGCGGCCGGGCCGGGGTGCGGGTGCTGTGGTGGGTGGGGGCGTTGCGTGCCGGCGGGTGCGCGGGCGAGGGGCGGCGCCCGGCCGCCGTTGCGGCTGACCCGACGTGGGCGGGTGGTTGTGGTCGCGGTCATCGCGCTGTGCGTCGCTGCCGCGCTGATGGTGATGGTGCCGCGCGCCTCGCTGGCGTGGGCGGGCGAGCCGCCGCGCGGGCATCTGGTGATGGCGGGGGAGACGCTCTGGGAGATTGCCGTCGCGCTCGATCCCGACGCCGACACCCGGATCGTGGTCGACCGGCTGATGCGGATCAACCATCTCACCTCGGTCGATCTTGCGCCGGGCATGTTCCTGTTACTGGACTGATGTCGGCGGCCGGCATCCCCATCGGCGCGGGCGTCGGCGCCGGTGGGGATGCCGGGTACCCCCGACCATCCGGGCACCCTCGGTCTCCGGCCCGGTGGGGGAGTGGCTGTTGGCGTGACCTGCCGGTATCCCACTGTTCCGGCCGGCCGGGCGGCGCTTGCGGACGGTTGCCAGCCATCCGCGGATCGGTGTCCCGGAGTGGCACGGTAGGGGGTCCTCGTCCCAGTCATGGTGTGGTGCGCTAGAGTTGGACACAACATCTGGTGCTTGTTCGGCTGAGGAGGCGTCCCGCGTGCGGTGCCCGTTCTGCCGACATCCGGATAGTCGTGTCGTCGACAGCCGGGAGGCCGAGGAGGGCTCGGCGATCCGTCGGCGTCGCTCCTGCCTGTCCTGTGGTCGTCGGTTCACGACGATGGAGGAGGCCTCGCTGCGGGTGGTCAAACGCAGCGGCGTGGCCGAGCCCTTCAGCCGGGCGAAGGTGATCACCGGCGTGCGCAAGGCCTGCCAGGGTCGGCCGGTACGTGATGATGATCTTGCCCTGTTGGCGCAGCGGGTGGAGGACGCGGTGCGTTCCGCGGGCTCCGCAGAGGTCCCCGCGGAGGCGATCGGCCGGGCGATCCTCGGCCCACTCCGGGAGCTCGACGAGGTGGCCTACCTGCGTTTCGCCTCGGTGTATCTGGCCTTCGAGTCGCTCACCGACTTCGAGAACGCGATTTCGGCACTGCGGGCGGAGACCGCCGGTGCGCGCCGGGAACCCGCCCACCCGGCCGAGCGGGCAGGGCCACCGGCAGACGAGAGCCCACCCAGAGCAGGTCCGGGTGGCGTGGTCCGGCCCTACGGCCTGACCCGGGCGCCAGGCCCGCCCGTCGAGGCCGGGGCAGACCGCAGCTGACCGTGTTCTCCGGTTGGCCGTGCTCCCAGTGGGCCCTGTTCTTCCACTGACCCTGTTCTTCAACTGGCCTTGATCGCAGCATCACATCGCCACGCCGGTCCGTCCCGGCAAGCCCGGGACGACCTGACCCCGCCGACGTGGATTTCTCCCGTATGCCCTGTTTCGCCGTGCCCGTCTGGTGCTCCTGCGTGAGCCGCCGGCCGAGCATCCAGCGCGCAACCGTGGCCTGCGGGCATGTCATACCCAGCGCGGCCGCCGCGGCATGGCGAGCCGGCGCGCGCCGATGAGTACGAGGACAGGACGAGGAGCGTCATGACCGAAAGCCGCGGCACCAGGGCGGGTAAGGTAACAGCCAGGCCGTCCGGGCTGAAGATTCGCCGCTCGCGGACCACCGCCGGAGTCCACCCCTACGATGAGGTCACCTGGGAGTCCCGGGACGTCGTCATGACCAACTGGCGGGATGGCTCGGTCAACTTCGAGCAACGCGGGGTGGAGTTCCCCGACTTCTGGTCGGTCAACGCCTCCAACATCGTGACCAGCAAGTACTTCCGTGGCGCGCTGGGCACGGCGATCCGGGAGTCCTCGCTGCGTCAGCTCATCGACCGGGTGGTGCTCGCCTACACCGCCGCCGGCCGCGAGCACGGCTACTTCGCCAGCGACGCCGACGCCGAGATCTTCGAGCACGAACTGACCTGGATGTTGCTCCACCAGGTCTTCAGTTTCAACTCGCCGGTCTGGTTCAACGTCGGCACCACAGCCCCGCAGCAGGTCTCGGCTTGTTTCATTCTTTCGGTTGATGACACCATGGAATCTATTCTCAACTGGTATCGGGAAGAAGGTCTGATCTTCAAGGGGGGATCGGGGGCGGGGCTGAACCTGTCACGGATCCGCTCGTCGAAGGAGCTGCTGTCCTCCGGGGGTACCGCCTCCGGCCCGGTGAGCTTCATGCGCGGCGCCGACGCGTCGGCGGGGACGATCAAGTCCGGTGGGGCGACCCGGCGGGCCGCCAAGATGGTCGTGCTGGACGTCGACCACCCGGACATCGTCGAGTTCGTCGAGACGAAGGCCCGGGAAGAGAACAAGATCCGGGCGCTGCGCGACGCCGGGTTCGACATGGACCTCGGTGGGCGTGACATCGCCTCGGTGCAGTACCAGAACGCCAACAACTCGGTGCGGGTCACCGACGAGTTCATGCAGGCCGTCGTCGACGATCAGGACTTCGCCCTGCGGGCCCGTCTGGACGGTCGCACGATCGAGACGATCGACGCGAAGAAGCTGTTCCGCACGATCGCCGAGGCGGCCTGGGCCTGTGCCGACCCGGGCATCCAGTACGACGGCACCATCAACGACTGGCACACCTGCCCGGAGTCGGGCCGGATCAGCGCGTCCAACCCGTGCAGCGAATACGTCCACCTGGACAACTCCAGCTGCAACCTGGCGTCGCTGAACCTGCTGAAGTTCCTGCGTCCGGACCGGACCTTCGACGCCGACGCGTTCGTCGCCGCCGTCGAGCTGATCATCACGGCGATGGACATCTCGATCTGCTTCGCGGATTTCCCGACACCGGAGATCACCACGGTCACCCGTGCCTATCGGCAGCTCGGCATCGGCTACGCCAACCTCGGCGCACTGCTCATGGCCAGCGCCCGGGCGTACGACTCCGACGGCGGCCGGGCGCTGGCCGCGGGGATCACCTCGCTGATGAGCGCCACCGCCTACCGCCGTTCCGCCGAGCTTGCCGGCATCGTCGGCGCCTACGACGGCTTCGCCCGCAACGCCGACGCGCACCGCCGGGTCGTGCGCAAGCACGCCGCGGCGAGCGACGCCGTCCGCGCGGCGCACGGTGAGGACACCCGCGTCCTGGCCGCTGCCTCGAGGGAATGGGCGAAGGCCCAGTCCGTCGGTGACAAGCACGGCTGGCGTAACGCCCAGGTCAGCCTGCTCGCCCCGACCGGCACCATCGGTCTTGCGATGGACTGCGACACCACCGGTATCGAGCCGGATCTCGCCCTGGTCAAGATGAAGAAGCTGGTCGGCGGCGCCAGCATGCGGATCGTGAACCAGACGGTGCCGGCCGCGCTGCGCGCGCTGGGATACGCCGAGGAGACCATCGAGGCGATCGTCGAGTTCATCGCCGAGCACGGGCACGTCGTCGACGCCCCGGGTCTGCGCCAGGAGCACTACGAGGTGTTCGACTGCGCCATCGGCGAGCGGGCGATCTCCCCGATGGGACATGTCCGGATGATGGCCGCGGTGCAGCCGTTCCTGTCCGGCGCGATCTCCAAGACGGTGAACATGCCCTCGACGGCCACCGTCGAGGAGGTCGAGGAGATCTACCTCGCCGGCTGGCGGCTCGGCCTCAAGGCCCTGGCCATCTACCGCGACAACTGCAAGGTCGGCCAGCCGCTGACCGACGTCAGGGGCGCCCGGCGGGACGCGGACGCGTCGGCCGCCGCCGCAGCCGCCTCGGCGCAGCCGGTGCCCGTCGCCGCCCCGCCGGAGATCGAGTACCGGCCGGTGCGCCGCCGGCTGCCGAAGACCCGCCCGTCGCAGACGGTGTCGTTCGCCGTCGGAGGCGCCGAGGGCTACCTGACCGCCGGGTCCTACCCGGACGACGGCCTCGGCGAGGTCTTCATCAAGATGTCGAAGCAGGGCTCCACACTCGCCGGTGTGATGGACGCCTTCGCCATCGCCATCTCCATCGGCCTGCAGTACGGCGTGCCGCTCGAGGCGTATGTCAGCAAGTTCATCAACATGCGCTTCGAGCCCGCCGGCATGACCGACGACCCGGACGTCCGGATCGCCCAGTCGATCATGGACTATTTGTTCCGTCGCCTTGCCCTGGACTATCTCGACGCCGACCATCGCGCCGAGCTCGGCATCTCCTCCGCCGCCGAGCGCACCCGCGCCGTCGCCGGCCAGTACGGCGGTAGCACTACGGCTACCGACAGTGCGGCTACCGACAGTGAGGCCACCGACAGTGAGGCCACCGACAGTGAGGCCACCTCGGGTGCGCTGGTAGCGGTGAGCGCTGTGGATGCTCCGACCGCTCGGATCGGGGAGATCTCGAGCGCGGCTTCGTCCGCCCTCGGGCAGGCAGCCCCCGCCGCGTCAACCGCGCACAGCAACGGGGTGGCGCACGCGAACGGGCACGGCCCCGAGTACGTCGCCCGGGAACTGCGCCTGGCCCCACCCGGGGAGTCGCTGATCGCCCAGACGGTCGTCGACGCCCCGCTGTGTTTCACCTGCGGTGTGACGATGCGTCCGGCCGGTAGCTGCTACGTCTGCGAGCAGTGCGGCTCCACCAGCGGCTGCAGCTGACCGCAGCTCACCTGCCCGCGGCTACCCGGGGCCACCCCGGGTAGCCGCGTCGCTGCTGCCATCGGCGTTCGCGACGACGGCGTGGTGGGTATGACCGCGATGGGACCGGGCTGCGAGCAGGTGCACCGAAGCCGTGTGCTCACAGGCTTGATGGTGGTTGCCGGACAGAGCATGTCGATGACGCGGACGACGGTGTACCTGGCGCTGGATGCCAGGCGGCAGCTGTCTGCCGTGGGTGGTGCGTTCCGTGGTCCTTGCTGGCCGGATGGCCTACTCGCAGAAGACGCGCACTTTGGCGTCGGGCTGGTCGATGTCCACGGTCATCTCGTCGAGGTGCTCCACAAGTGCCTCGAGCTGCTCGGGCCTGAGCTGAGTGAGATCAACGGGTATGCCCGACTTGCCCAGCTCGGTGTTGGCCCGGCCCAGGGCCTGCGGTGGGATCAGGGCGGCGAGTCGTACGCCGGCCCGCAGCAGCTGCAGCGGCACCCGTACGTTGACTCGTCCCGGCTCGCCGTTCTCCACGGTGTCCACCAGTACCCGCAGGTACTTCGGACGGCCCTTCGGCCGGGCGTCGAGGCCCACCGCGGCCGGCGCCAGGGCCGGCTCGAGCGCGGCGATGAGCTGCTCCGCCTCGGTCGCGGTGATTTTGCCCTCGGCCAGCAGGTCGAGGATGTCCTTGCGCTGGTCGTTCATCGGAGTCTCCTTTGTCGGATGGCGACGAGCCTTATCGGATGGCGACATGCACAGCCGTGCGACCCTGTTCGAGGTCGAACCGGGCGCCGGGCAGCGCGCCGACGACGCGCCAGCCGGTGCTGAGCGCCTGCACCGCACTGACGCGGTATCGCAGACAGGCCACGACCGCTGCCGGTACCGCCAGGACCAGGAGGGGCGAGAGCGCGAGGACCAGCGGAAGCACCGGGACCCAGATCCGGATCGGGCGACCGTTCGGGCGCCCGATCCGCACGGTTACCAGCTGCGGCATCACGGATGGGCCTCAAGTTCGGACACCGCCTGCTGGGCAGTGATCTCGCCGCGGCGCAGCCGGTCGATGACGTCGGCCCGCGACGGCGCCGGATCGGTCTCGACGAAGTCGAGCATCCGCATGATCCGGTTCAGCCGCGACTTGATCGTCGGGTAGCTCACCCCGAAGATCCGCTCCATTTCCTTGATGGAGCCGTGGCACCGCACGAACGCCATGACGAAGACCTGGTCCTCGACGCCCAGCTGGGCCAGCTGGGGAAGCTCGAACTCGCCCTCGATCGCAACGTCACTGGCCGTCAGGCGCACCCGTTCGACGACGAACGGGTGACCTCTGGTGAGGTCGGTGAGCTCCTGCCAGTCCATTGCCCGCTTGGCCATGTCTAAGATTCAACCGACTTATAACTCAATTTTCAAGAAGCTGATCTTAATTTTTTTAAGATCTTGATGGTCAAGTTCGGACTCGGGTCCTTCGGTCCGCTGCGAGCCGGATATCGACCGGGCGATCTGCCGGCCGTCGGCTGCGAGCCCGGAGAGCAGGTTGGAGGATCCCGGCCACCGAACCGGTCACGGTCGAGCATGTCGGCGTCGCGCGTGAGCGGGTCGTCCAGGCCAGACCCAGCCATCGTGACTCGCTCGTGCGCAGGCTGCGGGAGCCGGAGGTTCGGCGGGTTCTCGAACCCGTCCTTGCCGCCACCGAGGAGCCTGCCGGCCTGACGTACTCCGACGACCGGCGCTACGTGTGTGATCTTGGTCTGGTTGCCGAGTCGTCCGAGGGTGGTCTGCGGATCGCCGAGGCGTCCGGGTGATGCCGATCAGGTCGGGAAAGAGATGATCCAGCTGGACGGTTACCTGAACCACCTCGGTCTGTCGGCCGGGTACGTCGTCCTGTTCGATCGGCGTTCTCAGCCCGGTTTGGACCCGGATGGTCCGCTGGAGACGCGGACCAGCGCATCAGGTCACACCGTGACCATCGCTCGGCTGGCCGTCCCACCGCTTCCCGAAAGCGGAACCGGGGCCCTGCCGGGCTGAGATCGTGGCCGGTGGTTGCGCGGAACCGTCGGGGCTGGGATGGCCCGGCGGATGGGCGGGTCAGCGCTGGGTGGCGAGCAGATCGACGAGCAGGGCGGCGGTCCAGGAGAAGCGGTTGCTACCGGCGCCGGAGCCGTCCAGGGGGGAGTAGTACTCGTACATGGCGCCGGAGGCGGCGATCACGTCGACGGTGTTGCGGCGCAGGTCGTCGGCTGCATCGAGGCGGCCGTAGCGTTCCAGGCCGTCGGCGATCAGCCAGTTCATGTTCACCCAGACCGGGCCCTGCCAGTAGCAGCGGGGCAGGAAAGCCGGGTCGTCCAGGGGGACGCTGGCCACGCCGAACCGCGACCAGTACCGCGGTGAGCTGATCATTTTGACCATGGCGTCCACCCGGTCGTCGGGTACGACCCCGGCGTACAACGGCAACAGGCCAGCGATGGTCTCCTGCCGTAGCAGCGTGTGGGTGCGGAAGTCACGGCTGTAGTACAGGCCGTCGACGGCGAGCTGGCTCATCGCCTCGCGGGAGCGGCGGATCGAGCGGCGCAGCCGGGGCGGGATGACCTCGCCGATCTCCGCGGCGATCGTCGCCAGGTGTTCGTTCGCCCGGACCAGAATCGCGTTGAAGGCCACGTCCTGTACCAGCGGGACGATCGTGCGCCGGATCTCGCGGAAGTTGTAGTGCGACCGGCGCAGCTCGCGCACGATCCGGTACAGCGTGAACAGGTCGCCAGAGGTGAGCCGCTCGTCCGGCGGCACCTCCTTGGAGTCACGGCGCAGCGCGTCGAGCGCGTCATCACCGTTGATCCGGCGCAGCACCCGGACCCCCAGCGGCGCGGCCGGTCGGGTGATCTCCATCCAGGTCGGGGTGTTGTCCATCCCCGACTCCCAGGAGTGGACCAGGGCCACCAGTCCGTCGTCATCGGGGTCGCGCTCGTCATAGAGCCACTGGTGGAAACGCAGCAGCCCCGGGTAGAGCGCGCGGTAGAAGGCCGCGCGCTGTGAGCCGGACATCGTCTCGCCGACCCGCACGGCCGCCTCGGCGATCATCGGCGGCTGGGTCACGCCGGTGCTCTGCATGCCGCCGGCGGTCGTGGCCACCCGGTCGCAACGCCAGCGCTGCGGGCCGGCATGGTAGAAGTCCGTGGTCTCGGCGAAGATCACGTGCGGGATCATGCCGCTGGGCCACTGGCCGCGCAGCAGCGACAGGATCTCGGTCGCGGCGCGCTCGGGGTCGAGGTGGCGCAGCCCGATCGCGATGAAACAGGAGTCCCACAGCCACTGGTGTGGATACAACGTCGGAGACGGCCGGGTGACGTCACCGAGGTCGTTGCCGCGCAGCACCGAGACCGCGGTCTCGCGCAGCGCCGCCAGCTCGGTCGGGAGGCTGGGAGCGACCATCGTGTGAGAGTAGCCGTCACACCCTGTGCCCATCGGGAGGCTGCTCCGGGTGTGGCCGGCATTACCTGGACGAACGCGGACCGTGGCCGAGTTGGATCGGGGAGTCGACACGCCGGCATCAGGGCGGTACCGGATGGCTGCGCGGCGGCTATCCGGCGGACGTGTGATGGCTTCGGGATGGCACCGGGATGGCTTCGGGATGGCTTCGGGATGGCTTCGGGATGGCATCGCGACGACGTCGGGGGACATAGGCGGGACAGGTTCCGGACGGTGCTGTCGCCGCGAGTCGTCGGGACGGGCGAATGTGGGGCGGTGCGGGACGGCGCTCGGGCCCGGGCCCACCCGGGCGCACCCGAGTGGGGGCCGCCGAGTGGGGGGCTGCCGGCACCTCCTGGTGTGAGCCACGCCGAGGAGCGGCTCGATGGCGGTAGCGAAGCAGAAATGTGGCGCGCGTGGCAGCCGCCGCAAAATTATTGCCGAAAGTGAGTATTGTGCTACTCGGAGTTGAAGATATGGGGGTGCGGCGGGGATCCGGGCACGCAAGACGGTCAAGATAGTTCGCTGAACACGCCACACGAGGGGATCTGACAGGTAGTCTTCGCGACAGCGAGTACAGCGTCTCGAAGGTCAGGGTCTACACTGCCGCTAGGCCCGGCGATCGCTGATGTCCGGGTGCGCCCTGCACAGGGAATGGTTCCGCAGCATCGTTCGTTGCCTCCCATGTGCACGGAAACAGACGTCCCACCCGCACCGACCATCGGATTTGCCACTGATGACGCTGCCTGCCCTGGACCTTGCCGAGCGTACCGACGAGAACCGCCCGCGTAGCCCGCGGCGTACTCGCCGGTCCGCCACCCCTGCCCGTACCGCCACCAGCCGTTCCCTGGCGGCCGTGTCCGATGACGTCGACGAGCTTGATGTGAGCGCGGTCGCCGATGTCATCGCCCGCGGTCGCGAGGCCGGCGAGATCAGCCGTTCCGAGCTGCGGGACGCTCTCGAGGCCGCCGACATCGGCCTTGAGCTGCTCCCCGCGCTCATCGCGCGGCTGAACGCCGCCGGTGTCGAGCTCCTCGAGGAGGAGGACGGCGAGGCGGCCGACGACTCCGTCGCCGCCAGCCGCGCCACCGCCGAGCACGCCGGCACCGCCGACCTCGTGCGTATGTACCTGCGTGAGATCGGCAAAGTGCCGCTGCTCAACGCAGCTCAGGAAGTCGAGCTCTCCAAGCGGGTCGAGGCCGGCCTGTTCGCCGAGCACAAGCTGGAGGCCGTTCCCGACCTGCCCGCCGATCTCCGCCGGGAGCTGGCTCTGCTGGTCAGGGACGGTCACGCTGCCAAGCAGCAGCTGGTCTCGGCGAACCTGCGCCTGGTCGTCTCCGTCGCGAAGAAGTACAGCGGTCGCGGGATGACCCTGCTGGACCTGGTCCAGGAGGGCAACCTCGGCCTCATTCGCGCGGTGGAGAAGTTCGACTACGCCAAGGGTTACAAGTTCTCCACCTACGCGACCTGGTGGATTCGCCAGGCCATCGGCCGTGCCCTGGCCGACCAGGCCCGGACGATCCGCATCCCGGTGCACGTGGTCGAGCAGATCAACAAGATCACGCGGCTGCAGCGCCAGCTCGTCTCCACGCTCGGTCGGGAACCGACCGACGAGGAGCTCGCGCTCGAGCTCGACATGCCGATCGAGCAGGTTGTCGAACTGCGCCGCTACGCGCAGGACACGGTCAGCCTGGAGACGTCCGTCGGCGACGACGGCGATTCCGTGCTCGGTGACTTCATCGAGGATTCGGACGCGACCTCGCCGGCCGACGCCGCCTCCTACGGCGCCATGCAGGACGAGATCGACAACGTTCTCGGTGGGCTCAACCCGCGGGAGCGGGAGGTGATGCGGCTGCGGTTCGGCCTCGCCGACGGCAAGCAGCACACCCTCGCCGAGGTGGGCAACCGCCTGGGCCTCACCCGCGAGCGCATTCGCCAGATCGAGCGGGACACGCTGCGTGAGCTGCGCAAGCCCGCGGTCGCCGGCCGGCTGCGCGAGTTCCTCGACTGACCACCGCCGGCCGCCGGCACCACCCCCCGTCGGCGGTCGCGGCGATACCCGCTCGGCGGGTACGTGTTCGAGGTCTCGGGTGGCACCCGTCCGGGTATCACGGTGGAGGGTGACCGTGGCACCGGGTGACCGATGGAAGCCGGATCTTCGCTGATCAGCAGCGAAGATCCGGCTTTGCTGTCTGCGCCGCTGACACCGCTGACGTCGCCGGGGCCGCGCCGTGGTCGCGACGGCGGGCGGCGGCCGCGGCGAACGCCCGCAGCGCCTCCGGGTTGGCCACCGCGTCCAGGCTCACCACCTCGGCCAGCTCCGCGCCGCCGAGCAGGCGCTTGAGCGGGACCTCGAGCTTCTTGTCGGTGTGCGTGCGGGGCACGGCGGCGATCTCGATGATCTCGTCGGGCACGTGCCGGGGGCTGAGCTCGGTCCGCAGCGCCGCCCGGATGCGATCCGCGGTCTGCCGGGTCAGGCCCGGCTCGGCAAGCACCACGAACAGCAGCAGGCCCGCACCGCCGGCACCCCCCGTGCCGTCCACCCCGTCCGTGGCATCGGAGATGTCGACAGCGACGCTGTCGATCACTTCGGGCAGCGCCTCCACCACCCCGTACAGCTCCGCGGTGCCGATCCGAACCCCGTGCCGGTTCAGCGTCGCGTCCGAGCGTCCTTCCACGACGGCGGCACCGTTCGCGGTGAAGCGCACCCAGTCACCGTGGCGCCAGACACCCGGATAGGTGGCGTAGTAGGTCTCCCGCAGCCGGCTGCCGTCCGGGTCGTTCCACAGTGCCACCGGCATCGAGGGCATCGGCGCGGTCACCACGAGCTCGCCGACCTGGTCGACCAGCGGTGTGCCGTCGTCGTCGAAGGCGGCCGCGGCGCAGCCCAGGGCCCGTCCGCCGATCTCGCCGGCCCGGACCGGCCCGGTCGGCAGGCCCGCCAGCAGCGCCGTGCACACGTCGGTGCCGCCGCTGATCGACGACAGCAGCACGTCCGCGCTGACCGCCTCGTACACCCAGGCATAGCCGGACGGCGACAGCGGCGAGCCGGTCGACCCGAGCGTGCGCAGCAGCGACAGGTCGGCGTCCTGGCCGGGCACCAGCCCCGCGTCCCGGCAGGCGTGCAGGTAAGCCGCGGACGTGCCGAGCACGGTGAGTTCCAGGGCCTCGGCGAGCCCGAACTGGGTGCCGAGCGCCGGATAGCCGGGCGCGCCGTCGTAGAGCACCACGGTGGCGCCGACCAGCAGACCGGAGACCAGCAGGTTCCACATCATCCAGCCGGTCGTGGTGAACCAGCAGTAGCGGTCGTCCGGGCCGATGTCCAGGTGCAGGGCGAGGATCTTGAGGTGTTCGAGCAGGATGCCGCCGTGCCCGTGGACGAGCGCCTTCGGCGGGCCGGTGGTGCCCGAGGAGAACAGGACCCACAGCGGCGCGTCGAAGGGGACCCGGGTGAAGGTGAGCTCGCCCGGGTCGGTGGCCAGCAGCTCGTCCCAGGTGAGCAGGTTTGCCAGGCCGGCTTCGTGGGCCCGGGTGAAGGCGTCGGGCGACAGGTACGGCACGATCACCGTCGCGGCGAGGTCCGGCAGGTCGGCGGCGACGGCGGCCAGCGCCCCGACCGTGTCGTAGGCCCGGCCGCGGTGGCTGTAGCCGTCGACGCCCAGCAGCACCGTGGGGCGGACCTGGGTGAGGTGGGCGGCGAGCGCCGTCGGGCCGAGCTCCGGGGAGCAGGACGACCACACCGCGCCGAGGCTCGCGGTGGCCAGCATCGCCACCGCCGCATAGACGGTGTTCGGCAGCACGGCGCCGACCCGGTCGCCCTCGGTGACGCCCAGGGCGCGCAGCCCCGCCGCGGCGCGAGCGACCTGGCGGCGCAGCTCGTCCCAGGACACGACGGCGGTCGCGCCGTCCTCCCGCACGCCGATGAGGGCCGGAGCCGGGCCGCGCCGCGTCAGCGCGTTCTCGGCGTAGTTCACCCGCGCGCCCGGAAACCACACCGCGCCGGGCATCGCTGGGTCGGCCAGGGCCGGTCCCGGGCCGCGCTCGCCGAGGACCGCGCAGAAGTCCCAGATCGACTCCCAGAAGTCCCCGAGTTCGTCGACCGACCATCGCCACAGGGCGGCGTCGTCGGCCAGGGCCACGCCGCGTTCCTGCGCGAGCCAGTTCCGGTAGTGGGTCACCACGGCCCGACTGGCCCGTTCGGGGGTGGGACGCCACAGCGGTACCGATCCGTCAGCTGCCACGGGCACTGACCCTAGGGCATGTGGGCGGGGCACACGGTAAACCCACAGTCGTTCGTACCGCTGGGCTGTACTGCCTGCACCGCCCGGGTGCGGCTGCCCGACACCGCCCGTTGGGGCTACCGTCGAGACGTGATGGTGCCGACGCTGCTGGCCTGGGATCCCGCCATGGCCCGCTATGACTTCGGGCCGCAGCATCCGCTGCACCCGGTGCGGCTGGGTCTGACCATGGACCTCGCCAGTCAGCTGGGTGTGCTCGACGCTCCCGGACTGGAGCTGGCCGCGCCCAGCCTGGCACCCGACGAGCTGCTCGAGCTCGTGCACGACCCGGCCTACGTCGCCGCCGTGCGGGTCGCCCCCGAGCCGGTGCACGCCCGGCTGGTCGCCCGCTTCGGGCTGGGTACCGCTGACAATCCGGTGTTCGCCCGGATGCACGAGGCCGCCGCGCTGATCACCGGCGGAACTCTCGACGCCGCCCACGCGGTGTGGGACGGCCCGCCGCGCCACGCCGTGGCCATCGCAGGCGGTCTGCACCATGCGATGCCGGGGGCGGCCAGCGGCTTCTGCATCTACAACGATCCGGCGGTCGCGATCGCCTGGCTGCTGTCCGCCGGGGCCGAACGGGTCGCCTACGTCGACGTCGACGTGCATCACGGCGACGGTGTGCAGGCTGCGTTCTACGACGATCCGCGGGTGCTCACGATCTCGCTGCACCAGTCGGGACGCACCCTGTTTCCCGGCACCGGCTTTCCCGCCGAGTCCGGTGGGCCGCAGGCGGCCGGCAGCGCCGTCAACGTGGCGCTGCCGGCGGGGACCCGCGACGCCGGCTGGCTGCGGGCGTTCTCCGGGGTCGTCCCGGTGCTGCTGCGGGAGTTCCGTCCGCAGGTGCTGGTCACCCAGCACGGCTGCGACACCCACACGCTCGATCCGCTGGCTGATCTGGACCTGTCGGTGGACGGGCAGCGGGCCTCCTACGAGGCGCTGCACACGTTGGCCCATGATCTGTGTGACGGCCGCTGGCTGGCCTGTGGCGGCGGCGGGTACGCGCTGGACGCGGTCGTGCCCAGAGCCTGGACGCAGCTGCTCGCGATCGCCGCGCACCATCCGCTCGAACCCGGTGCGATGCTGCCGGTGCAGTGGCGGGCCGCCGCACCGGAACGGGTCCGGGCGGCCACCGGCGTGGCGTCGGTCGGCTCGACCATCGGCATGCCGCACACCCTCGGGGACGGCGCGAGCGTGCGCTACCGGCCGTGGGACGCGGGTGAGGGTGATCCGGACAGCCCGTTGGACCGGGCGGTCGCGCAGACCCGTCACGAGATCCTGCCGCTGCACGGCCTCGATCCGACGCGCGACCGGTGAGCGACCGGTGAGCGACGCCGAACCGCCGGTCGTCTACCCGGCCGAATGGGAGGCCGACGTCATCCTCACCGACGGTGGCACGGCGCACATCCGGCCGATCCTGCCGTCCGACGGGCCACTGTTGCGGGCGTTCTGGACCAGGCTCTCCCTGCAGACGATCTACTTCCGCTACTTCGCGGCCCGCCGTTCCCTGTCCGACGAGGACATCCGGCACATGACGGTGGTCGACCAGCGTCGTCGGGGCGCGCTCGTCGCGATGATCGGAGACGATCTGGTCGCGGTCGCGCACTGGGAGGGCACGGCGGCGCGGCCGACCGAGGCCGAGATCGCGTTCCTGGTCCAGGACGACCAGCAGGGCCGCGGGTTCGGCTCGATCCTGCTCGAGCATCTGGCGGCGGCGGCGCGTGACCGGGGCGTGCGCCGCTTCGACGCGGACGTGCTCAGCCAGAACCGGCAGATGATCCGGGTGTTCATCGAGGCCGGGTACACGGTGGCGCGGGCGTTCGACTACGGCGAGGTCCGGCTGTCGTTCGAGATCACGCCGACCGAACGGTCCGTCGACGTGATGCGGGCCCGGGAGCACCGCGCGGAGGCGGCCTCCATCCGCCGGCTACTGCATCCACGGGCGATCGCCGTGCTCGGCGCGGGCCGTTCCACCAGTTCGGTCGGCAACGCGATCCTGCGTCATCTGCTCGCCGGCGGCTTCGACGGCGCGGTGTACCCGGTCAACCCCGCCGCCGCGGCCGCGGGCACCTCGGTCGCCTCGATCCGTGCCTACGCCGGCATCGAGGACGTGCCCAAGCCGGTGGATCTGGCCGTGGTGTGTGTGCCGCCGGCCGCGGTGCCCGGTGCCATCGCCGCCTGTGGACGGGCCGGGGTCTGGGCCATGGTGGTGATCACCGACCAGCGTGACGACGCCGCCGACGAGATGCTCGTCGCCGAGGCCCGGGCCGACGGGATGCGGGTGGTGGGCCCGGCGAGCATGGGCGTGCAGAACCCGGGGGTGGGCCTGAACGCGAGCATGGTCCCGTGGATGCCGCTGCCCGGGCGGATCGGCTGTTATGCGCAGTCCGGGCCGTTCGGCGGGGCGATCATCGAGGCGGCCGCCGCCCGCGGAGTGGGGCTGTCGGGCTTCGTCTCCGCCGGCGACCGCGGCGATGTCAGCGGCAACGACCTACTCCAGTACTGGGAGGAGGACGACGCCACCGACGCGGTGATCATGCATCTGGAGACGTTTGGCAATCCGCGCAAGTTCGTCCGCCTCGCCCGGCGGGTGGGGCGGCGCAAGCCGGTGGTGACGGTCTACGCGGGACGCTCCGTCCTCGACGACGCGCTGCTGCGCCAGGCCGGCGTGATCGGGGTCGAGCGGATCTCCCAGGCGTTCGACGTCGCCCTGCTGCTGACCGCCCAGCCGCTGCCGGCGGGCCGACGGGTCTGCGTCGTCGGGGACTCGCGGGCGCTGGTGCGCCTGACCGCCCGGGCCGCGGACGCCGCCGGTCTCGTGGCGGAGGAGGTGCTGCTGCCCGCAGGCGGCGACCCGGCCCTGTTCGCGGCCGCCCTGCACGATGCCGCGGGCCGGGCCGACGCGCTGATCGTGGCCGTCGTGCAGCTGCCGGTGGCCTCGCCCACCTCGGCACTGGACGGCCTGGCCCGGGTCATCGGAGCGGCCGTCGGAGGCGCGGCCGTCGGAGGCGCGGCCGTCGGGGGAGTGGACGTCCCGGTGCTGGTCGCCGTGCGCGGGGTGGCGCTTCCCCCGAGCCTGGCCGGCATCCCCGCCTACCCCTCACCGGAGGCGGCGGTGGCGGCGCTGCGTCGCGTCGTCGGCTACGCCGAGTGGCGGGGCAGAGCCAGCGGCACCGTGCCGGCACTGCCGGGCCTGCCGGCGCGTCTCGAGGACGTCCGGGCCGGGCTCGCCGCCCCCGAGGGCACCGCCCGTCCGTCCCGGCGACTGTCGGACGAGCAGACCGCGGCCCTGCTGGCCCACTACGGCATCACGGTGCTGCCGGCCCCGGTGGTCACCTCGGCGGCGGCGGCCGTCCGGGCCGCGGACACCCTGGGGTATCCGGTGGCACTCAAGGCGCTGGCCCAGCCCTACCGTCACCGGCCGGACCTGCGTGGCCAGCGGTTGGAACTGGCCGACGCCGCCGCGGTGCGGGCCGCCTGGGAGTCGCTGCGCGCCCAGCTCGGTGAGGCGCTGCCGCTGGCCGTGCAGCCGATGGCGGCGGCGGGGGTGCCGGTCGTGGTCGGTTCGGAGGAGCATCCCCGCTACGGGCCGTTGGTCTCCTTCGGTCTGTCCGGCCCCGCGACCGATCTCCTCGGTGACCGCGCGCACCACATCCTGCCGCTGACCGACGTCGATGCGGCCCGGCTGGTGCGGGCGGTGCGGGCCGCGCCGCTGCTGCTCGGCTACCACGGTTCGCAGCCGTTGGACGTCGCGGCGCTCGAGGATCTGCTGCTGCGGGTGGGCCGGCTCGCCGACGATCTGCCCGAGGTGGTCAGTCTCACTCTTGACCCGGTGGTCGTGTCGGCGGAGCGGATCACGGTGCTGTCCGCCGAGGTCGTGGTCGGGCCGTCCGTGCCCCGGGCAGACGTCGGACCACGCCGGTTCTGGACGCCGGCCCTGCCGCTCGGGGAGTCCGCGTCGTCCGCCGCGGACCCGCGACGGGCCGCGTCCGAGCCCGCCTCGCCCGCTGTCGGAGCGACGCCGACCTGGGGCGGTTCTGCACAACATGGTCACACCGGCCACAATCGTCTCCCATGACGTCGCCGCACTCCGAGCAGCCCCCCGGATGGCCTGCTTCCGGAGCCTCCGGGGGTCCCCAGTTCGAGTCCGGATGGCCCGGTCGGGCCACTGGTGTGATCGGAGCCGGGCTACCCGGTCCGGGGCTGGCCGGACGGGTGCCCCCGGGTAACCCCGGGCCTGGGTCGTCATCGGTCTCACCGTCGTCATCGGTCTCACCACTGTCATCGGTCTCCGCCGCGGCCTCGTCGGCCTCGTCGGCCTCGTCGGCAGCGGCCTCGTCCACCGGGCCGGGACCGGCCGACGGCCGGGATCTGCCCGTGCTGCCACCGGGCTGGCCGATGGTGGCGCGGGAGGGCGGCGAGGGGCTCGGGGGAGTGCCCGGAGGCGCCGGCACGGGTCCCGGCCGGGGGACGGCTGCGGCCAGCGGTGCTGGCGTGGTCGATCCGGCCATCGCCGCCTACGCCCTGCTCGATGCCCTGTTTGCCCGAGCCTCGGTCGGACTCGCCCTGCTCGACCGCGCTGGCCGGTTCGTCCGGGTCAACGACACCCTGTCCCGGTTGGCCCGCCGGCCCGTCCAGGATCATCTGGGCCGCACCGTCAGTGAGGTGCTCGGCGACACCGGCCAGGAACTCGACGCCCTGGTCGCCGGGGCGCTGCGGACCGGCGAGCCGGTGATCGACCTGGAGGTGGGGGTCGCGGGTGGTGCCGGTGCCCCGACCCGGACCTGGTCGGCCAGCTGGTTCCCGGTGAACGACCCGCAGCTCGGCCCGGTCGGCCTCGCCTTCGTCGCGGTGGACGTCACCAGCGTCCGGCAGGCCGAGCGGGACCGTGGACAGGCCGAGGCCCTGGCCGTCGCCGCCGAGCAGCAGGCGACTGCCGCCGAGCAGCGGGCGACTGCCGCCGAGCAGCGGGCGGATGCCGCGCAGCAGCAGGTGGATGCCGTGCAGCAGCAGGCCGTCGCCGCGCAGCAGCGGGCCGAGGCGGCCGAGCAGCGGGCGGAGGCGGCCGAGCATCGGGCGGAGGTCGCCGAGGAACAGGTGACGTCCACGCAGGCGCAGGTGGATGCGGGGCAACAGCAGCTGGAGACCGCCCTGCGCCGGGCGCAGGAAGCCGAGGCACAGGTCGTGGCGGCCCGGGAACAGGTCGGGTCGGCCACCGAGCAGGCGAGTTCCGCTGACCGACGGCTGGCCGAGGCGCAGGCCCGGGCCCAGGCCGCCGACGAGCGAGCCGAGGCGGCGGTCGGACGGGCGGAGGCCGCCGATCGCCGGGCCGAGCAGTCCGCCGAGCGCGCGGAGGCAGCCGAATCCCGGGCCACCGCCGCCGAGCGCCAGGCCGAACAGAGCGCGGACCAGGCCGCCGCGGCCAACCAGCGGGCGCAGAACTCCGAAGAGCAGGCGGTGGCGACGCAGCGACTGGCCGAGGCGACCGCACAGCAGGCCACGGCCACCGAGGACCGGCTTGAGGCCGGCAGCCGCTTCGCGGTCGCCCTGGCCGGGGCCGACACCGTCGACGAGGTCGTCACCGCGATCCTCGACGCCGGCGGCCAGGCGGTCCAGGCCGAGGCGCGCGGGGTCGCCCTGATCGATCCCGACCATGACGAGCTGCGCTTTCTGCGTCCACCCGGCGGCGGCAGCCGCGCCTGGTCGTGGCCGGACGTCGCCCTCGGCGCGGTGCATCCCATCGCCGAGGTGGTCCGGGGTGGTCGGGCGCTGTTCCTGTCCGACCAGGCGGAGCTGCTCGCTCGCTGGCCCGTGGCGGGCCTGGCCGATTCGCTGGCCGCCACCGGCGAGCAGGCCTGGGCACTGCTGCCGCTGATCCCTGCCGAGGGTGCCCCGGTCGGCGTGGTCACCTTCGGATTCCCGACGGCGCGGACGTTCACGCCCGCCGAGCGCACCTACCTCGGCGGGGTGGCCGCGGCTGCCGCCCGGGCCATCGAGCGTGCCGGCGCGTTCGACCGGCTGACCGTGGACGCGGCGGCGGGCCGCACCGCAC
>NZ_JAMQQG010000231.1 GCF_023716925.1 Frankia sp. R82
GCCCCCGGTGCTCGGGCCGCCGCCGCGGCCCGGGCCGAGTCGGGTGTCCCGGCGGGGGCGGACGCCTCGGCGACGGCGGCAAGCTCGGCGAGCAGCTGGGCCCGGATGGCCGCGCGCCGGACCGGGTCCACCTGTGGGTGGGGCAGGGCGCGGGCGGCGTCCGCGAGGGCGACCAGCCGGACCTCTGATGGCCCGGCCGGGGGAGCGTCGCCGTCCAGCAGGGCGGCGAACCGGTCGGCCCGCGTCCGGTGCGGGAACCAGCCACGCGCTCGGCGCACCGCAGCGAAGACCGACGCAGTTGTGGTGCCGGGTACTCGACCGCGCCTGCGCGCCACCCTCACGTGCCCTCCCCGGGGCCCGATCGCGGCAACGTGGAACGGGCTGGTCGCCCCCGTGCCGACCCCGAGCCGCGGGTCGATGCGGCCGTGGGCCGCCGCCGAAGGACCGCCGGCGGCTAGTTACCCAGGGACCACACAGTGTTGACCCGTACTGTACTACCCTTCTCGATCTTGGATCCAGGCTGAGCCGACTGAGCGACCACACGGTCGGTGCTCGCGCCGAACAGTCCGTTGCGAGCGATCTTCAGGCCGGCGCGGTGCAGGGCGCTCTCCGCGTCGCGGTAGTTGCTGCCGACCACGCGGGGAACGGTGACCTGCACGCCGCTGCCGTCGCCACCGCCGTCGCCACCGCCGTCGCCCTCGTCGGTGTTGCCCGAGGCCTGGGCGACGGTCAGGGTGACCTTGCTGTTTGGTGCGATGGGCAGCCCGACCTGCGGGTCCGACCCGACGACCGAGTCGGGCGGGCTGCTGTCGGTGACGACCACGGCACGCTGCACGACGACCCCGGCGATGCCGAGCGCGTCGATCTCGCCTTTCGCCGCGTCGTACGACTTGCCGATGATGTCGGCCGGCATCTGCCTGGTGTCCGGCCCGGTCGACATGACGAGTACGACGTTGCTGCGCGGCTGGACCGCGGTGTCGATCGCCGGGCTGGTGGAGATCACATGCCCGGCTGGGATGGTGTCGCTGGCCTGGTTGCTCAGCCCGCCCATGATCAGGTTCACCTGGGCGAGCCGGGCGGTGGCCTGCTCCTGCGTGAGGTTGGCCAGGTCGGGGACGCGGATGGTCGCGGGGCCGGTGCTCAGCCGCAGCGAGATCGTGGCGTTCTTGTCGACCCGGCTGCCGTCGGGCGGATCCTGGGTGACGACCCGCCCGGGCGGCACCGTCGGACTCGCCTGCGGATCCAGGTAGGACCACTTCAGGCCGGCGTCACGCAGCATGGTCTCCGCATCGGCCTTGCTCACGCCGGTCAGCAACGGGACCTCGGTCTTGCTGTCGGACAGGGCGTGGACGGCGAGGTACCCGAGCAGCAGCACCAGGATGGCCGCGCCACCGACGGCCCATGGCAGGCGACGGCGCCATCCGGGGCCGGCCGCGGTCGCCCGCCGCCTGCCCCGTGGCGGGCCGCCGGGACCGCCCGCAGCTGCCACCGCATCGACATCGTCGTCCAGCCGCGGGGCGAGGGATCCGGAAGCGCCGTAGTCAAAATGATCATCATACTCGGCGGTGCCGTACTCGGCGGTGCCGTAGCCGGTCGGCGTGCCCTGGCTCGCCGCGCCGTAGGCGGACGGGCCGGGACCGGACGGGCCGAAACCGGTGTTGGGCGGCGGGCCACTCGGTCGATTCAGCCCGCTGTACCCGTCTGGCCCGCTGGGGCGACTCGGCCCGTCGTGCTGGTCTGGTCCGCTGACCCGTCCCGGTCCGCTGGGTCGCTGTGCACCGTGGTGCAGACCCTCGGCGGAGTGGTCCATGGCCGCCGTCTCGACATGGATGGAGGAGTACTGGCTGGTCGGTGCCGGCGCCGCGGACGTCGCCGGGGGGGCAGGGGCGGGGGCGGATCCGGAGAAGGGCTGCGGGTCGATCAGCCCGATCCGCCGGACCTCGCCGGTGAAGCCGGTGGGATGGTCCTGGCTCTGGGGCAGAAGCGGTCCGAGTCGCAGCAGCTCGTCGAGCAGGGCCGCCCCGTCGGACGGGCGGCGCTCAGGGTCGCGGGCGGTGGCCCGCAGCACGAGCGCGTCCAGCTCCGGAGGGACCCCCGCGACGACGGTGGACGGCGCGGGCACGTCCCCGTGGACGGACTGGTAGGCCATCGACATCGGCGTGGCCCCGTTGTACGGGAGCTGTCCGGTCAGCGTCTCGAACAGCACCACGCCGGCGGCGTAGACGTCGCTGCGGGTGTCGGCCGTGCCGAGGGTGACCTGCTCGGGCGCGAGATACCCGACCGTACCCATGACGACGCCGTCGGACAGGGCCTGGGACGGCTGGCCGAGCGGGCGGGCCAGGCCGAAGTCGGCGACCTTCACCTGGCCGTCGTCGCCGAGCAGGATGTTCTCGGGCTTGATGTCACGGTGGATGATGCCGGCGGCGTGCGCGGCCGCGAGCGCCTCGAACACCGGCTCGATGATCTCGACGGCCTCGGGGACGGGCAGCCGGCCGCGCGCACCGAGGTGCTGGCGTAGCGAACGACCGCGCACCAGTTCCATCACCAGGTAGTTGACCAGCCCGGCGGGGCTGTGGTCGGCACCCTGGTCGAGGATGGAGACGACCCGGGAGGTGTTCAGCCGGGCGACCGCCCGGGCCTCCCGGTGGAAGCGGCCGACAAATTCCGGATCATGGTTGAGATTGGGATGCATGACCTTGAGCGCGACCAGCCGGTCGAGCCGGTTGTCGTGCGCGACATACACCGTCGCCATCCCGCCGACGGCGAGACGCTCCTGCGCCGTGTACCGGCCGTCGAGGAGCCGACCGATGACAGGGTCGGCCACGGTGGCATCCACGCGGCCCAGTTTACGATCGCGCTCCACCAGCGTCGCCATCGGACACCATAAGGCGATACACCCGTTTCGCCCCCGGCGGAAACAGCTGCGCGGGCGGCGTCCCAGGTGGCGACAGGAACGCTGTCCGTGCAGGGGTGTGGTGGCTGCCCCCGATCGTGGGTGGCCGACCGGTCGGCCCCGCGGTGCCTGCCGGGCGTCGGTAGACTCGCGCCCGGCACCGGGGAGCCTGCGGACGCGGGCTGAGAGGCCGGCCAGCGCAGCCGTCGGCGACCCGCACACCCGATCGCGGTCATGCGCGCGTGGGGAGGATGATCATAATGGACGATCTGGTGATCGCCGGCCAGGCCTATGACAGCCGGCTGCTGGTCGGCACCGGAAAGTTCGCCGCGCACGAGGTGATGCGGGCGAGCCTGCTGGCGTCCGGCGCCCGCATCGTCACCGTCGCCCTGCGCCGGGTCGACCTCGATCGTCTTGGCGACGGCGACGTGCTCGACTTCGTGCCCCCGGAGCTGACGCTGCTGCCCAACACCTCCGGCGCGGTGGATGCCGCCGAGGCCGTCCGCCTGGCCCGGCTCGGCCGCGCCGCCACCGGCACGGGCCTGGTCAAGCTGGAGGTCACCCCGGACCCGCGCACTCTCGCACCCGACCCGATCGAGACGCTGCGCGCCGCCGAACTGCTGGTCGCGGACGGGTTCACCGTCCTGCCGTACTGCTCGGCCGATCCGGTGCTGGCCCGGCGCCTCGAGGAGGCCGGCTGCGCCACGATCATGCCGTTGGGCAGCTGGATCGGGTCCAACCGCGGGCTGCGCACCCGGGACGCGATCGAGGCGATCGTCGCCGGTGCCGGCGTGCCGGTCGTCGTCGACGCGGGGCTCGGGGTGCCCTCGGACGCCGCCGAGGCGATGGAGATCGGCGCGGACGCGGTGCTCGTCAACACGGCGATCGCGGTGGCGGCCGATCCGGTGCTGATGGCCCGGGCGTTCGCGCTCGCCACCAGCGCCGGTCGGCTCGGTTACCTGGCCGGCCAGGCCGCACCCGGCCCGGCGACCGGCGCCGAGGCGTCGTCCCCGTTGACCGGTTTCCTGGGCGGTCTCCCGGCGTCGGCCGCCCAGGCGGCAGCCGTTTCGGCGCCGGTCTCGTCGGTACCGGCCGCGTCCGCGTCGGTTTCCGCGACGTCGGGCCCACTGCCGGTCGCGCTGCCGGTGGTCGGCGGGTGAGCGCGCCGCCGGGGCTGTTCGCCCGCGAACTTGCGGGTCTGGCCCTCGCCGAGCTCGCCGAACGGTCTCGGTCAGCGAGTCCGGCGCAGGTCGATGCGCTGCTGCGCCGGGTGGCGCCCGCCGGCGGCGCGGATCCGGGCCGGCCCGCGGCGGGCACGGCGCACCTGGGGCTCGCGGATCTCGCCGTCCTGCTGTCCCCGGCAGCCGGGGAGCGGCTCGAGGAACTCGCCCTCGCCGCCCGGGCGACGACGCTGCGCCGGTTCGGCCGTGCGGTCCGGCTGTTCGCGCCGCTGTACGTGTCCAACGCGTGTCTGTCGTCCTGCACGTACTGCGGCTTCGCCAAGGGGCTGCCGGTCGTTCGGCGCACGTTGGACCTCGACGAGGTCGAGGCCGAGGGGCGGCTGCTCGCCGACCGTGGGTTCCGTCACCTTCTGCTGGTGTCGGGCGAGCACCGGGCGGAGGTGTCCGCGGACTATCTCGTCGGTGTCGTGGAACGGCTGCGTCCGCTGTTCCCCTCCCTGTCGATCGAGACGCAGACCTGGTCGGACGACACCTACGCCCGGTTGGTGCGGGCCGGGCTCGAGGGCGTCGTGCACTACCAGGAGACCTACGACCGGGCCCGGTACGCGCAGGTGCACGTGGCCGGGTGGAAGCGGGACTACGACCGTCGCCTGTCGTCGTTCGAACGGGCCGCGTCCGCGGGGGCCCGGCGGCTCGGGATCGGTGCCCTGCTGGGGCTGGCCGCGGACTGGCGGGCCGACGTGCTCGCCCTCGGCGCCCACGCCGCGTTCCTGACCCGGCGCTACTGGCGGACCGAGGTCTCGGTGGCGCTGCCCCGGATGAAGCCGTCCGCCAGCGCCTTCCCGCCGGTCGTCGTGGTCGACGACGCGGAGTTCGTCCAGGCCCACGCCGCGTTGCGGTTGTTCGGGCCGGATCTGGCGCTGTCGCTGTCGACCCGCGAACCGCCGGCGATGCGCGACGGGCTGGCCCGTATCGCGGTGACCACGATGAGCGCCGGATCCTCCACGGAACCCGGCGGTTACGCGGCGCCCGGCACCGCCGGCGAACAGTTCTCGATCTCGGACGAGCGACCGCCCGCGGAGGTTGCCGCGATGCTGGTGGCCGCCGGTTATGAGCCGGTCTGGAAGGACGCCTTCCCGCTCTACGGCGGGAATCTCGCGGGACAGTCGTACTAAGCTGCGCCGATGCAGCGAATTGTCATTGTCGGCGCCGGTATGGCGGGTGGCCGGGCGGCCGTGGAGTTGCGTAAGCGCGGCTTCGAAGGCGACGTCGTGCTGGTGGGCGCAGAGACGCGCCGGCCCTATGACCGGCCCCCCCTGTCGAAGGCGGTGCTCGTCGGCCGTACCGACGACACGACCATTCCGCTGACGCTCGACGGCGTCGAGGTGATCACCGGGCGCCGGGCCACCGGGCTTCGGCCGGGCACGGTGGAGACCGACGCCGGCCCGCTTGCGTACGACGGCCTGGTGCTGGCGACCGGCTCCGACCCGATCCTGCTGCCCGGCGACGGTCCGGTGCGGGTGCTGCGCACCCTGGACGACGCGCTCGGGCTGCGCGAGGTGCTGCGCCCGGGGCTGCGACTGGTGATTGTCGGGGCCGGTTGGATCGGTGCCGAGGTGGCCACGACGGCGGCCGCCGCTGGCGTCGAGGTGACCGTGGTGGAGGCGGCGGACACGCCGTTGCGGGCGGCGCTGGGCCCCGAGATCGGCGCGCACACCATCGACTGGTACGCCCGCGCCGGCGTCAAGCTGCGCCTGGGTGTCTCGGTCGAGCGGACCACCGAGGCCGGCCTGGTGCTGGCCGGTGGCGAGCTGCTGCCCGCCGACGAGATCCTGGTCGGTATCGGGGCCCGCCCGGATCTCGGCTGGCTCGCCGACAGCGGCCTCACGCTCGATCGTGGCATCGTCGTGGACGAGTACCTGTCGGCCACCTGGTCGGGTGTGGACGGGCCGCCGGTGGTCGCGGTCGGCGACTGTGCCGCCTGGTGGTCACGCCGTTACGGGCGCCGGCTGCGGGTCGAGCACTGGGACTGCGCGCAGCATTCCCCGTCGGTGGCTGCGGCGACGCTGTTGCGGGCCCCCGGCCTGGGCGTGGCTGCCGCAGACCCGGCCGACCTGGCCGATTCGGGCAAGACGGCCAGTGTTCCCAGCAATGGCCCGGCGGCGGATGCCGAGGTCCCGGTGTACGACCCGGTGCCGTATTTCTGGTCGGAGCAGTTCGGCCGGATGGTGCAGTACGCCGGAGTGGGCGACCCGGGCGACGAACTGATCTACCGGGGTGACCCAAGCGAGCCGCCGCCGCCGGAGGGCTCGCGCCCGCCGGGCTGGTCGGCCGGTTGGTTCGCACCGGACGGATCGCTGCGTGCGTTGGTCTCCATCGGCCGTCCGATGGACGTGGCGCCGGTTCGGCGGTTGCTGCTCGCGGGTGGAACGGTGGACCGCAAGGGCTTCGCCGACCTGTCGGTGACGATGAAGGAGCTCGTCGCCGCCGGCTGATTCCCCGCGATTCACGCCGTGCGGCGGGGGGTGGCGAATCGCAGCGCGACAAAGCGCAACAATCGTTCGGTCATCCGGATGCCTGTGTACCCGAATGTGAGCAACACCGGGTTAGCACACTAGAGTGCCGGGCGTGCCCCGCATTCACCTGGTGTCGAACCTGCCCGGTGTGAACGCGCTCGGCGACCATCTGCGGGCGGCGGGCCTCGGCCCGACCTCGGCTCGGTCGGCCGACGCGTTACTCGTGCTGATCGACCGACCGCTTGATCACGTCGAGCAGGAGCTGCTCGACCGGGCCCGGCAGTCCGTTCCCGTCCTGCTGGCCGGGCCCACCGTGCGTGCGCTTGCGCCGGGCAGTCCGCTGGTGGAGGCCTCGGGGCTCACTCCTGGCCGGTTGCTGCCCCCGCACGAGCTGCACCTGCTGGCCGGGCCGCAGGGCGGTGCGCTGATGGCCCGGGCGCCGCGGTTCGTCCCGCGGGAGACCTGGGTGATCCCGGAGAAGGTCGCCGACGACGTCGAGTGCCTGATCCAGCTGCGCCATGACCGCGTCGAGCACGCGGTCTGCACCTGGCGGCCGGGCACGGGCCTGGGCATGTTCACCCTGGGCGCCGGGGCCGCGGTGCTTGCCGACCCCGCCTACCACCGGCTGGTCGGCCGGTGGCTGCGGCACTGCCTGGGCGTGCTCGACGGTCCGCCGGTCCTGGTCGGTCTGCTCGGCGGGCCCGACACCGTGGCCGAGCACCGGCCGGTGCTCGAGGCCACCGAGGGGCTGGCCCTGACCGCGGTCTGCGACGACGCGGGCGGGCGAGCACCCACGCACGCCGCGTTCCGCCCGCCCCGCCACGTCGACGACCCGGACGACCTGGTGCACGATCCCGAGCTCGACCTGGTGGTCGTCGCCACCGGGCACCACGACCATGCCGACTGGGCCGGCCGGGCGCTTGAGGCCGGCAAGCACGTGGTCGTCCAGGCGCCGTTGTGTCTGGCTCCCGCCGAAGCCGACGACCTCGCCGACCTCGCCGCGGCCCAGGCGCGGGTCCTCGCCGTCGTTCCGGCCGGCCGTGCCGACCCCGGGTTCGGCGTGCTGGCCGCCGCCGTCCGCCGTGG
>NZ_JAMQQG010000232.1 GCF_023716925.1 Frankia sp. R82
AGGACGCCGCCGGACTTATATACAGGTTGTGGGGCTGTCTCGTTTTCGGGACGGCCCCACACCTGTCTCCGGAACAGATTTTTCTTGCTCGTCCGACCGAACCGCGTCCACTGTGCCGGACCATCCGCTGCTGCCGGGCCCGTGAACTGGTCGTTGCGCTGGGAGTCCAGGCGCCGGGTGGTCGAGACCGTGGGTCCTGCCCGTCGGAGGACGGCCGTGCTGGGGCCCGACTTGACCCTCCCCGTACTGTAGATCCGGTCGTCGCGCAGCAGGGTCGTCGGGCGGCAGCACGGCCGCGGGGCCTGCTCTGGCCTGCGGTGTGGGCGTGAACTGTGGGTGCTGTGACATGCGGGTGCGTGCTGTGACAGCACCGCGGCAGACCGGTGGTGCCTGCAGTAGACCAGTGGTGGCAGGTAGACGAGGGGAACAACCGTTCATGGCAAGGGACGAGACAGCTGACGGCGGCGACCGGCGACGGTCCGCTGGGGCCGGACGGTCCGGGCGACCTGACGGAGGTCAGCGCCGCGGCGGCTGGTCCGGCCGGGACGGTGGTGCAGCTCCGGCACGCCCCTTCCGCGGCGGCGGTGCAGGCGCGTCGGCCCGGGGCGGTGACTCCGCGCGGGGATCGGGCGGATCTGGCGGGGCGGGGCGCGGATCGGGTGGATCAGGCGGCTGGTCGGGCGCTCCACGGGCGGGCGGGCGCTCCGATGCGGCTGGCGGCGCTGGCCGCGCCCGGCCGGCGCAGGTGCGCCGGTTCGAGGCGACGACACGTGGTGGCCCGGCCCGGCCCGGATCGGGCGGCGCGCTGGGTGGTGCGGACCGGGCCGGCCGACCGGACCGTGGTGGCGATCGTGGTGGCGCAGGTCGTCCGCCCGCCGAACGGGGCAGATGGCAGGGCGCCCCTGCTGGTGCGGACCGGTCCGAGCGTTCGGGTGGGCCGGTTGATCGCCGTGTTCGGGAGTCCGGTGACACGCGGTTCTCCCGGGCCCCTGCTTCCCGTGATCGTGCTGGTGGTGGCGCCGGCGGCCGGCCGGCGGCCGGCGGCGGCAGTGGTGGCGGCCGGACCAAGCTGGCTGCGGAGGCGGCCTGGCGTGCGCGGCGGACCGATCGGGTCAGTCCGGGCGCGCCCTCGGGGCGTCCGTTCTCTTCGGACGGCGACGGGCGTGGCTCACGCGGGGGCTACGGCGGCGACCGTCGAGATGATCGGCGGGACGCTCCTCGCCGTTCTGGGCAGGACGGTCGTTTTTCGGCTCCTTCCCGCGACGAGCGGGGTGGGCGCCCCGGTGCGGACCGGCGTCCGTCCGGTTCGGATCGGGGCCGACCCGACCGACCCGACCGTGGTGAGGGCGCGGGACGGCCGCCGTGGTCGGTGCGACCGGATCGTGCCCCGGATCGTCCCGAGCGGTCCACGGACCGGGCGGCCCGGGTGGACCGCACGTCGGCCCGGCCGGAGCGCACCTCGGACCGGCCAGGCCGCACTTTTGAACGGTCAGACCGCACGGATCGACCGGCCCGGCCGGACTGGTCCGCACGGCCGGAGCGGCCGGCGAGGACGGACTGGTCGGCGCGGTCGACCGGGGCTGAGCGCACGGCGAGGCCCGAGCGTCCGGCCGGACCTGATCGCGCGGCCGGTCCCCGCCGGGACGGGGGGTCGTCCGAGCGCACCGGGGCGGCGCGCCCCAGCAACGACGCCCGTACGTCCCGCCCGCAGCAGTCCTCTCGTCCCGAGCGACCGTTCCGCTCCGACAGCTCGTCCCGGTCGGACGGTTCCGCCAGGCCGGACTGGTCGTCCAGCCCCGAGCGGTCGTCCCGGCCCGAGCGGTCGGTGCGTTCGGATCGACCCACCCGGCCAGATCGCTCGGGTCGTCCGGACCGGTCGTCCCGGCCGGGACGACCCGAGCGTGGAGATCGGCCGGGACGGCCGGAACGGGCCGAAGCGGGCGGCAGCCGGCGCCCACGCGTCGTCACGCCGCCGCTGCCTGACGAGGCTCGTGCCGACCTGCTGGACCACGACATTCGACGGTCACTGCGCGGCCTGCCGGCAAGCCTTGCCGACACGATCGCCCGTCATCTCGTCGCGACGGCTCTGCTGCTCGACGACGACCCGGTCACGGCGCTCAACCACGCTCGGGCCGCCGCCGACCGGGTTCCGCGGCTTGCCGCCGTCCGGGAGGCAGTCGGTATCGCTGCCTACCATGCGGGTGAATACGCCACCGCCCTGCTGGAACTGCGCGCCGCCCGACGCATCGACGGCTCGGCCCACAACCTGCCCCTGATGGCGGACAGCGAACGGGGTCTCGGCCGGGCCGACCGGGCGATCGCCTATCTGCGTGACCCCCAGGCCGACAGCCTTGACCCGGCCGCCCGCGCGGAGCTGCTGATCGTGGTCTCCGGCGCCCGCCGTGACCTGGGCCAGCCGGATGCCGCCGTGCTGCTGCTGCGAGACCTGGCGACGCTCAAGGGCACCCCGCCGCCGTGGGCACCCCGACTCTGGTACGCCTACGCCGAGGCACTGCTCGCCGCCGGACGGGACGCGGAGGCGGCCCGCTGGTTCAGTTCGACCGCGGCCATCGACGACGGCGAGACCGACGCGGCGGCCCGGGCCTACTTCATCACCACCGGCGAGCCGATGCCCGAGGACGAGACCCCCACCGAGGCGGACCCGTCCGAGGACGAGGCCCTGCTCGACGGGGAGGCCCTGCTCGACGGGGAGGCCCTGCTCGATAGGGAGGCCCTGCTCGACGGGGACGACGCGTTCGACCTCGACGAGAACCGTCTCGATCCGGACAGCCGCCTCGATCCGCCGGACGCGGACCTCGGCCATGACGGCGTCGAGCACGAGGACGGCGTCGAGGACGAGGACCTCGAGGCAGTCGACGACTCCCCGGCCGGCGACGACCCGTCGGGCCGGCACATCGTGGATGACACCTCAGACGACACCTCGGACGACACCTCAGTCGAGGGGGCGTAGCAGCAGGCCGGTGCGCGGCTTGGGGGTGAACAGGGTCGACTTGCGCGGCATCCGTTCACCCGCCTGCGCGACGGCGGTGACGTCCGCGACCGGGGTGGGGTTGAGCAGCAGTGCCGTCCCACCGGAGGCCGCTGCCGCCGCGATCGCCGCCGGTGCGTCGTGGTGGTAGTCGACGACCTCGACCGTGTCCTGGAGACCCCACACGTCCACGATCAGTGCGAGGTGGGCGATGGTCACGTCGAGGCGCCGGAAGGCCTCGGAACGGTCGCGGGGAAGGCTGCGGGCGAGCAGGGCGGGATCGGGCGCGGTAAGCAGATGAGCCGACGCGCCGTCGGTGAGGACGAAGGCGGGGCCGTCGCGGCCGGCCGCCGCCAGTTCGTCGAGCAGGGTCGGCGGCGGGCCGGTCAGTGGGCGCACGGTGAACGGCCCGCTGGCGCGGCGGACGGCCTCGGCGAGCGGCAGAGCGGCGATCGAACGGTGGATGGCGTGCACCTGCGGGCCGGACACCGTCGCGTCGACGAGGAAGGCGAGGCCGAAGTCCCACGGGCCGGGGCCGTCGCCGGCGGCGTGCCGCTCCGCCTGGTACTGCCGGTAGGTGGCGTAACGATGGTGACCGTCGGCGATCACGGCGCGGCGCGGTAGCAGGTCCGCGGCGATGGCGGCGAGCGTCGCCGGGTCGTCGACCAGCCACAGCCGATGGATGACGCCGTCGCCGGTGGTGGTCTCGACCGCCGGGGCGGTGGTGACGACCGTCGAGACGAGCCGGCTGGTCTCGCCGTCGCCGGCGTACACCAGGAAGATCGGTTCGAGGTTGGCCCGGGTCGCCCGGGTCAGGGCCAGCCGGTCCGTGACCGGGCCGGCCATGGTGTTCTCGTGCGGCAGGATGATGGTGGCCGCCGGGTCGGCGAGCGCCACGGCGCCGATCAGACCCCGCTGGACGTGCCCGTCCTGCTCCTGCTCGCACACGTACAGCGCCGACCGCTCGTCGCGGCGCAGCACCCCGGCCTCCAGCCAGGCCTGCAGTGTGGCGGCGGCGCCCGGATAGTCCTCGCCGGGCAGGATCAGACGCACCACGTTGTGCTCGTCGCCGGCCCACAGCCGGGCCCGTTCGGCCTCGTCGATGACGTCGTAGGGCGGTGACGTCCGCGCCGCGAGGGCCGCCCCGCCGACGTCGAACCGGGCAGCCCGGATCGGTGCCAGCACAAGGCCCGCGGGCGCTGGCACCGGCACGGACTCGGCCCGTCCGGACTCGACGGATGCGGGGGCAGCCGGCCCGGGGGCGCCCGGGGTGGGCCCGCCCGGGTCGGGTGCAGGGGGGTCGGGTGCGCAGAGGTCGGCGTTCGCCATGAGCCGCATGCTAGAGCGGGTGGCCGCCTGCTCGGAGCGGACCGCCGCCACGCCACGAAAGTGATCATTATCCGATCCGGGGGTCTCCGGGACGACGTGCGACGACACTGGAAACGGGCCGGTGAGAGGCGCCCGGGAGTGCCCATGGGTGCTGCGGTGTTGGTTCGCAGGAAGTAGGTCTGCCAGCGGGCTGCCGAGAGGTGTTCGCCAACGTCGTGGAGGTGGAGATGGCTGACGAGACCAGCCGCCCGACGCACGGACCGGACGATGTCCCTGCGGGCATCCCGGACCGGGACGTTGCCCCAACCGCCGGCGCGTCGAACGGCACGCATGCGTCGAACGGCACACATGCGAGCAACGGCGCGCATGAGGCAAACGGGTCCGGCGAGGGGGATCAGCGGACCGAGGGGGCCCGTTCGGGCCCTGCCGGCGAGGTCTACGACTGGTACACCCGGGGGATGGCGCTGCTCGGCCACGGCGATGCGAACGCCGCGGTGCAGCTGCTCGCGCACGCGGTCGCGGCGGAGCCGGCGTCCCCCAGCGTGCGCGAGGCGCTCGGCCGGGCACAGTTCAGCGCGGGGCAGTTCCTGGCCGCCCGGGAGACGTTCGCCTGGATCGTCGAGCGGCATCCCACCGACGACTACGCCCAGTTCGGCCTCGGTCTGTCGGCGCGCAAGGTCGGCGACCTGCGGGCCGCCGTGGAGCATCTGGCCCTGGCGGTGGCGATGCGCCCGGACATCAGCCACTACGGTGTCGCGCTGCGCGGCGCCCGCGCGGCGCTCGCCCGCGCCTGACCGGCCAGCCGGCTGGCCGCCCTGACCAGCTGCTCGGTCGACCGAGCCCGGGTGTGATCGGGGCAGTTTCTGATCGTGGCGAGAAGAGAAGAGGGATTCGTGGCTGTCAGAGCGGACGCTGCCATCAGCGCATCCGATCCCACCAGCGCACCCGGCACGGCAGCGGATTCCGCCCGGACGGGGCGCCAGCCGCTGCAGGGCACCCGGCAGGCGCTCGTCGAACTGTTCGACGTCGCGCTGATGGACCTGGACGGAGTGGTCAACCGGGGCGGCGCCGCGGTGCCGCACGCCGCCGACACGATCGCCGAGGCCGGGCGGCGCGGGCTGCGCACGGTCTACGTCACGAACAACGCGCTGCGACCACCGGGCGAGGTCGCGGACCGACTGACCGGGTTCGGCGTGCCGGCGCGGGCCGCCGATGTCGTCACCTCCGCCCAGGCCGCTGCCCATGTGCTGGCCGGACGGCTGGGCGCCGGCAGCCGGGTGCTGGTGCTCGGCGGACGTGGGCTGCGCGAGGCGGTCGCCGCAGAGGGGCTCACTCCGGTCGAACGGGCCGACGACGATCCGGTCGCGGTCGTGCAGGGCTTCGACCCGGAGCTCACCTACGCCCGCATCGCCGAGGCCGCCTACGCGATCCGCGCCGGCGCCTGGTGGGTGGCCAGCAACGCCGACCGTACCGTGCCCACCGAGCGGGGCATCGCGCCGGGCAACGGCTCGATCGCCGCGCTGCTGGCGGCCGCGACCGACCAGCAGCCGCTGGTCACCGGCAAGCCGGAGGCGGCGATGCACGCCGAGTCGATGCGTCGCAGCGGTGCCCGTACCCCGATCATCGTCGGCGACCGTCTGGACACCGACATCGAGGCCGGCACCCGGTCGGGCACGCCGACTCTGCTGGTGTTCACCGGTGTGACCACGCCCGCGGAGCTGCTCGCCGCATCGCCCGAGCACCGTCCCACGTTCGTCGCCGACGACCTGCGTGGTCTGCTGCGGTCCGCGTCCGGCGCCGTCCTGGTCGCACCTGCACCGGACGACGCGCGGGGCGGGCGGTTTGCCGCCACCTGCGGTGCCTGGACGGCCCGCCTCGCGGACGGCACGCTGACCTGGTCGTCCGTGTCTGAGGCGGGTGCGTCCGGCCGGGGCGCCGCGGACGAGAAGGAGCGCGAGGGCGAGCGCGGGAGCCGCAGCGGGAGCGGACCTGGGGTGGACACCGGGCCGCAGGATGACGGGCTGGATGCGTTGCGGGCCGCGTGCGCCGTCGGCTGGGCGGCCCTCGACGCGGGTGCGCGGGTGCACCGCCTCGCCGACGAGCGTCCGCCCGGCTGCGCCTCGTTGCGCCCGCCCGACGAGCGGGGCTGACCGCCGCGGCGAGCCACGGACGATCCACACATGAGATGCGTCGCACGGCGTCTGTCCCGGCGGACCATCGCATCATCGACCGAAAGTGCGGGAGGCTGACAGAGTGAACACCGACGGTCTGTCCGCCGAGATCCAGGACGCCCTCGTCCGGCTGGACACCCTCGACGTCCTGGCGACGTCGGCACACGTGGAGGTCTTCGAGGAGATGAACCGCCTACTGGCCGAGGCCCTCGCGGACCTGGACGGCTCCGGCGGGACGGCATCTGCTGGCGGGACGGCATCTGCTGGCGGGACGGCATCTGCTGGCGGGGCGGCATCTGTTGGCGGGGCGGCGTCCGGCGCGGCCCGTCCGGCGCGCTGAACCGGGTCGTGGGCATGCCCTCGCGTCGCGTGCGCCTCGACCGGGAGCTGGTCCGGCGCGGGATGGTCCGCAGCCGGGAGCAGGCGGTCGCCGCGATCGGCGCCGGTCGGGTCCTCGTCGGTGGCATTGCGGCGACCAAGGCGGCGACGGTCGTCGACGGTTCCACCTCGATCGCCCTGGCCGCGGGGGACGACCCGGGCTGGGCGTCGCGCGGCGCGCACAAGCTGCTCGGCGCCTTCGCCGCCTTCGGTGTCCCCCCGCTCACCGACCCCGACCAGCCGACCGGTGACCCGGAACCGGCCGACCTGTCCGTGGCCGACCTGTCCGTGGCCGATCCGGCCGGGCAGCGACCGGCATGCGGGGTGGGAACACGGCCGGTGCTGGTGGTGGCGGGGCGGCGGTGCCTGGACGTGGGCGCGTCCACCGGCGGGTTCACCGATGTGCTGCTGCGCCACGGTGCGGCGTCCGTCGTCGCCGTGGACGTCGGTTACGGGCAGCTGCTGTGGCGGCTGCAGGCCGATCCGCGGGTGCGGGTACTGGACCGGACCAACGCCCGGGCGCTCGACCCGGCGGCGGTCGGGGAGCCGGTCGAGCTCGTCGTCGGCGACCTGTCGTTCATCTCCCTGACGCTTGTCCTGCCGGCGCTGCGCGCCTGCGCCGCCCCGGACGCCGACCTGGTACTGCTGGTCAAGCCGCAGTTCGAGGTCGGGCGCGAACGCCTCGGTGCCGGCGGGGTGGTCCGCGACCCGCAGTTGCACGCCACCGCCGTGCGCGACGTCGCCGCCGCGGCGGGCGAGCTCGGCCTCGGCGTACGGGGGGTCACG
>NZ_JAMQQG010000233.1 GCF_023716925.1 Frankia sp. R82
GCCGCGGCCGATCCGGCCCGGACCGGGGCACCGGCTCCCGCGCCGACGACGGCCCGGTTACGGTGCTCGGCGACCCGGGCGGCGACGAAACGCTCGTCGAGGAAACCGAGCCAACGGTCGAGGTTGACCGCGTAGCGATGCCGCAGGCCGGCATCCTTGATCCGCCCGATCAGCGGGGCGGCGGCATCGAGTGCGGCAAGGCGGCCCTCGGTGGAGTCGAGGTCGTAGCGGCCGATCACGCCGCGCAGGGCGAACTCCACCAGCGGCACCCGCCGGGCGACGAGCTCGCGCACAGCCGCGTCGCCCCCGCGCATCCACAGCTCGCACGGATCGAGCCCGTTCGGCTCGACGGCGACGAACGTCTGCGTGGCGAAGCGCTCCTCGTGTTCGAAGGCCCGCATCGCCGCTTTCTGACCGGCGGCGTCCCCGTCGAAGGTGAAGACGACCTCACCGCGGCGCTCGTCGGAGTCCATCAGCAGCCGCCGAACAACACCGACGTGCTCCGCGCCGAACGCTGTGCCACAGGTCGCCACCGCGGTGGTGACCCCGGCCATATGACAGGCCATGACATCGGTGTAGCCTTCCACCACCACAACCTGATAGCGCCGCGCGATGTCGCGCCGGGCCAGCTCCGCGCCGTACAGCAGGCTCGCCTTGCGAAACAGCGGCGTCTCGGGCGTATTGAGGTACTTCGGGCCGGCGTTACCCGTGCCCGAGCTCGCTGTGCCCGAGGTCGCTGTGCTGCCGCCCTCCAGCAGACGCCCGCCGAAGCCGACGACGTCTCCGGCAAGATCTCGGATCGGCCACATCAGGCGGTGGTGGAACCGGTCGATCAGGCCGCCGCGAGAGCCGGGTTTCGACAGCCCCCCGAGCACCAGTTCCTCCCCGGTGAACCGGCGAGCCAGCAGATGGCGGGTCAGCGTGTCCCACCCGGTGGGGGCATAGCCGACCCCGAAGCGGTGTGCGGCCTGCGCGTCGAACCCGCGGGCGGTCAGGAACTCCTGGCCGGCGCGGGCAGCGGGATGCGCGCCCAGCTGCTCGGCGTAGAACTCGGCGGCCACCCGGTGGGCCTCCAGCAGCCGCTGGCGCTGGCTGGTGACGGTGCGGTCGGTGACACCGCCACCCTCGTAGCTCAGCGTGACACCGGCGCGCCGGGCCAGTCGCTCCGCCGCCTCCCGAAAGCTCAGTCCGTCGATCTCGCGGACGAACGAGTACACGTCGCCGCCCTGCTGGCAGCCGAAGCAGTGGAACAACCCGGTGGCGACGTTGACGTAGAAGGAGGGCGACTTCTCCTCGTGGAACGGGCACAGCCCGGTCAGCTCGTTGCGGCCCGCGGGGCGCAGCTGGACGTACTCGGAGACGACGTCCGCAATCGGCGAGCGCTCCCGGACGAGGGCTACGTCGGCGTCCCGGATGCGTCCAGCCATCCGCGCCTCCCCTCGTCCCTGCCGAGCGGGGGACCCCGCCCGGGGCAGACCAGCCAGCAGACCTGTGTTCCGTCGTACCCGGTGAACCGATCTTCCGAACCCGGATCGCGGGCCCACAACCGAACCCGGCGGCCGGCCGCGCGACGCCCCGCACATCGGTCCTACCGGTGCGATGGTACGTGTCGTAGGCACGACAGTACCGATCATGCCACGGGAATGTTGTGGATGACGTCCCCCACCTGCAGAGCAGCCAACCGGGCCGGCTGCGTGACCGGCGGCCGAGGCCGGCCCACGTGCACCGCGGACACCTCCCCCACCCGGGGTACGGCATGCGCAGCACGCGCATCACACCTGATCACCACGTCTGACACAACTGACATCCAATCATCGCGCAGCGGTCATCGCCGGTCGTCCACTGCTGTCCGGACGCGGCTCACAGCACATGCTTGACAGGACGCGCAGCGCCCACTAGGCGTTGCCCGGCCAGCCAGCCCGAATTCACAGGACCTGGCGTTCGGGCCGGCCACGCAGCGCCGCATGGCGGCGCACCGCGCTCGCGTCGGTCAGCCGGGCCACCTGGTCGACGATCACCCGTAGCCGTCCGGCGTCGTCCGCCGCGGCCTCGAACGCGAGACGCAGCGCCGGATCGAGCGTGCGGGGCGCGCCCGCGTGCAGCAGCTCCACGAGTTCGCCGACGAGCTCCCGCTGGCGGGCCTGGCGGGCCCGCGCCCCGGGCCGCTCCATCACGTACCAGGCGGTGACGCCCTTGAGCGCGACGCACTCGGCGATGGTCATCGCGTCCACGACCAGGTCCGCGCGGTGGCGCACCAGGGGCCCCTCGGGGTGGCGGGCCCGTGTCGCGCGCACGGCCGCGCCGGAGAAGCGGCCGATGAGCTCGCTCGTCATCGCCCGCAGCGCCGCCTGCCCACGGACCGAGGTGATCTCCGAGCGAGGCCACCACGGCTGCACCCGCAACGTGTCCAGCGCCGCCGCGACCGCCGCCGCCGAGGCCTCCGGGAAGCGCCGCGCGGTCGCGTCGGCGAGTTCGCTCCGGTGGTCGGGGGCGTCCAGCGCGGCCAGCTCGATGTGCCCGGCGACGACGCCGTCCTCGAGGTCGTGCACGGAGTAGGCGACGTCGTCCGCCCAGTCCATGATCTGCGCCTCCATGGACCGCCGGCTCGGCGGCGCGCCCGCCCGGATCCAGTGCAGCACGGCCAGGTCGTCCCGGTAGGCGCCGTACTTCGGCGCCCGCGGGTCCGGACCCGCACCGCGCGCCCAGGGGTACTTCGTCGCCGCGTCCAGGGTCGCCCGGGTGAGGTTGAGCCCCACGCTGGACCCGTCGACGTCGACGATCTTGGTTTCCAGTCTGGTCAGCTCGCGCAGGCTCTGAGCGTTGCCCTCGAAGCCCCCGCACGCCGCGGCGGCGATGTCCAGCGCCTGCTCACCGTTGTGCCCAAAAGGGGGGTGACCCAGGTCATGCGCCAGACAGGCCGTGTCGACCAGGTCAGGATCCGCGCCGAGCTGCTCGGCGAGCTCCCGACCCACCTGGGCCGTCTCCAGCGAGTGCGTCAGTCTGGTCCGCGGGAAGTCGTCGTCCAGTGGGCCTACGACCTGCGTTTTCCCAGCCAGACGGCGCAACGCGCTGGAGTGCAGCACCCGGGCACGATCCCGGGCGAAGGGGCTGCGCGGCTGCGGTGTAGCCTTCGGGCGTTCCGCGACCCGACGTACTGTGTCCAACCCGTCATACCACTCAGCGACCACGAGCTTGAGGGTATCGGTGCGATTCGCGGACCCCGGTCGATCGCAACGACGATACTTTGTGCGCACCCCTCACCAAATCGGCCCGGAGGCCCGCCGTGGACAAGCTCGTCAAGTACGCCGCGATCGCGTTTCTCATCTTCTTCGTGGTGACTGCACCGAACAGTGCCGCCAGCATCATCGACCGCGTGTTCGGTTGGCTGCAGTCGTGGGCCAACGGAGTCTCTGCGTTCGTGAGCGACACCGCGTTGTGACCCCGGCTCCCTCGGCCATACCGGGGGTCCCCCGCCTGGCTGTCCGGAGGTCGAACCTCGCCGGACGGGCCTGGAGTGGGATCGGTGTCCAGGCAGCCCCGATCTCTGGGAGACTGTGATCGTGGTGAGACTCCAGTTGCCCGACCCCGCCCAGCGCGACACCAAGTACCTGGCCTCGCAGGAACGCCTGGTCATGATGGTGCGCCAGCACTGGGCGATCCTGCTTCCCGTCTTCCTGCAGACGGCGGGAGCGGTGCTGCTCGCGCTGGTGGCGAACATCCTGTTCGCCGCGCAGGACGTCGACGCGGGCTTCATCACCACGGTGCTGTGGTACTTCGCGCTCTTCATGATCCTGCGGTTGCTCTGGAAGGTTGCCGACTGGCAGTTCGACCACCTGATGATCACGGACAAGCGCCTGCTCAAGGTGTCCGGGATCTTCTTCCGCAAGGTTCAGACGATGCCCCTGTCCAAAATCACTGACCTGACCTACAACCGGGACCCGATGGGGCGACTGCTCGGCTACGGCGAGTTCGTGGTCGAGTCCGCCGGGCAGGACCAGGCGCTGTCGAACATCAAGTTCCTGCCGCGCCCGGACCGGCTCTATCTCACTCTGGTCGACATGACCTTCGGTGGAGCCCCGTCGCCAGCCGGCGACGACTGAGCCGGCAGCAACAACTGAGCCAGCAGCAACGACTGAGCCGGCAGCAACAACTGAGCCGGCAGTGACGCCGGACGGTGGCAGCACATCCGCAGAACGAACGGGGCCGGGGGGATCGATCCCCCCGGCCCCGTTTCGTACCGGTGCTGTCGCCGTTTCGGCGAGACTCGACTCAGCGCAGCAGGTCGCGGGCCGCATCGACGATGTGCGGCGCGGAGATGCCGGCGGCGTCCAGCAGCTCGGTGGGCGTGCCGGAGCCAGGCAGCGAGCGCACCGCGAGGTGGCGCACCGACAGCGGGACGCCGCTGTCGTCCAGGGCGGCGAGCACGGCGCCGGCCAGACCACCTTCGGGGTAGTGGTCCTCGGTGATCACGATGCGCCCACCGGTGGCCCGAGCGGCCTCGAGCAGGGTCGCGGCGTCGACCGGCTTGACCGAGTACAGGTCGATCACCCGGGCGCTGATGCCCTCCGCGGCGAGGGTGTCAGCGGCGGCGAGCGACTCGTGCAGGGTCACACCGGCACCGACGAGCGTGACGGTGTCGGCCTCCGTACGGCGCAGCACCTTGGAGCCGCCGGGCGCGAACGGCTCGTCCGGACCGTAGAGCACCGGGTAGGCCCCGCGCGTCGTACGCAGATAGCTGATGCCGGACAGGTCGGCCATCACCTCGACCAGCTTCGCCGTGGACGTGGCGTCGCTCGGGTAGAGCACCGTCGAGCCGTGCACGGCCCGCAGCATCGCCAGGTCCTCGAGCGCCATCTGCGACGGCCCGTCGGCGCCGATCTCGACGCCTGCGTGGCTGCCGGCCAGCCGGATGTCGGCCTGGGAGATCGCCGCCATCCGGATGAAGTCGTAGGCGCGGGAGAAGAAGGCCGCGAACGTCGACGCGAACGGCACGTACCCGCGTACCGACAGGCCGACCGCCGTCGCGACGAGCTGCTGCTCGGCGATGAACATCTCGAAGAAGCGCTCGGGGTGGACCTTGCCGAAGTCCTCGGCGTGGGTGGAGTTGCTGACCTCGGCGTCGAGAGCGACCACGTCGGTACGGGCGCCGATGGCCGCGAGCGCCTGACCGTAGGCCTTGCGGCTGGCGACCTTGGCGCCGAGCTCGAAGGTCGGCAGGGTGATCCCCGGGCGCTGCACGGCCGCCGGGCGGGGCACCTCCGGACCTGGCACCGGGCCACGCACCCGCAGGTCACGCTCGCCACCAAGCTCGACGATCGCCCGCGCCGCCATGTCGGCGGGCAGCGGCTTGCCGTGCCAGTTCTCCTTGTCGGCGACCTCGGAGAAGCCCTCGCCCTTGCGGGTCCGAGCCAGGATCACGGTGGGCCGGCTCGCGTCCTCGGCGTCGGCCAGGGCCGCGTCGATCGCGTCGACGTCGTGACCGTCAATGACGACGGCCCGAGCGCCGAACGCCTCCACCCGCCTGGCATAGCGGTCGAGGTCCCAGCCGATCTCGGTCGGACCGCGCTGGCCGAGCCGGTTGACGTCGACGATCGCGACCAGGTTCGACAACTGGTAGTACGCGGCCTTGTCCAGCGCCTCCCAGATCGAGCCCTCGGCCATCTCGCTGTCGCCGCACAGCACCCAGACCCGGTAGGGGGACTTGTCGAGGTACTTGCCGGCGATCGCGACGCCGACCGCGTCGGGCAGGCCCTGGCCCAGCGAGCCGGTGGCCACGTCGACCCAGGGCAGGATCGGGGTGGGGTGGCCCTGCAGCCGCTCGCCGAAACGGCGGTAGCCGTTCATCAGCTCGTGGTCGCTGACCACGCCGACGGCCTTGTAGACCGAGTACAGCAGCGGGGACGCATGCCCCTTCGAGAAGATGAGGTGGTCGTTGGCCGGATCCTCGGGGTTGTCCCAGTCGTAGCGCAGGTGCCGGGCGACCAGTACGGCCAGCACGTCCGCCGCGGACATCGACGAGGTGGGGTGGCCGGAGCCGGCCGAGGTGCTCGAGCGCACCGAGTCGACCCGCAGCTGCTGTGCGAGTTCCCGGACCGTCTTCAGATCGGCCGTACCGACCGCGCCTTCGGTTACGGGAGTTGCCACACCAGTCTCCTTATTGTGATCCTCTACGGTGATCCTCAGGTGTCACACACGCCGCCCGGCCCGCGTCGCGGTCTGGCCCGCATCGCCGCGTTGCGCCACTACCGTTTGTCGCACTACCCTTTCGCCCGGCGATCCGAACCGTACCAGCGCGGGTGACCACCGACGGGGGCCGCGCGAGCTGTTGGTAGGTCACATCGACAAACGGTCATCGCCGCTACCAGCCAACCCTGCCGACCGCTGTTGGCGTCGCGTGCTGCCGTCGGCAGCACGGGCCACGGCCGGGATCACGATCACACCGCGCTGGTCGTGGCCTCCGGTGGCGAGGCGCGGTGGAACACCTGGTACCAACGGTAACCAATTCCCTCGCGCACGATGTAGCGGATCCTGGTGTCGATGCCGTGAACAGACGGCCCCGTGGTGACCGGCGAGGTGTGCGCGTCCAGGCCCAGATCCCGGGCCATGGTGCGGGAGCGCAGGCTGTGCCAGGGATCGGTGACGATGACCGTGGAGCGCAGGTGCCGGGCGTTCATGACCCCGGCGACCGCCGTGAGCGACCCGAGTGTGTCCGATCCCTCGGGAATGACGATCACCTTCTCGGCCGGGACGCCACGGCGACGCAGATAGGCGGCGCCGGCCTCGGCCTCGGTGAACCGGTCACCCGGCTGCTTGCCGCCGATCGTGATCACCACCGGGGCGACGCCCGCGCGGAACAGCTCTGCGGCATGGTCGAGGCGGGTGGCGAACACCGCGGACGGCCGCCCGTCGTACTGGGACGCCCCAAGCACGACCAGCGCGTCCGAGCGAGGATGGTGATCCTCGTGGCCCACCCACCACACCTGCACGACCGTGACGACGCCCAGGGTGATCATCCCTACGGTCAGCGTCACCGCCACCCGGATCGCCCACCGCCACCAGCGGACGCGATACCAGTCCGCGCTGAACGGACGAAAAGCATGAAATGGTCGGACGACACGGCCAGGAACGGACAGACCCACTCGCAGGACGTTAGCCCCTCCCGTCCCCGCCCAGACGAGCCCGCCGGCCGCCACCCGCCAAAACGGGCCAGAACCGGCCGGAACGGGCCAGTCTCAGGTGGTCCCGACCGGCCCAGACGGATCACGGCACGGAGCCATGGTCCGCCCCCCGCCCCGGCCGGCCCGCGGATCCGGTCGCGTCTAGGCGGCGGCGCCGGGCGAACCCAGCGCTTCCCAGTCCAGCGTGCCCGCGGTGAGGTCACGGATCCGGGCGAGCAGCCCCAGGCGGGCCGCGCGCACGGCCGGGTCGGGGTCCATCACCATGAGCCCGTCGAAGAAGCCGTCGATGGCCGCCGGCAGCTCCACCGCCTCGGCCGCCGCAACGAGTTCCGCCAGCGCAACGGCCCCGGCAGCAACGCTGGCACCGGCCTGCGCACCGGCCTCGCCCGCCGCACCGCGGGTGAGGCGGGCGT
>NZ_JAMQQG010000234.1 GCF_023716925.1 Frankia sp. R82
CTCCGGGCCGGCGGCTGTGGAGTGTCGTCGCCGATGTCGCCGCCGCGGGCGCCGGCGCCCTGGCCAGCGCGACCGCCACCCCCGACCGTCCCGCCTCGCACCCTCCTGTCGCCGATCCCCCCACCGCCGGAGCGGGCGCCTCGGCCGCGCGGGCAGCCTGTGACTGCGCCTGCCATCCGGTGTCTTCCGACCAGTCCCGGGCCGAGGCCGGGGGCGCCGGGGAGGGGCGGGGCGGCGCGTCATCCAGGGTGGGGGGCCAGGGCCCGCCCGTGGCCGTGCAGGGCTGCCTGGGCTGCCCGTGGTGCCGGCTGCTCACGACCTTCGTCGCCGAGCGGCCCGAGATGGTCCGGCACCTCACGACCGCCGGCGAGGCGCTGTCCGCGGCGCTGCGAGCCGGACTGGACGCAGTTCACGCCGCGCGGGCGACCAGCACCGGTTACACCGACACCGGTACCGGCAACACCAGCACCACGACCACCACCACGACCACCACCCCGACCGCCACCGGCGGTACCAGCGGCACCGATGGCCCCACCGGCGCCGATCGGGACGCCGACGAAGCGATCCGGTCGGCTGCGGCCGCGGCGGCCCAGGCCAGGGCCACCGCAACGCCCAGACCCCGCGTCCAGAGGATCGAGATCACATGAGCACCGCAGCCCCTGTCCCCGCGAGCCCCCTCCCCCCGGCCACCACCGGCGATCCCGACGCGCCGGATCGCCGGACTGCCGGCCTCACCATCGGTGTGGACGTCGGTGGCACCAAGGTGGCGGCCGGAGTCGTCGACGGTGCCGGCGCCGTCCTCGCCTCCGTGCGGCGACCCACTCCGGGGCATTCCAGCGCCGAGGTCGCCGACACGATCGCGGCGGTCGTCGCGGAGCTGTCCGCCGAGCACGAGGTGTGGGCGGTCGGGATCGGCGCGGCCGGCTGGATCGACGTCGACCGCTCGCGGGTGATCTTCGCGCCGAACCTGGCCTGGCGGGACGAACCGCTGCGCGACGAGGTCAGCAACCGGGTCGGCCTGCCGGTGGTGGTCGAGAACGACGGGAACGCGACCGCCTGGGCGGAGTACCGTTTCGGCGCGGGACGCGGTCGCCGCGACCTGGTCTGCCTCACGGTGGGCACCGGCATCGGCAGTGGCATCGTCATCGGCGGGGAACTGTTCCGCGGCGCGTTCGGGATCGGTGCGGAGACCGGCCACATGCGGATGGTGCCGGATGGGCACCTGTGCGGCTGCGGCAACCACGGCTGCTGGGAGCAGTACGCCAGCGGCCGGGCGCTGGTCCGCCTCGCCCGGCAGGTGGCCGCCGACGACCCGGCCGCGGCCACCACGATGCTGGCCGCCAGCGGCGGTGACATCGACGGGTTGACCGGCCCGGACGTCACCGAGGCCGCCCGCAAGGGCGATCCCGCTGCGCTGCGCTGCCTCACCGAGGTCGGGCACTGGCTCGGGGAGGGGATGGCCAGCCTCGCCGCCGTGCTCGATCCCGACCGCTACATCGTCGGCGGCGGTGTCTCCGACGCCGGTGACCTGCTGCTCGGCCCGGCCCGTGACCGCTTCAGCGAGGCCGTGTCCGGACGTGGCCACCGTCCGATGGCCGAAGTGGTCATCGCCGAGCTCGGCAGCCAGGCCGGCATGGTCGGCGCGGCCGACCTCGCCCGCATCTGAGTGCTGGCCGCGGACCGTCTGCCGCGGACCGTCTGCCGCCGAGGGTCGGTAGCTGATCCCCCGGGTCAGGCAGCCGTCCCGCCTGGTCCCGGCCGGGCGGGGCGGTAGTCGGCGACCAGCTCGACGGCGAGCTGCTCGAGGAACAGTCCCGCGTCGGCCACCACGCCGACGGCGTGCGCGCTGGTCCGCTCGGTCAGGGCGTGCACCGTCGTCGGGTTGACGTCGACGCACGCCACCGGGATCGACGCCGGCAGAATGTTGCCGGTCGCCACGGAATGCTGCGCGGAGGCGACCATCAGCGCGTAGCCGACGCCCCGCAGGGCCGCCCGCATCGCCCGCTGGCCGGCGACGACGTCGGTGTGGACGTCGGGCAGCGGTCCGTCGTCGCGCACCGAACCGACCACGACGAAGGCCTTGTTCGCCTTGACCATCGCATGCATGATTCCCTCGGTGAGCACGCCCGACTCGACCGCCGCGCGGATCGAGCCCTCCCGGCGGATCGCGTTGATCGCCCGGATGTGCTGCTCACTGCCGCGCTGCACCCGGCCGCTGCGCAGCGGCCCGACCCCGAGCGGCGACCCGTACAGGGCCGCCTCGATGTCCAGCGTCGCGAGCGCGTTGCCGGTGAACAGCACATCGAGGTAGCCGGCCTCGATCAGGGCGACCAGCGCCGGGGTGGCCCCGGTGGTGGCGATCGCCTGGCCGGCGACCCACAGCACCTGGCCGCCCTCGGCCTTGATCTCGCGGATCTGGCGGGCGATCGCGCGCACCAGCACCGCCTGCGGCTGTCCGGAACTGGGCAGCGACCCGTACTCGGCGTGGACGCGACTGGAATGGTCGGTCACCGGAAGAACGACCTTGACGCCGTCCACCCCGCAGACGATCTGGTCCCCGACGCGGACGTCGGTCACCGGCACGGTACGCACCCGCCCGTGCGAGACGACCAGGCCACAGTCCATCTCCGGATGTTCCACCGGCACCCACTGGCCGTCGAGGTGGACGACGGTCTCCAGGTTGGTCGTCGAGTAGAAGTCGGTCGGGAACACCCCGTCCCGGTCGGCCGCCTCACAGCGCGCCGTACCGGCGGCCACCTTGTTCACCCCGTGTACCTGGACGCGCATGAGGATGCGCACCAGTCGCCGCTGCGTCTCGGCGCCGACGGTGATGACCGCATGGGACTCGTCGTCGTGGCTGCGCCCGAGGTCGATCCGGTCCACCCGGTAGTCGCCACCGTAGTCCAGCACGTCGTCGAGGACCTTTGCCAGTACACCGGTGTCCATGAGATGCCCGTGCACCTCGACCTGCTCGTGAAAACGCACGCCCAACGCCCTTCTGTTCGTTCCCGTGCTCGTCGGTGCCGTCGCCGCTGCCGGCCGCCGCAGGTTCAGCGCGGGTGGCGGCCGGGTGGACCGAGCGGTCTAGAGGACCGCTCCGTTGCCGGGGCCGTCCAGGTCGGTGGGCGGACGTTCGCCCATCCGGGCGACGAGGGTGCCGACACCGCCGAGGATGAACAGCACGCCAGCGACGTCCTGGGAGCGTGACTGGTTGAAGCCGATCAGGCTCGGGACCACCAGGAACACCATGCCCAGGGCGATCGAGCCGAGCGCCCAGCGGGTGACCGGGCGGACGCGGGGCAGGGGCGGCGGGGGCGGCGGGACGTAGTGCTCGTCGTCGTCCGACTGATCGGCCCCGATGCCGCCGGTGCCGTCGATGCCGTCGATGCCGTCGGCGCCCAGGTCGATGACAACGATCTCGTCGGCGTCATCACCCCGCAGGTGGTGCGGGCGCAGGCCGGGCGGCAGGGGGGCCCGCCCGGTGCCCGGGGCGGTCTGGCTGTCCGGCTCGTCCGGCTCGTCCGGGACGTCGGGTGCGAACGGCGGTCGCAGGATGATGATCGTGGGATGGCGGAGATCGGCGATGTCCTCCTGCGCCGGCCAGGTACGCGCGGTCGGTTCGTCGTCGAAACGCGCGACGAGCTCGAGAAACGCCGCGTCATCGTCCTGCTGCGAGCGGGGTGGTGTCGAGGACGGCTCGTCGGCCGCCGGCCCCTGACTTTGGCCCTGTGCCTGGCCCTGTGGTTGGGTCTGCCCCTGGGCTCCAGTGTCGGCCGGTGCCGGCTGGTCCGTCGTGGCCTGGTCGGTATCGGACGTCAGCGACTCGGCGTGATTGTCGTGGCCGCCGTCCGCGCCGGGCACCGCGGCGGAACCCGAATGGTCCAGCGGCCCGGGGGCCGGTTCGCCCGAGCTGGGGAAGGGCGGGTGCTCAGCCATCGCTGGCCACCGGAGCTGGCGCCTGAGTCGAGATCGAGTGCTGCCGGACGAACTCGAGACTGCCCTTGAAGATCGTTTCTTTGTCGTTGTCGAGGGTGGCCACGTGCCAGCTGTCGGGCAGCAGCCGCTCCTCGATCGGGGCCCGCACCCCGGCCAGCAGCAGCGCCCCGGAACTCGGCTCGACGATGTGATCGACCACGCTGCGGTAGGCCAGCACCGGTGAGACGATCCGCCCGAGATCGGCCCGGGTGACCGCCCACAGCTTGCGCAGGGAGGCGAACGGCCGCAGGGGAACCCGGCTGTAGCCGACCTCCGGCACACCCTTGGCCTTCACGTCACCGGCGACCCCGGGAACCGCCGGGATGATCCAGCTGAGCAGTGGGGCAAGCGCGGCCTGCCTCCGCTCGGTCATCAGGCTCGCGTTGACGGTGACCAGGCCCGTGACCTCGGCGCCGTACTCCTCGGCCAGACGCAGCGTCAACGTGGCGCCCATCGACAGGCCCATGACGAACACCTCGTCGCACTCCCGGCGCAGCCGGAGGAACTCCCCGCGCACCGTGGTGTACCAGTCCGGCCAGGAGGTGGGGACCATGTCCTGCCAGCGGGTGCCGTGACCGGGCAGGAGCGGGCAGGAAACCGTGAGCCCGGCGGCCCCCAGCGCCTCGCCCCATGGACGCATGCTGCCCGGCGAGCCGGTGAAGCCGTGAACCAGCAGCACCCCGACCGACCCGCCCACGAACGTGAACGGCTCCGCGCCGGGAAGCAGGGCTGTGTCGGTGGAACCCGCCATCACTGTCCGCCCTTCGCGCCCTGTGCAACGTGCCCGGTGCAACCCACCTGCCGCGCAACATTCGGACGGCAGGCGGAAAAACGTCGGTACCCGCATGCTCGCACGGTCCGCGGGCCGAGGCCATGGTCGTCCGTGTCTCATCGGTGGGCGTCTTGTCGTCGATGTCACGACATTCAACGAAATTTCATGGGGGGTCGAGTCGGACGTCGTAATGTGACCGTCCCTCGTTGAGAGGATATAGATCTCGGCGCGAGGATGCTCGCCAGCGGGAAGGAACGATGGTGCGGACCGGCCGTGGCAGGGTCATCACCTCGACCACGCCGTCGGTGGCACTGTTGTGGATGTTCCGGTGGACGTGATGATGTCCGGCTACCTAGGCTCAGGTCTGCCTACCGGCCATGCCCGGCGAGCCGCGTCTCTGGCGCATGCCGCGTCGGGCCGCGTCGGCCCGGACGGCACCGATCGGTGGGCGGGCGCCCACGGCCGCGTGCCGCCACGGCGGGCGCTGCGCCCGGTGGCATGCTCGGGCCGACGGCGTCGGCGTGTGCAGTGCGGGCGACCCGGTCCGGGCGCCCTGACAGGGTCGTCTCACGACGGTGACCAGGTGGGAGCTGTCCTTGTTCTACTGGGTGCTCAAGATGATCCTCACCCCCGTGCTCCGGGTGGTGTGGCGCCCATGGGTCGAGGGTGCCGAGCACATCCCCGCGGAGGGGCCCGCCATCCTGGCCGGAAACCATCTGTCGTTCCTGGACCACTTCTTCCTGCCGTTGGTCGTGCCGCGCCGGGTCACCTTTCTCGCCAAGAGTGACTACTTCACCGAGGCCGGCATCAAGGGCTGGTTCAAGCGGGTGTTCTTCAGCGGAGCCGGCCAGATCCCGATCGACCGCAGCGGCGGCAAGGCCAGCGAGGGAGCGTTGCGTTCCGGTGTGCGCGTGCTGCGGCAGGGCCGGTTGCTCGGCATCTACCCGGAGGGCACCCGCTCGCCGGACGGCCGCCTGTACCGCGGCAAGATCGGTGTGGCGCGGATGGCGTTGGAGGCCGGCGTGCCGGTGATCCCGGTCGCCATGATCGGCACCTTCGAGGCCCAACCCCCGGGCAAGCTGCTGCCGCGGGTGCGCCGGGTCGGGATGCGGGTGGGGCCGCCGCTGGACTTCTCCCGTTACGCCGAGATGGCCGACGACCGGTTCGTGCTGCGTTCGGTCACCGACCAGATCATGTACGAACTGATGGCGCTCTCGGGCCAGGAATACGTCGATATGTATGCGAAGCGGGCCAAGGAAGAAATTGCCGCCGCCCGCGCGGCGGCTGGTAGCGCCGTCGCGGCGCCGGCAGACGGTTCCGTCGGCGAGGCCGTGGCCGGCGATCTTCCCGGCGCGGGTGGACCGTCGGCCGGTGTGCCCGGCATCGGGGTGTCCCGGTCGACGCGGGTACTGGCTGACCGTGGCGATCGCGCTGACCGCGGCGGGCCTGCCCGGCCGGCCACACCTGGCCGTTCGGGTACGCCCGGCAACTCCGCGGACCGGGCGGTCTGAGCCCGTTTGCGCCGGCACGGCAGGATAGGGAATGTGCGTGGTGACTGCACTACCGCGCCGGGAGGGGCGGAGCGGGAACAGACCCGTTCCCACCGCCTTGCCCCGGCCCTGACCCACATCGTCCGTTCCGTTCATGCTCGACCTGGCCGCGTCGGGGCTGTCCATGCCAGCCGGGCTGTCCATGCCGGCCAAGCGGTCCATGCCAGCCAAGCTGTCCATGCCGGCCGGAGCGCTCGGGCGGCCCAGAGCGTCCCGCCCCCGGCTCCTCGCGGCCGTCGGGTGCGGCGGGGTCTTCGGGTGCGCAGCCTGGCCCTGGCGGTCGGCACGGGTGGCGTGCTGCTGGCGATGGGAATCCCGGCCAGCTGGGCCGCCCCCGTAACCGGCGGGCCCGCCCCGGCGGTCGGGACCGCAACCGGCGCGGGCGGTGCGTCCGTTGCCTCTGCTCCGGGGATGCCGGCGAACACCCTGGGACGGGTCGGTCCGTACCTGGTCGATGCGGCCCGCCGCGTCATGGTCGTGCGCGGCCTTTCGTTGCCGGCCGGGGTGACGCCGACCGAGGGTGATCTTGCGACCTGGATCGGGCAGGGTTTCACCGGGGTGCGGCTGGCGGTCCCGGTGGCCACCGGCGGTCACCTTCCGGCGGTGGCCGGCTGGCCACCGCCCACCGCGTCCGGCCCGGCGGTCGCGGGCCCCGCGGATGCCGGCCTTGACCAGGCGGTCGGGCTCACCCGGATGTTCACCGCCCGGGGGTTACAGGTCGTCCTGCGGCTGGTGCCGACGGTTGCGGGTCGACGATTTTCGGACGCGACCCTCGCGACCGCTCTGGCCGCGCTCGCCGACCGGCTGCGCGTCGAACCGGGTGTGCTCGGCTATGAGGTGCCCGCCGGTACCGGCCCGGAGCTGTCCGACACCGTCGCCGCCCATGATCCGTACCATGTGCTGTGGAGCAGTCGTCCGGCGTCGTTCGACCCGGCGGTCACCGTCGCCGTCAACGATCCGACCGGCTATCTCACCGGCTGGAAGGACGCCTCGCCCGCCGCCCTGGACGCCCTGGTCGCCACGGCCGACAGCTACGGCCTGAGCTGGTTCTACGACCCGCCGGACGGGCGGGGCGCCACCGTGGGTACTGCGGCGACTGGTACCGGGGCGTCCGTGCCGACGGCGCCCCCGCGCCTGGTGCGGCCCTATCCCGCGGCGGTGGCCGGCACCCCTGACCTGCTGCGCTACGACGCCGCCGGCGAGCTGACCCTGCGCCTGCCGGCCGGTCCAGACGAAGAACCC
>NZ_JAMQQG010000235.1 GCF_023716925.1 Frankia sp. R82
CTGTCGGTGGCGGCGGTGAACGGGCCGTCGTCGACGGTGGTGTCGGGTGATCCGCAGGCGTTGGACGAGTTTCTGGCCGGCTGCGAAACGCAGGAGGTGCGGGTCCGGCGGATCGCGGTGGACTATGCGTCGCATTCGACGCAGGTCGATGATGTTGTGGACGAGTTGCGGGCGGCATTGGCTGGTATTACCCCGCGGGTGCCGGAGATTCCGTTCTTGTCGACGGTGACCGGTGGGCCGGTGGATGCGGCGGTGCTGGACGCCGGCTACTGGGCGCGGAACCTGCGGGAACCTGTTCTGTTCGAAGGTACGGTTCGGGCGTTGCTGGCGGCGGGGCGGAACACCTTCATCGAGGTCAGTCCGCATCCGGTGTTGACGATGGGAGTGCAGGAGACCATCGACGCGGCGGCGGATCTCTCCGTAACGGCGGATTCCGGGGCGGTGGCGTTCGGGACACTGCGCCGTGACGACGGGGGTCCCGGTCGTTTCCTGGCCAGTCTGGCCGAGGCGTTCACCCGGGGGATACCGGTCGACTGGGCACCGCTGTTCACCGGTGCGGCGCAGCGGGTCGATCTGCCCACCTACGCCTTCCAACGCCGGCGGTACTGGATCGAGTCCGGCGGCCCGGCAGCCGCCACCGCGGCGGCCTCGGCGCCCGGCGCAGCGGCGGCGAACCCGGCGGAGGCCCGGTTCTGGGCGGCGGTCGAGGGCGAGGATCTCGACGCCCTGTCCCGGGCACTCGGGGAGCAGGCGGCGCCCCGACGCGAGGAGCTCGGCGCGGTACTGCCGATGCTGTCCGGGTGGCGGCGCGGCCAGCAGGAGGAGTCGCTGCTGGACCGGTCGCGGTACCAGATCACGTGGAGCCCGCTGTCGGTCGCCGAGTCGACCGTGCCGACCGGGGCCTGGATCGTCGTCGTGCCCGCCGGGCACCGCGAGGCCAGCAGGATCGCCGACGTCCTGCGTGCGCCGCGGACCGGTGGTCCGACCGTTGTGATCGTCGAACTCGCCGCGGCCGACCGGGCGGAGGCGGTCCGGCGCCTGGTCGAAGCCGCGGCGGACCAGACCGTGACCACGGTGGTGTCCCTGGTGGCGTTGGCCACCGAACCCGATCCCGACCATCCGGCCATCCCCCGGGGGCTCGCGCTCACCGTCACCGTCGCGCAGGCACTGGGTGACGCCGCCCTTCTGGCGCCGTTGTGGTGCGTGACCAGCGGCGCGGTCAGCACGGGCGCCGACGGGGTGGTGGTCGCACCGGAGCAGGCGGCGGTGTGGGGGCTGGGCCGGGTCGTCGCGGTGGAACATCCCGACCGGTGGGGTGGCCTGGTCGACCTTCCCCGGGAACCGGACGACCGGGCCGTCTCCCGGCTCCGGACGGTGATCGTCGGGGCCGAACCGGGCGAGGGCGCGGCGGTACGGGCCGCGGGAGTGTTCGCACAGCGTCTGGTCCGGGCGCGGGTACACGCCGACGCCCCGGTCCACAGGTGGAACCCGCCGGCCGTCGCCCTGGTCGTCGGGGAACCCGCCGGCCGCGGCGGCCAGGTGGCCCGCTGGCTGGCCGGGTCGGGGGCGAGGCACCTCGCACTCGCCGTCCCGACCGACGCGGCGGGCCTGGACGAGCTACGCGCCGAACTCACCGGTCTCGGTGCCCGGAGCACCCTTCTGCGGGACGAACAGGAGCATGACGGGACCGATGCCGGCGTCTTCGGTAAGGGCACCGCCGGTGACGGTGGCACGCTGCGCGCGGCCCTGCCGGAGGGGCTCGAGATCGTCGTCGTCGGATCGGGGGAGGCGGGCGGCGCCGGGACGGCGGTGGCGGAGCTGGATCTGGACGCCTTCGCGGCCGCCGTGGGTGATCGGATCGCTGCCGCCGGCCTCGACGCAGCGGTCTTCGGGGACGCAGCGGTCTTCGGGGACGAGGTGGTCTCCGGGGGCGACCCGCCGGCGGCGGCCGAGCTGATCGTCGTGTCGTCCCTCGCGGGCGTCTGGGGCAGCGGTGGGCAGAGTGTGAGTGCGGCTGCCGAGGGCTATCTCGACGCCCTGGCCCGACGGCGGCGCAGCCTGGGCGGTGCCGCGGTGAGTGTGGCCCTCGGTGACTGGGCGGGCGGGCAGGGCGTGGTGGACCGGCCGCGGCTGGCCGGTCTGGGTGTCCTGTCCGCGAAGCTGGCCGCCGCAGCCCTCGAACGCGCCGTCGGCGCCGGCGCGCACAGCGGTCTGGTGGTCGCCGACATCGACTGGGAGCAGCTGCTCGTGGCGTTTCCCGCCGCGGCCAGCCTGCCGCTGCTGCGCGACCTCGCCGAGGTCCGCGAGCATCCGGCAACGGGCGCTGCCCCCGCCGCGGGCGGGCCGGCCGATGGTGCCGAGCGATGGCGCCGCCGGGTTGGCGGCCTGGTCGGGGCCGATCGGGAACGGGCCGTTCTCGATCTGGTCCGGGCCGAGGCGGCGATCGTGCTCGGCCAGGACGGCGCCGGGGCGGTGCGACCGGGCCGGCCGTTCCGGGACCTGGGGTTCGACTCCCTGACCGTGGTCGAGCTGCGTAACCGGATCAGGGAGGCCACCGGTGTCCCGCTGCCCACCACGGTGATCTTTGATTACCCCACCCCGGCGGAGCTGGCCGGGTATCTGCTGGACGAGCTGCAGCGCGGCCCAGCCGGCCCAGCCGGCCCAGCCGGCGAGAGCACCGGGTCGCCCCTGGCCGGCCCCGGTGATCTGGACGGCCTGGCGGCCGGCCTGCCCACGATGCCCGACGAGGTTCGCGCCGCGGTGCTGGCCCGGATGCGCACTCTGCTGCGCAGCTGGGACGGCAGCCCGGACGGCAAGGCGGCGGGCGACGCCGCCACGGACGATCTCGATGCCGCGTCGGACGACGAGATCTTCGACCTGATCGACAACGAGCTCGGGATCTCCTGAGGTGATCCGCCGCCCCGCCTGCCCCGTTCGCCGTGCCCGAGGAGTCGACCTTCCATGAGCACCGAAGCCAAGCTGCGCGACTATCTCAAGCGGGTGACGGCCGATCTGCGCCAGGTCCGGGGGCGCCTGTCCGACGTCGAGGCCCGCTCCCGCGAACCCATCGCGATCGTGGCGATGAGCTGCCGGCTGCCCGGCGGCGTCCGGTCACCCGAACAGCTCTGGGATCTCGTGGCCGCCGGCCGGGACGCGATCTCGCCGTTTCCCGCCGACCGCGGCTGGGATCTGGACGCCGTCTACGACGCCGATCCGCAGCGGTTGGGGCGCAGTTATGTGCGCGAGGGCGGCTTCCTGCCCGACGTCGACCGGTTCGACGCCGGGTTCTTCGAGATCAGCCCGCGGGAGGCGCTGGCGATGGCTCCCCAGCAACGCCTGTTGCTGGAGACGTCCTGGGAGACCTTCGAGCGGGCCGGCCTCGATCCGCTGTCCATGCGCGGGTCGCGGACCGGGGTCTTCGTGGGGGCGACCAACCACGACTACGGCACCGACCCCGCCGACGTTCCGGACACCCTCGAGGGCCACATCGTGCTCGGGACGTCCAGCGCGGTGATGTCGGGTCGCATCGCCTACACCCTCGGTCTGGAGGGGCCCGCGCTGACCGTCGACACGATGTGCTCGTCGTCGCTGGTGGCGCTGCACCTGGCCAGCCAGTCGCTGCGCCAGGGCGAGTGCTCGATGGCGCTGGCCGCCGGGGTCACGGTCCTGGCCACACCGATGGCGTTCGTCGAGTTCAGCCGGCAGCGGGCGTTGTCCCCGGACGGACGGTGCCGGCCGTTCGCCGCCGGGGCGAACGGCACCGGATGGTCCGAGGGCGTCGCGGTGCTGCTGCTCGAACGGCTCGGCGACGCCCGACGCAACGGCCATCAGGTGCTCGCGGTCATCCGTGGTTCGGCGCTGAACTCCGACGGCGCCAGCAACGGACTGACCGCGCCGAACGGACGGTCGCAGCAGCGGGTCCTGCGCCAGGCCCTCACCAACGCCGGACTGACCGGCACCGACGTCGACGTGGTGGAGGCCCACGGCACCGGGACCACGCTCGGTGACCCGATCGAGGCGCGGGCCCTGCTCGCCGTCTACGGCCAGGACCGGAGCGCGGACCGGCCGCTGTGGCTGGGCTCGGTGAAGTCCAACATCGGTCACGGCGCCGCGGTGTCCGGTCTCACCGGCGTGGTCAAGATGGTCATGGCGATGCGCAACGGGATGCTGCCGCGCACCCTGTATGCCGAGGAGCCGACCCCCCACGTCGACTGGTCGTCGGGCGCGATGCGGCTGCTGACCGAGGAGGTTCCCTGGCCCGGAGCCGGGGAGCCTCGCCGGGCCGGGGTCTCGTCGTTCGGGGCGAGTGGGACGAACGCGCACGTCATCCTCGAAGATGTCTGGCCGGAGCCGGAGCCGGAGCCGGAGCCGGCGGCGCCGGAGGCCGTGGGGGCGACCGACGGCTCGGCGCTGCTGTGGGTGGTGTCCGGCCGCGGCGCGGACGCGGTCGGTGCCCAGGCGCAGCGGTTGCTCGACCACGTGTCGACCCGGGTGGACCTGGAGCTGGCGGACATCGGCTTCTCGCTGGCGACGTCCCGGTCGGCGTTCGAGCACCGGGCCGCGGTGGTGGCGCGGGACCGGGCGGAGTTCCTGGCCGCCCTGACGGCGCTGTCGCAGGGTGAACCCACCGACCGGGTGGTCCGCGGGACGGCGCTCGACGATCCGAAACCGGTGTTCGTGTTCCCGGGTCAGGGCGCGCAGTGGGTGGGCATGGGGGTGGATCTGCTGGCGTCGAGCCCGGTGTTCCGGGCCCGCCTGCAGGAGTGCGCGGCGGCGTTGGAACCGTATGTGGACTGGTCGGTGGTCGAGGTGCTGCGGGGGGCGGCGGGTTCGCCGCCGCTGGACCGGGTCGACGTCGTCCAGCCGGTGCTGTGGGCCGTGATGGTGTCGCTGGCACAGCTGTGGCGGTCGCTGGGGGTGGTGCCGTCGGTGGTGGTGGGGCATTCGCAGGGGGAGATCGCGGCCGCCTGTGTGGCCGGCGCGCTCACCCTCGCCGACGGGGCCCGGGTGGTCGCCCTGCGCAGTCGGCTGCTGGGTGCCGAGCTGTCCGGCCGGGGCGCGATGGCGTCGGTGTCGCTGTCCCCCGAGGAGGCGGCGGACCGGATCTCGCCCTGGGGCGGGCAGGTGTCGGTGGCGGCGGTGAACGGACCGTCGTCGACGGTGGTGTCGGGTGATCCGCAGGCGCTGGACGGGCTGCTGGCCGGGTGCGTGGCCGACGGGGTGCGGGTGCGGCGGATCGCCGTCGACTACGCGTCGCATTCGGCGCAGGTCGACGGGATCCGCGATCAGCTGCTGGCGACGCTGGACGGGATCACCCCGCGGGTGCCGGAGGTGGCGTTCTGGTCCACGACGACCGGGGAGCCGGTGGACACCGCGGCGTTGGACGCCGGGTACTGGGTTCGCAACCTGCGCCGCCCGGTGCTGTTCGAACCGGTCGTGCGCCGGCTGCTCGAGCGCGACCACCAGATGTTCATCGAGGTCAGTCCCCATCCCGTGCTGGTCGTGGGGATCGAGCAGACCGCGGAGGCGGCCGGCGCGTTCGACAGTGCGCTCGAGCGCGACGGCACCCGTGACGTCGTCACCCTCGGATCCCTGCGCCGTGACGAAGGCGGCCTGGACCGGTTCCTGCGCTCGGTCGGCCAGGCCCAGGCCCACGGCGTCGAGCTGGACTGGTCGGCGCTCTACCCCGGGTCGGACGTCCGGCGCGTGGAGCTGCCGACCTACGCCTTCGGCGGAACGCGGTACTGGCTCGAGCCCGGATCGGGAGCGGCGGCGACGCGCCCCGACGACCGGTCGGCCAGCGGGCCCGCCGAGAGCGACGCCGCGTTCTGGGACGCCGTCGATCGGGAGGACCTCGCGGCGCTGGCCGCCGTGCTGGGTGTCCCGGCCGAACAGCCCCCACCGGCGGTGGCCCCTGCCCTGGGTGCGCTGTCCGCCTGGCGCCGGACGGCCCGGGACCAGGCCACGATGGCGTCCTGGCGCTACCGGGTGCGCTGGGATCCGTTCCCCGCACCCTCTGCCCTGACCGCGCTGGCTGTCCCGTCCGCTCCGGCGGCGCAGACCGGGCCGTGGCTGGTGCTGGTGCCGGCGTCCGAGGGTGCGTCCGAGGTGTCGCCGGTGCTTGACGCCCTCGGCCACGACGGCGCCGCGGTCGTGGCGGTCGGCGTCGCCCCGCAGGTGGACCGGGCGGAGCTGGCCGACCTGCTCCGCGCGGCGCTCGCCGACGGCCTGCCCGCGGCGGTGGTGTCCCTGCTCGCCTCCGAGGACACCCCCCATCCGGTCCATGCGGAGATCAGTACCGGGCTGGCGCTGACCGTCCTGCTGGTCCAGGCACTCGACGACGTCGGCCTGGATGCGCCGCTGTGGGTGCTGACCCGGGGCGCGGTCGCGGTGCGCGACGGCGATCCACCGGAGAGCCCGGCCCAGGCGGCGGTGTGGGGACTGGTCCGCTGCGCGGCGCTCGAACACCCCCGGCGCTGGGGTGGCCTGCTGGACCTGCCCGCCGTCGTCGAGGCCGGGTCACTCGGACGGCTGCGAGCCGTGCTCACGGACACCGGCGTGGAGGACCAGCTCGCCGTGCGGGCGGACGGCGTGTTCGTCCGGCGTCTGGTCCGCGCCGGCGACCCGCCGCCGGCGGGCCCCGCGCAGATCTGGCGTCCGCGGGGCACCGTCCTGATCACCGGCGGTACCGGGGCGATCGGCGGGCACGTCGCCCGCTGGCTCGCCCGCGCCGGCGCACCACACCTCGTCCTCGCCAGCCGGCGCGGCGAGCAGGCCCCGGGAGCCACCGAGCTCGTCGCCGACCTGACCGATCTCGGCAGCCGGGTCACCCTCGAAGCCTGCGACGTCGCCGACCGCGACGCGCTGCGAGCCCTGGTGGACCGGGTCGAGGCCGGCGGCGACCAGATCCGCGCGGTCCTGCACACCGCGGGCGGCGGCGTGCTGGTCCCGCTGGTCGAGACCACGCTCGCGCAGGTGGCCGAGGCCGCACGGGCCAAGGCCACGGGCGCCGCGCTGCTCGACGAGATCTTCGACCGGGACACCCTCGACGCCTTCGTGCTGTTCTCCTCGATCTCGGCCGTGTGGGGCAGCGGCATCCACGGCGGTTATGCCGCGGCGAACGCCTTCCTCGACAGCCTCGCCCGGCGCCGGCGCGCCCGGGGCCTGACCGCGACGTCGATCGCCTGGGGCATCTGGAGCCCGGCCGACGGCGGCGGGATGGCGGCGGCCCTGGCCGAGGACCAGCTTCGCGCCAGCGGCATTCCGTTCATGCCGCCGCCGCTCGCCCTGGCGGCGTTCGGGCGGGTGCTCGACCTCGACGACGTCGACGTGGTCGTCGCCGAGATCGACTGGGACCGGTTCGTGCCGGTGTTCACCTCCGCGGGACCGCGCCCACTGCTCGACGGGTTGCCCGAGGCCCGACGCATCCTCGCCGCGGCCTCGGCGCTCCCGACACCGTCCGCCGCGGCCTCCCCCGCCTCGGGCACCGTCGCCGGTTCGGCGAGCCCGACGTCGACCCTGGGCGCGCACCTCGCC
>NZ_JAMQQG010000236.1 GCF_023716925.1 Frankia sp. R82
GCCCGATCCTCCCTGTTCAGGAGCACTTTCCTCTTTGCGGCAACCCAACAGACGATCACCCCGGTGAAAGCCCGAGGGTAGCGCCAGCGAGTCGCGGCGACGACGACATCCGGGGCGGCGTCGGCGAACCGGCGGATCTCCGCGCGCCGGATGGCGAGCACCGTGTCGTGCACCTGCGGTCCACAGGCAGCGCGCAGCACCTCGTCCGCCTCGAAGGCCGCCAGCGCCTCGCCCAGGGTGGTCGGCAGCCGGCGGATGCCACGGCGGTCCCGCTCGGCGGGATCCAGGCGGGCGGGGTCGACGTCGACCGGGGCTGGTAGCCGGGCGCCGGCGACCAGCCCGGCATGCCCGGCAGCGAGCAGGGCCGCGACGAGCAGGTACGGATTCGCGGCCAGGTCAAAGCACTTGATCTCCAGGTTCGCCGCCCGCCCCCCGGCCGCCGCCGGGCCGGGGATCATCCGCAGCGGGGCCTCCCGGTTCTCCCGGCCCCAGCAGGCATACACACCCGCCCACCGGGACGGCATGAGTCGCAGGTAGGAGGCGACGCTCGGGGCACCGAGCGCCATCAGGGCCGGCAGCCGGGTGAGGATGCCGGCGGCGAAGCCCTCCCCGGCCGCGGTGAGCCCGGCCGGGCCCGCACCACCGCCCATCAGATTCGCCCGACCGGCCTCGGTGAGCCCCGCCGATGCGACGTCCGGCCGCAGCTGCGACGGCCCGACCCGGGCCGTCGGCGTGGCGTCCGGGTGCAGGCGACCGCGGGAGTCCCGGTAGTCACAGGAACCCCGGTGGACGCCAGCGTCCCTGGGAACGCCGGAGTCCCGATAGCCCTGGGAGGCCCCATAGCCCGGGGAGGCCCGACGACCGTGGGAGGTACGGGAGGTACGAAGGTCACCGGGATCGTCGAGGTGGTTGGCGTCGTCTGTCCACAGGCCGTCGTCCGTCCACAGGCTGAGGTGGACGTGCCCGCCGTTGCCGACGCCCCCGGCGACCAGTTGCGGGGCGAACGAGGCGCGCAGGCCGTGCCGCTCGCTGACCCCGCGAATGGTCTCCTTCACCAGGACACAGGTGTCCGCGGCGCCGAGCGGGTCCTGGGCCGCGACCGACACCTCGAACTGGCCGGCGGCATACTCGGGATGGATCTGCTCGACGACGAGCCCCTGCTCGGTGAGCGCGGTGACGACATCGCGCAGATAGTCGCCGAGTTCTGCGACCCGGGTCATCCCATAGGCAGGGCCGCGCGCGGCGGGGACGAACTCCTCGGGTCCGGCCTCGACGGCGGACACCGCCCACTCCACCTCGAAGGCCATGGCGACGGCGATCCCCCGGGAGGCAAGCCTCGCCACCTGGCCACGCACGAGTTCCCGACCGTCCTGTGGATGGGGCAGGCCATCCTGATCGCGGCGGTCGGCGGGCGCCCAGGCCCAGCCCGGCTGGGCAGCCAGCGGGGTCAGCCGGGTCAGGTCCGGGTGCAGCCGCAGGTCACCGACGGGGCTACCGGCCGCGGTGTCGCCCAGCAGCGCGTCGTCGGCGAAAAAGGCGTCGAACACCGGCGACATACCCACGCCCCAGACGACCGCCGCGTCCAGCCGGCCGACCGGCACACCCTTCACCCGGGTGATGCCACTGTTGTCGACGAAGGTGCAGGCCACGCAGACCACCCCGCGCACGGCCAGGTTCGTCGCCGTGTGCCGGGCCGCCGCGGCAATCCGGTCACGGTCCCAACCGCTGTGGATACCCGCCGACACCCCCATCGGCGTTCCCGCCGACGCCTCGGTCGCTCCCGTCCCCGCCGTCGGTGCCGTAGCTGACCCGGGCTCGTTCATCGTCGCCTCCTCGGCGAATGCTGCCTGGCCGCCCTCTCCCCCGGGCCTGCCGCCTGCCGCCTGCCGCCTGCCGCCTGCCGCCTGCCGCCTGCCGCCTGCCGCCTGCCGCCTGCCGCCTGCCGCCTGCGAATGATCGCGCTCCTGGCGGCGTCCGGCGCCCTGGAACACCGGACGAGGCGCCGGCCACACCCGGAGGACGATAACTGAGAGCGACTAAAGCGCCGACCTGGCCGTGAGATCGACACCGGCCGCACCCGGCCGGTCCAACGTTTTCCACAGTTGTCTTCCAGGCAAGAATCTTTGAAAACAGGTCAACATCACGGACTTCCGACCACACTGTCCCCAGGGGCACCGTAGTTGTCCACACGTTATCCACAGGCAACGCTCGTCGGTGGAAATCACTGTGTGCAACGACGACGGCCGGATGTCGCCAAGGCATGACCAGGCCGTCCAGGGGGGATGTACCGGGGATGGCTCAACACGAGGACGGGGAGCTCATCGATCATCACTGTCATGGGCTTGTGCAACGGGACCTGGCCCGTCCGGAGTTCGAAAGCATGCTGACCGAGGCAGACGCGCCCGGACCGCCCGGCACCACACTGTTCGACAGCCAGATCGGGTTCGCCCTGCGCCGCTGGTGCGCACCCCTGCTCGACCTGTCGCCGCACACCGATCCCGACAGCTACCTCGAGCGCCGGGCCGCGCTCGGGTACGAGGAGGTCCACCGCCGGCTGCTCACCGCCACCGGCATCACCACCTTCTGTGTCGACACCGGTTTCCAGCCCGAACCGCTGACCAGCGCTGAGCAACTCGCCGCCTACGCCGCCACGAACGCCAACGCACACCCGAGCATGACCGCCGACCCGGGCACGTCGGCCGGCACCGGCGCGGGGGTCGGCACCGGCGCGGGGGTCGGCACCGGCGCGGGGGTCGGCACCGCGGCCTGCGGCCTGGAGGTCACGCGCCTTGAACGGATCGCCGAGCTCGCCGCCGTGGACGTGCTCACCGGGCAGATCGGCGTCAGCCATCTCGCCGACACGGTGCGCGCCCGTCTGGACACCCGTGCTCCGACGACCGTCGCGGTGAAATCCGTCGCCGCCTACCGGGCCGGCCTTGAGCTGCCGGCGGTGCGTCCCACCGAGCGTGAGGTCGCCGCCGCCACCCGGACCTGGATCAACGAGATCCGCGCGGGTGCGCCGATCCGGCTGCACGATCCGGTGCTGCACGCGTTTCTGATCTGGTGCGGGGTGGACGCCGGGCTGCCCGTGCAGATCCACGTCGGCTATGGCGACAACGACCTCGACCTCACCCGCGGCAACCCGCTGCTGCTCACCGGCCTGCTACGGGCACTCGCCCCGACCGGGGTGAGCATCCTGCTCCTGCACTGCTACCCGTACCACCGCGAAGCCGCCTACCTCGCCCAGGTCTTCCCCAACGTGCATCTCGACCTGGGCCTTGCCATCCACAACACCGGACGAGGGTCGGCTGCCCTGCTCGCGCAGGCGCTGGAACTCGCGCCGTTCGCCAAGCTCCTGTTCTCCACCGACACCTACGCTCTGGCCGAACTGTTCCTGCTCGGCGCGACCCTGTTCCGTCGGGGCCTGGCCCGCTTCCTCGACGACGGCGTTGCCGACGACGCCTGGACATCCACCGACGCCGCCCGCGTCACCCGAATGATCAGCGCCGACAACGCCCGTCGGGTCTACTCCCTGCCGCTTGCGTCCTCGTCCCTCCAGGTGCCTGCTTCGGCAGCACACGACCTCGCCGTCCACAGCGGCACGTCCGGCGATGACCCCGCCCGCGGTCCGGCCACCCGCGGCCAGAGCACCCACGGCGACGCGCCCAGCAACGACGCCACGCGCGGCGAGGCCACCCGCAGCCAGGTCACCTGGGCGGGGTGGTGATCAGGTGATCAGGTGATCACTCCTGGGGTCGGTGACGACGGACCGAGCCACGCGGACGGTGATCGGGAACGCGCGGCCCGATACCGGCGTCAGCCGGCGGCGGAGGATACCGGGCAGAGGCAGAACGGATGGCCGGCCGGGTCGAGCATGACCTGCCAGCGCTCACCGCCGGGCTGGTGACCGGCCGGGGTGGCGCCAAGCTGCCTGGCCCGCGCGATGGACGCGGCGAGGTCCGCCACCCGGAAGTCCAGGTGAAACTGCTGCGGAGCGTCCTGGCTCGGCCAGCGAGGCGGCTGGTAGTCGGCCACCCGCTGAAACCCGATCATGATGTCGACACCGGGCGGGCTCAGAAACGCCCACGCACCACCGTCGTCGGCACCCCCGACGCCCCAGCCGGTCAGCTCGCCGTAGAAGGTGGCGAGCTCCCCGGCATCCGGACAGTCCAACATCATGCCTGCCCAGCTCACAGCCGGCACCGCCGCTCCCTTCGCGTCGGCCGCCTCGTCCGCCGGCGACGTGTGCGATTCGCTCATCTCACTGTTCTCCATCCACTGTGAGGGATGCGCCCGTCAGGACGCCGTCCAGCGGAGCCCATCCTGGTCGCGATACCTGACATCTGCTGTCAGGATTGCCGCGGGAGAATCGGGCATGCGCGCCAGTCGGCTGCTGTCCGTCCTGATGATGCTGCAGACCCGCGGCAAGGTGACCGCACGCGAACTCGCCGACGAACTGGAGGTCTCCGTCCGGACGGTCCACCGGGACCTGGCCTCCCTCGCCGACGCGGGGGTCCCGGTCGTCGCCGAACGCGGGGCGACGGGCGGCTACCGGCTGCTCGCCGGCTACCGCACCCGGCTGACCGGGCTGACCGCCGATGAGGCCGGCTCCCTTTTCCTCACCGGCCTGCCCACCGCCGCGGACGACCTCGGCCTCGGTGCCCTCGCTGCCGCCGCCCAGCTCAAGCTGCTCGCCGCCCTCCCGCCACCGCTACGTGAGCGGGCCGGACGCGTCCGCGAACGCTTTCACCTCGACGCACCCGGCTGGTTCCACGACGCCGAGGACACTCCCGCGCTCGCGGCCGTAGCCGCTGCCGTGTGGGCACAACATCGCATCCGCATCACCTACCGACGCTGGCGCACACCGCAGCACATCGAGCGTGTCCTCGATCCGCTCGGTGTCGTGCTCAAGAGCGGCACCTGGTACCTCGTCGCCACCACTGCCACTGCCACAACCACCGCCGCTGCCGCAACCACAACCACCACCACCGCCACCGCCACCGCCACCGCCACCGCCACCGCCACCGCCGCTGCCGCTGCCGGGCCACGGACGTACCGGGTGGACAAAATACTGTCGTTCGACGACATCGGCGAACAGTTCACCCGGCCGCCGGACTTCGATCTCGCCACGTACTGGACGGCGTGGACCGCCCGCTACGAATCCGAGGTCTATCGGGCAGAAGCGACGGTACGGGTTTCGCCCGCAGGAGTGACGATGGCACCCTTCCGCCTCCCCCCGGCGGTGAGCAACGCCATCCGCGACACCGCCGGCGCCCCGGAACCAGACGGCTGGGTCCAGGCGCTCATCCCGATCGAGTCCGTCCGGCACGCCACCAGCGAACTACTCACTCTCGGCGCGGACCTTGAGGTGCTGCACCCGCCCGACCTGCGCGCCGCCCTCACCCACGCCGCCATGGCGCTCGCCGACCTCTACCGACCGCCCGCACAGCCATCCGGAGACCGGCGGATCCGCTGACGTACCGGCAGCCCGGAGGTCCGTTGTCTCGAAAGTGCCATCCAGCCAATTTTTAGGCGGTATGTGGCGTCCAAACGGATTGCAGCCCCCGCAACGATCGTAATGTTTCGGGAATGTCCGCTCATCGGGCGATGGATCGCCGACTGCTACTGTCGATGCTGAGCATCGGCGCCGCCCAGACGCTCGTCGGGTGTGCGAACGGTCACGCGCCGGCGGCCACGACCGCCGCTTCACCCGTGGATGGTCCGGCCGGTCACCGCGGCGGCGCCCAGTCACGATCTGGTGATCCGGCAGCCGCGGCGAGCGGCAGTGGCCCGGCGTCGTCAACCTCCGCCGACCCGTCGTCACCGCCGACCGCGTCGGCCACCGCGACCACTCCACCGGCGTTGCCGCCGATTCCGCCGCCACATCCGGGTCCGCCGAGGACGGTGTTCCAGGCACCCGCGCCGACCCGCCGCATCGCTCTGACCATCGACGACGGTTACGACGCGCAGACCGTTGCGGGTTACGTGGAGTTCGCCCAACGATCGAAGATCCCCATCACGTTCTCGCCGAACGGCGCGTACGAGGCTGTCTGGAGCCGGCATGCAGATGTGCTGCGCCCCCTGGTGGAATCCGGGCAGGTGCAGATCGGCAACCACACGTGGACGCACCGGAACCTGGTCAGCTCCCGGACAGACGCCGACATCCGGGCCGATGTGGAACGCAACGAACAGTGGATCCAGACCACGTTCGGCATCACCAGCCGGCCCTGGTTTCGCCCGCCCTACGGCTCCCACAACGCCCACGTCGACGCGCTGGTCGGCGAACTCGGCTACACGAAGATCCTGCTGTGGAACGGCAGCTTCGGCGACTCCACGCTGATCACCCCGGAGCAGCTGATGGGCCTGGCCTCCCGCTATCTCCAGCCCGGCACAGTGATGCTCGGGCACGCCAACCACGCCACGATCCTCGGCCTGTTCGCCCAGGTCGAACGGCTCATCGCCGAGCGCCGACTGGAACCCGTCACCCTGGACACGATGTTCGGCACCTCCCGCGCCGTCGGCTGACGGCCGGCGACCGTCGGCTGACAGCCGGCGCGGGCGAAGGGCGGCGGTCAGCTCAGCGGGACGCCGGGATGGGGCGGCAGCAGGAGGCGGAAAGTCGTGCCGGCGCCGACCGCGCTGATGACCTCGATGCGACCGCCATGGGCCTGCGCGACCGCGGCGACGATGGACAGGCCCAGGCCGCTGCCGTCCCGACCGCTCGCGCGGCTCTCGGCGGCCCGGTAGAAGCGGTCGAAAACGTGCTCGGCGACCTCGGCCGGCATCCCCGGACCCCGGTCGGACACCTCGAGCACCGCGCCACCGGCGCCGTCGGGGTGTTCCGCGGAACCGTCTCGCGGCGGGAGCGACGGGAGCGACGGGAGGCAGGCATGGGGCCAACCGGGCGGATGGGGGTGGAGACGGATGGTGACGGGGGTGTCGGGTGGGGTGTGGACACGGGTGTTGGTGAGCAGGTTGCCGACGAGTTGACGCAGGGCGTCGGGGTCGCCGTGAACCGGGCAGGTCGGCGGGAGCTCGGCGTGGACCGGGCGGTCGGGGGCGACGGCACGCAGGTCGGCGACGGCCTCGCGGACGACGGCGGCCAGGTCGAACTCGGCCAGCTGGAGTGGGCGTTGGCCGTCGGCGCGGGCGAGGTCGAGATGGGCCAGGTAGAGCAGACCGTCGACGAGAGTGCCCATCCGGATCGCCTCGGACTGGATGCGGCGCAGCGCGGCGTCGGCCTCGTCCGGTGGGACCATCCCGGCGCGCAGCAGGTCGGCATAGCCGCGGATGGACGTCAGCGGGGTGCGCAGTTCGTGGGCGGCGTCGGCGGCGAAACGGCGTTCCTGCTCCTGGGAGGCGATCCGAACGGCGAAGGCGGCCTGGATCTGGCCGAGCATCGTGTTGAGCGCGGTGGCCAGCCGGCCGGTCTCCGACCGGGAGTCGCCGGCGGGGACCCGGCGGCCCAGGTCGCCGCCCGCGATCGCGCCCGCCGCGGCGATCATCTGCCGCAGC
>NZ_JAMQQG010000237.1 GCF_023716925.1 Frankia sp. R82
GGGCGGCGCCGGTGCGGGCGGCGTCGACGATCAGCACCCGGCGGGCGCCGCGCATCGCGAACGCGGTGTCCAGGCCCGCGGTGCCGCCATCGACGAGCCGGACGTCGGCCGGCACCCCCACCGCGGCGAGGTGACGGATGAGCACCGGGCCGACCCCGTCGTCGCCGCGCAGCAGGTTGCCGCAGCCGATCACGGTCGCCGCCCACGACGGCGGGTCGATCCCCGGTGGGTCCAGCGGTACCGCGACGGCGAACCCGGTGCTGGCTGGTACGGCGGTGCTGGTGCTGGTGCTGGTGGGCGGCTCGGTGGTCATGGCACCCCGCGGTCAGACGGTGTCGTTGAGGACGAAGCTGGACAGCTCCCGGCCGGTCCGGCCGTCGTAGGCGTGCACGGTGCAGACCAGGCAGGAGTCGAAGCTGCGGGCGACATGGCCGAGTTCGACCGGGTCGGACGGGTCGGTCACCGGCGTGCCGACGAGCGCGGACTCGATCGGGCCGGGGGTGCCGGCGCCGTCACGGGGGCCGATGTTCCATGCCGTCGGGGTGACGACCTGGTAGTTCGCGATCCGCCCGCGTTCCAGGACGATCCAGTCCGCCAGCGACCCGCGGGCCGCCTCGGTGGCACCGAAACCCCGGCCGTCGGCGCGTTCGGTCGGCGGAAGGTGGAACGGTTCGTGCAGGTCGAGCTGGTCGAGCCAGCCGCGGACCCACTGGTAGTAGCGGGCGGCCTCGTGCATCCGGGCCAGCAGCCGAACCATCACCGACGAGCCGATGGTGGCGAGGATGTCGGCGAACAGCGGGTCGTCGTCCTGGTGCGGCGCGGCGCCGGGGGCGGCGGCTGCGACCCGGCGGGCCAGCGGTCCGGCCTCCAGGGGGATCGGTCCCAGGCCCGGCACGTCGTAGCGGGGGGACTTCGCCCAGCTGTACTTGCCGGCGGCCTGGCTGCCCTCGGGGTCGAGCGGAACCGTCTCCCCGTCGAACGGGTGGTAGGCGGACGTGCCCTGGTAATACGAGTGGGTGACGTCCTCGCGGACCCGGGCCTGGTCGAACGGGTGGTACGTCCCACCGGCATAGACCCCGGAGCGGCCGATCAGTGCGTCGCCCCGGCCGTCCACCGTCGGCTGCCGGTAGAGGTCGGGGTCGAAGTAGGTGCCGGTCGCCAGGTAGTTGCCGGGTCCGGCGCCGTAGCGGTCCAGGCCGATGTCCAGGCAGTAGCGCAGGAAGAAGCCGCAGTCGCTGTCCCGGTGGGCCGCGCTCTCGTCCAGCCAGGCGAGGATGTCGGCCCAGCTGCGGTTGGCCAGCCACCGCTCGACCGAACAGCCCAGCCAGCGCTGCTCGAGCCACTGCGACTTCCAGTGTTCGAGGATCGCGGTGGCCCGGGTGACGTCCGCCAGTGTCGGCGCGCAGATCACCCCGCCGGGCACCATGAAGCTCGAGTGCGGCCACTGCCCGCCGAAGATCGCATACACCTCGATCGGCCCCGCGGACAGGGCCACGCCCGGGCCGTAGCTCGTCCCGGTGAAGGGGGTGAACCTGCGGACGGCCTCGGCGTACAGCGGCGAGCCGGCGTACCGCCTGTTGGTCAGGTCGATCGCGAACAGCGCGTAGAAGCAGCGCGGGATGCTCTGCAGCGTCTCGCAGGCCTGGGCGATGTTGCGGATCAGGGTCGCGTTGCGCGGCAGCTCGGTCCGCCAGGCGACGTCGAGGGCGTACGCCGCCTTGAACAGATGGCTGCCGCCGCAGATCCCGCAGATCCGCGGGGTCACAATCAGCCCGGCCTGCGGGTCCTTTCCGCGCAGAATGATCTCGAAGCCGCGGAACATCGCCGCCGACGTCCAGGCCGCGCTGACCACCCCGTCGTCGATCGTGACCCGCACGTCGAGGTCACCCTCGACCCGTCCCATCGGGCTGACGTTGAGATCGACGGTCGTCATCGGTACGTCTCTTCTCGTGTGTGGCCGGCCGGATCAGGGGCCGGCCGGACCAGTGACTGGCCGGGATCGGGGACTGGCCGGGATCAGACGACGAACATGTCCTTCTTCGACCAGGACGGAGCACCGATCCGGGCCGCGGCGGCCTGGCCCAGATAGGTCAGGTGGCCGGCGCCCTCGGGCACCTCCCGCGGAATGACACCGGCGACCTTCTGCGTACGGAACACCGTGCCGGGCGCAAGGTCGAAGAACGGAAACTCGGGTTCGGTGCAGCCGATACACGGCATCCCGGCCCGGGTCTTCGACGACTGCCGGTTCCACAGGATGCGGTTGCAGGGGGAGTGGGTCATCGGACCGCGGCAGCCGAACTCGTAGAACAGGCAGCCCTGCCGTGTCCCGTCGCCGAAGGCAACCGTCGACTGCTTGTACTCGAAGTACCCGTTGCGGGTACAGCCGGTGTGGGTGAACGAGGTGAAGAACGTCTGCGGACGGTGCAGGTCGTCGAGGGCGATGTCGGCGGCCCGGCCGGTCGCCAGAGCCACCAGGATCTGCGTGATCCAGTCCGGATGGGCGGGGCAGCCGGCGATGTTGACCACGGGCAGTCCGGCCCGCGAGCGGAAGTCGGCGCCGAGGAAACCGCCGGGGTCGCGCCGGTGGAACTGCAGGCCGGTGGAGTCGGTCGGGTTCGGTGCGGTCGCCGGCAGACCACCGAAGCTCGCGCAGTCCCCCACGGCCACCACGACCTGGGCCTGGGCGGCCAGATCACGCACCCAGTCCTGCATCGGCCGGTCGGCGAACACGTCGTAGGTGCCCCGCCCGCCCGGACCCTGGATCACCGACCCCTCGAACACGAAGATGTCGACCGGGCGCACCCCGCGGGCGCAGTCCCAGAACAGCTTCCGGGCCGTCGCGCCGGTCTCCAGTCCCAGCGACGGATGCCAGACGAGGTCCAGCCCGAAGTCGGTGATCAGATCGATGACGGTGGGTTCCTCGGCGTTGAGGAACGACATGGTGTTACCGCTGCACGCCCCGCCCTGGAACCAGAGCACGGATGACATCGGTGGTCCTTCCTCGCGGCCGACCTGCTGCCGAGGTGCCTGGTGGCATCGGCACGGCGACGGTATGCGGCTGCGGCGGACGCACAGATAGGTCGTGTGCGGACGCTGCCACCTACGCGGGGTGACGTTTGGCGACCGGCGCCCGGACGGTGAGAGTGGAGTTCGGCCGGTGCCGTACCGGCCAGCGCCACCGCGCCGTCGCGGAGCGCCCGGCAACGGAGCCGACGGGAGGGACCGGACGTGCATGAGCTGTCGATCTGCCGGTCCGTCGCCGACATCGTTGCCCGGCATGCCGCCGGACGCCAGGTGACCGTCGTGCGCCTGCGGGTCGGAGCACTGCGCCAGGTCGTCCCGGCGACCCTCGTCGCCTGCTGGGACCTGGCCTTCGCCGGTCATCCGGACGGCGCGCTGCTGGCCGGGTCGGTCCTGGAGATCGACCAGGTTCCCGCCCGGGTGTCCTGCCGGGCCTGCGGGGTGCAGGGTGCGCTTGCGCGGCCGTTCGTGCGTTGCACCGCCTGCGGCGCCGATGCCGGCTGGCTGACGCTGACCGGCGGCGAGGAGTTCCTCGTCACCTCCTTCGAGGTGGCCCCACCGGCCCAGCCGGCGGTGGCCCCGCCCGCTCAGCCTGCGGCGGCCGCGGTGGCTGCGCCGCCGGTCCAGGCTGCTCCGACTGCCCTGACCGCCCCGACCGAACCGGCATCCGGCGCATCCGTGCCGAGCATGCCGACGCCCAGCGAACCGGCGCCCCATGCGCCGGCGGAGGTCTGACGTGGGCCGTTTCCATTCCCATCCCCCCGGCTCCTTCCCGCACCGCCCGAGTCGGCGGGGCGCCCCGCCCCGGGTCGTCCCGCCGCATCCGCCAACCGGTGCGGGTCGCCCCCGCCCGTCCGAGCAGACCCCGCCCCCGCAGGGTGCCCCGCCCCCGCAGGGTGCGGCATCGCCGCCGGCTCCGCGTCCACCGCAGGGAGCCGCTCCGACCCGGGCCACAGTCCAGGGCGGCGCTGGGCCCACGCAGGACAGCCAGCAGCCACACGGCCACGGCCACGGCCGCGCTGCGGGGCAGCCGCAGGAGTCGGCCCGGGTGGATCTGTCGGGCTATGACAGCGGGCCAGAGCGCGTCGAGGTGATGGAACGGATCCTCGGGGAGAACGAGCGGGCGGCGGCGGCGAACCGGGCTGCCTTCGACGCCGCCGGCGTGGCCGTGGTGAACCTGATGTCGGCGCCGGGAGCGGGCAAGACGACGCTGCTCGTCGAGACGCTGCGTCGCCTGGCGGCACAGCGGCGGATCGGGATCATCGAAGGCGACATCGAGACCAGCATCGACGCCGACCGCCTCGCCGGGTTCGGGGCGTCGATCGCGCTGCTCAACACCGGTGACGGATTCGGTGGGGAATGCCACCTGGACGCGCCGATGGTCGCCTCGGTGCTACCCCGGCTGCCGCTGGCCGAGCTCGATCTTGTCATCGTGGAGAACGTCGGGAATCTGGTGTGTCCCGCGGAGTTCACGGTCGGCGAGCATCGCCGGGCGATGGTGTACGCGGTGACCGAGGGCGAGGAGAAACCGCTCAAATACCCGGTGATGTTCCGGTCGACGGATCTCGTGCTGGTCAACAAGACCGATCTTCTGCCGCACCTCGACTTCGATCTGGCGGCATTTCGGCGCAACCTCGAGATGGTCCGGCCGGGCGTTGAGGTACTTGAGATCAGCGCGCGTACCGGTACCGGAGTCCAGGCCTGGTGCGACTGGCTGGACCGCCCGGTCTGATCCACCGGGGGGCCGCTCGACCTGGTTGGGACGATCGCTGCGGGTGCGGTCGGCCCGGGCGTTGCCGGAGGTACCCCCTTCCATCCGTTCCGGCTGCCTACGTCGGCTTGCCGCAATGATGTGCGGGTCGGGTACGTTGCTATTTTGAATAGGTGGGCCGCGGGCGGCGTGCCGGTTTCTCTAATGGAGATCGGTCCGCTATAAAAAGCTCCGATCGGGATGGTGAAACGTTCGGAGAGGCTTACGTCATGCGCCCACCCAGATATACCCCGAAAAGATCGCGTTCCGTGCGGCGGCGGCGGGCCCTGGCGGCGGTCGCCACGGCGGCCGCCTTCGGATTCCTCACCACCGGAGCCGGCTGCCCGCCGCATTGTGATCCGAATCATCCGTACCCGCCGAGTCACCACTGCTATATCCCCTGATCGGCGCGTCTGACCGGGGTCGGGCCCGATTGGTCCGGCTGGCTTGGCCGAGGTGGCTGTCCGGTGGTCACAGGAGCTGTCCTGGCGAGGTGAGCACGATCGCGATCTCGCCAGGACCGACGGGCCGGACAGCTGGGTCAGGTCAGATCGGTGCCGCGCAGCACCGCGACGGCGTGTTCGTAGGCGTCGTGCGTCGGCAGCAGTCGTCGGATGTTCAGCGGAATCAGATCATCACGATTCGTCTGCCCGCACCGGGGGCAGACCGACTGGTTCAGTGGCAGGAGTACGCCGCAGCGACCCTCGTCCGAACCGCAGCGCCGCCAGTCCCGATCGACCTCGATGTGCTGTACGCGGGAGCGCCGCAGCGCGCCGGACGCGCCGGACGCGCCGGACGCGGCGGGTCGCAGGGAGCCTGGCGTCCGCGTGCTTTCCGGCGTGGAGGAGCCGGGGCGCGTGCTCTGTGCGCGTCGACGTGCGGTCCATCGAGACACGGTGATCCCCTCGCCGTTCATCCGGGTGCGACCAGTGCATGCCGTTCGTCGCCATCCCGGAGCACAGCGCGCCAGGGGAGCCGAATCAACCGAAACGCACCAAGGTGCTATCGGTCGTGCGACATGTTTCACAATTCCCGGAGATGGGCTGGCCACATCTTGACTGCCCGTTTCGGTACCCGCGCGGTGTTCGCCCGGCGTGGGCTCAGCGCATGATGCCGGTGTGACCCAGGGAATAACGCCCGGGCTGCGGCCAGACGGTCAGCCCGTGCGGCTCATGCCCGACCGGAATCTTTGCCAACAGCCGCCCCGTGGACGGATCGGCACCGCTGTCACCACCGGTGTCGAAGACGTAGACGACGTTGCTGCGCCGACCGGACAACCACAGGCGGGTGCCGTCCGCATTCACGTTGCCCATGTCCGGCGTGCCGCCGCCGGGGATCGCCCAGTTCGCCACGACCGCCCGGGTGGCGAAGGAGATGACCGACACCGAACCGTTCTCACCCGCATGCGGGAACGGCACCGACATGCTCTCCATCTGGCCGCCGCGGTTGGCCACGTACAGGAAACGCCCGTCCCGGCTGGGGTAGAGGCCGTGGGTCTCCGGCCCGGTGTGCACAAATCCAATCTTGGTGAACTGGTCGCCGTCGACCAGGTGGACGCCGTCGGAGTTCATGTCGGCGACGTACCAGACCCTGCCCGCCGGGTCGATCTTGATGTCCTGCGGTGCGGACTGGCGGCCCAGATCCAGGTAGCCGACGACGCTCTGGTGGACGAGGTCCACCTTGACGAGCCGACCGGCGAACTCGCAGGTCGCGATGGCATAGCTGCCATCGGGGGCGAAGTCGACATGGTTGACGCCCGCACACTTGGTGCCCACATCCAGGCTGTGGCGCAGCGCCATGGTGTGCGGGTCGCGGAAGTCGATGTGATGGTTCGCCTCGGCGATGACCATCGCGTACTGTCCGTCGGGCGTGAAGTACAGGTTGTAGGGGTCGGCGACCGGGACCGCGGGGCCGGCGAGCCGGCCGGTCCGCGGGTCGATCGGTGACAGGCTGTTGCCACTGTTGTTGTTGACCCACAGCGTGCGCAGGTCCCAGGACGGCACGACATGCTGCGGTTGGCTGCCGGTGGTGTAACTGCCGATGACCTTCAGGGTCTTCTGGTCGATGACGCTGACCGTGCCGTCTGCCAGGTTCGGAACGTAGACGTACGCCGGATCGTTGCGAACGGCCGGGCTGAGCATGCCGGCCCGGGCGTGCTCGTAGACGTCGACCCCGCCCGCGCCACCCGTCGCGGCCGCGCCGACCGCTGACGCGCCGCCGCCACCGGTCACTGCCGTCCCACCGGGCGTGGCCCCGGTGGGAACGCCGGTGGTCGGGTCGCCATGATGGTCGTGCGGATGGGCGGCGGTGGGCGCCACCACCGCACTTGAATCATGGTTGTTCTTGGTGATGACGTAGATCGCCCCTGCCGCGATCACCAGCGCCGCGATGATCGCGGCACCCAGCGCGCGCTGCCGGGACCTCCCGGACGACCGGTGGGAGCGGGGGGAAACCTTGGCTGGCACTGGGTCAGACTAGCCATGACCCGGCGTTCGGACAGTAGCGGCACCCGGGTCTGCTACCGGCCCGTGCGGCGGCGTGGATACACGGGGCCGTACTGTGACTCGTCGCGTCGCGTGGCACCGTCCACCCGGCATGGTCTGATGGGGGGCGCTCTCGGTGACATCGCAACGGTTCACGGTGCCGGACGGCGGTGGGTCCGGTCCGTCCCGTCGCCGGCTGCTCGCCGCCGGCTCCGTGACTGCGGTGGCC
>NZ_JAMQQG010000238.1 GCF_023716925.1 Frankia sp. R82
GGGGGGGGGGGGGGGGGGGGGGGGGGGGGGGGGGGGGGGGGGGGGGGGGGGGGGGGGGGGGGGGGGGGGGGGGGGGGCGGGGCCCCCCCCCACGGCACCGCCGCAGCGTTACCGGGTGCGGCGGGCGAGCAACCGGATCGATCGCGCGGATGCGCTGAGCGTTGCCGAGGGGGAGCGGGCCTTCGACGTCGGCCGGCTGATCGCCGACGAGGAGGTCGATGCCGGCGCCGATCTGCTGGTGCCCGGCGAGATGGGGATCGGGAACACGACGCCGGCCGCGGCGGTCGTGGCCCTGCTCACCGGGCGGGAGCCGGTGGAGGTCGTCGGCCGTGGCACCGGCATCGACGACGCCCGGTGGATGGTGAAGACCGCGGCGATCCGGGATGCGATGCGTCGTGGCCGGCCGTTCGCCGACAACGCGCGGTCGGTGCTGCGGGTCGCCGGCGGTGCGGATCTGATGGTGCTCGCCGGGCTGCTGGTGCAGGCCGCGGTGCGGCGTACCCCGGTGGTGCTCGACGGCGTGATCGTCTGTGCGGCGGCGCTGGCGGCCGAGGACATCGCCCCGGGGGCGAAGAACTGGTGGGTCGCCGGCACCCGTTCGCCGGAGCCGGCGCAGGCCTACGCGTTGGGTGCACTCGGGCTCACGCCGCTGCTCGACGCCGGGTTGCGCCTGGGTGAGGGCACCGGCGCGCTGCTGGCCGTTCCGCTGGTGCGGGCGGCGCAGGCGACGCTCGCCGAGATGGCCACCTTCGACCAGGCCGGGGTGAGTGGAAAGGCCGAACCGGGCGGTTCTGAGGCGGCCTCGGCGGAGTCTGACACCGCGTGATCGCAGCGCTGCGGACAGCCTTCACGCTGCTCACCGTCGCGCCGGTGCGTGGGCCCGAGCGGCTCGACCGGCGGGTGGCCGGGCGCGCCATGGCACTCGCCCCGCTGGTGGGCCTCGTCCTCGGTCTGCTCGCCGCGCTGGTGGTCATCGGCCTGCGGGTCTCGACCGGCACACCGGGCAGCCGCACCCAGACGCTGCTGCCGGCGGTGGCGGGCATCGCGCTGCTGGCGCTGGCCACCCGCGGTCTGCACCTGGACGGCCTGGCCGATCTTGCCGACGGGCTCGGGGCTCGCCATGCCGGTGGGCGGGAACGGGCCCTGGCGGTCATGCGGGAACCGGCTGTCGGCGCCTTCGGCGTGGTGGCGGTGGTGTTCGTCGTGCTCCTGCAGGTCGCGGCGCTCAGCGCGGCGATCACGGTGCACCGGGGGACGGTGTCGATGCTGGTCGCGGCGATGACCGGTCGGCTCGCGGTCACCCTCGCCTGCGCGAGCGCCGCACCCGCCGCACATCCGAACGGCCTCGGCGCCCTGGTCGCCGGCTCCGTGCGGACCCGCGACGCGGTGGTGGCGTTCCTCGGCGTCTGCGGGCTCGCGGCGCTCGCCGGGCGCTTCGACTACGACGGCGGTGACCTCGACCGGGCCGTGCGGGGGGTCGTCGCCGTGTGCATCGGCACCGCGGTCTCCATCGCGCTGCGGCACTACGTCGTGCGCCGCCTCGGTGGGCTGACCGGAGACGTCCTCGGGGGGCTCGTCGAGCTGACCACCGTGGTGACGCTGCTGTTCATGGCGATGACCTATCCGAACTGGCTGCTGCACCTGTTCGGCGCCGACGCGGGCTCGTCGTCCGGGCCACCGGGCTGGCCGGGTCCGGGCCGCCCACGGTGACGGGGGACGCTCGCAGGGTGCCGGTAACGGTGGGAATCGGATACGTTCCGGGTTGTGTCGGTACCGGCTGATGCGTCGCGCGGGCTGCGGCCGGGTGCCGAGGCCGCTCGGCGGGTGTTTCTGAGCCACACCGCCGAGCTGCGGGGCTTCCCGCGGGAGCGGTCGTTTGTCGCGGCGGCCGAGCGGGCGGTGGCGCTCGCCGGGGACCAGGTCATCGACATGGAGTACTTCGGTGCCCGCGACGCCGACCCGGCCGAGTTCTGCGTGCGGGCGGTCCGTTCGTCCGACGTCTACCTGGGGCTCATCGCCTTCCGGTACGGCACCGTCGTCCCGGGCCATCCGGACGTGTCGTACACGGAACTCGAGTTCGACGCCGCGACCGCGGCCGGGCTGCCACGGCTGGTGTTCCTGCTCGATCACCAGGCCGAGGTCCCGTTCGGGGACTTCGTCGACGAGGTGCACGCCGACCGGCAGCGGGCCTTCCGGGCGCGGCTGCGGGACGCGGGCATCATCACCGCCGGGTTCCGCGGCGCCGGGGATCTGGAAACCGCGGTGCTCGACGCGCTGGTCAAGCTGCGCGAAGCCGACCGACGGGAGTCCCTCGCCACGGCCGGTGAGCCGCCGCGCCCGGGGCGCCCGGCCGTGCCCTGGATGGTTCCGGGTGACCGCGGCGGCCTGGTGCCCCGGCCGGTGCTTGCCGCCGCGGTGCTGCACGAGATCCTGCCCGGTCACCCCGGCCCGGCCCGTCCGGCTGGCCCGTCCGGGCCCGCAGTGCGCGCGGTGCGGGCAGTGGTGCTGCACGGCACCGGCGGGATGGGCAAGACCACGCTGGCCCGGGAGGTCTGCCGGCATCCGGAGATCGCCGCACGGTTCCCCGGGGGGCTGCTGTGGGTGACCGTGGGGGAGTCGCTCGGCGGCGCCCAGCTCGCCGACCGGATCAACGATCTCAGCGAGGCGCTGGCCGGGACGCGCCCGACGCTGTCCGACCCCGAGCAGGCCGGTTTTCATCTCGGCACTCTGCTGGCGGACGAGGCCCGGCTACTCGTCGTGGACGACGTGTGGAACCGCACGCAGGCCGCGCCGTTCCTGCAGGGCGGGCCGAACACCGTGCGCCTGGTCACCACCCGGCTGCGTGATCTGCTACCCCGCGCCCGCATGATCGAGATTCCGGCGATGCACGCCGACGAGGCGCTGACGCTGCTGCTGCGTGACCTGCCGGACGGCGCCTGGGCATCGTCCGGGCGGCCGGCCGAAGGGCAGCCTGGCGCGGAGCTGGCGGTGCGCGAGCTGGCGGGGGTCGAGCGGCTGCTGGCCGACACGGGACGGTGGCCGGTGCTGCTCAGCCTGGTGAACCGGGCGCTCGTGCGGCATGTGCGGGACGGCATGAGCCCGGCCCGTGCCGTCGAACGCGTGTACCGCCGGATGCAGCGCCGCGGGCCGACCGGGCTCGACGTCACCCGGGCCGGGCAGCGCATCGAGGCCGTGGAGGCGACCCTGGCGGCCAGCCTGGACCTGCTGACCGGTCACCACCTGCAGCGTTACCTCGAACTCGCGGTCTTCCCCGAGGACGTCGAGGTGCCCCGGCGGATCCTGGAGGTGTACTGGGGACGCACCGGCGACCTCGACCCGGACGAGGTGGACGACCTGTGTCAGGAGCTCGCCGACCTGTCCCTGGTCGTCGCCTACCGCCGTTCGCCGCCAGCGCTGCTCCTGCAGGACGTGCTGCGCAGCTACCTGCGGGCCCGGGTCGGTCAGCCGGAGGTCGCCGCCCTCGAGGCGGTGCTGTGCGACGCGCTGCGCGACGCCTACCTGCCCGTCCTCCCGCCGCAGGCCATGGTCTCGCCGCAGGCCACGGTCTCGCCGCAGGCGGCGGCGGACCCGTGGTGGCTGCTGGGGGACTCCGCCGGCTACGTCTGGACGTATCTGGTCGGGCATCTGGTCGGGTCGGGACGCCTGGACGAGGCGGCGGTGCTGCTGGGAGACCTGCGCTGGGCGCTGGCCAAGCTGGAACGCCCGCAGCTCGGGCCGGTGGCGCTGGAGGCCGACCTGACACTCGTCGCGGCTGTCCGTCCGGACGACCCACAGCTCACCGCCCTGCACCGGCTGGTGCGCCAGAACGCGCACCTGCTCGTACCCACCCAGCCGCCCGCGGCGCTCGGCGCCATCCTGCTCAGCCGGCTGGACGGTAGCCCCGAGCTGGCCGCCGCCCGCCGCGCCCTGGCTCGGCACGTTCCCACCCCCCGGCTGACCGGCCGCTGGCCCCGTCCGGACCAGGCGCATCCCGCGCTGTTGCGCACCCTGGTCGGACATCGCCGCCACGCCGCGGGGCTCGCGGTGACACCGGACGGCACGACGCTCGTCTCCGCCGGCAGCGACGGCACGGTACGCCTGTGGGAGGTCCCCGACGGCCAGGGCACCAGGGTGCTCACGGGTCATACCGGGACGGTGCACGCCTGCGAGGTCTCGCCCGACGGCCGCCTTGTCGTCACCGCGGGCGCCGATGGGACGGTCCGGCTCTGGCCGGTGGCCGCGTCCTGGGCCGAGCAGCGGGACGGGCCGCCAGCCGTCGCCGGGCTCCCGGATACCGCCGGACCGCTGGACGTCGCCGGGCCGCAGGTCCTGCGGGGGCACCGTGGGGAGGCCACCGGTTGCGCGTTCACCCCGGACGGGCAGCGGGTCGTCGCGGTCGGCGTGGACGGGAGCCTGCGCTGCTGGGAGGTGCACGACGCCACCGAGGTGTACGCGGTCACCGTCTCGGACGCGCCGCTGCGTTGCTGCCTGACCACCGCCGACGGCCGGTGGATCGCCGTCGCCGGCGACGACCAGACGATCCGGATCTGCGATCCGGCGACCGGTCGGCCGACGGCGGAGCTGGTCGGGCACAGCGGCGCGGTGCTGTCGCTGACCGAACCGCCGGACGGCACGTGGCTGGGCTCCTCCGGTGCGGACGGCACGTTCCGCCGCTGGTCCACCGTGTCCTGGCAGGAGATCGGGGTCATCTCCGACCGACCCGGGGCGATCCGCGCCGCGACGGTCGGCCGGGATGGCCGGCTGCTGGCCATGACGAGCTGGCACGGCGCCGTGCGGCTGTGGGACCTGCGGGACTGGTCGCGCGGTGCCGACCTGACCGGCGACGTCGGCAGCCGGCGCTGCGTGCTCGCCCCGGACGGCACCTGGGTCGCCGCATCCGGCCGGTACGGGTCGATCCGGCTGTGGTCGACCGACGTCACCCGGCCCAAACCGGCCGCGTCGGGCCGGGACCAGCCGATGCGCGGCGTCGCCATCGTCCGCCCCCGGCCCGACGGAACGCCTGCGGCTGAACCGGCTGTGCTGGCTGGACCGGCCGTGCTGGCTGGACCGGCCGTGCCGGCTGAACTGGCTGTGCCGCTGGGCCGGCCGGTGGTCGTCGGGTACACCGACGGCGGTACCACGGCGGTCTGGGATCTGGAGACCGGCGAGCCGACCGGCGTCACCTGGTCGGGCGAGGTCGACCTGACCCGCGGCGCTGTGGCCGCGCCGGACGGCGCCTGGGTGCTCGTCCCCGGCGACGTCGCCGAACTGCGCTGCCTCGACCCGGTGACGGGCGACGTTCTCGCGACGATGACCGCCGGCACCGAGATCAAGGCCTTCGACGTGGACCCCTCCGGCACCACGGTGGCCGGTACCTGCAGCGACGGGACGCTGCGGATCTGGGACGCGGCCAGCGGCGGGCTGACCGAGTCCCTGACGGCCCACCCGACGGCGGCAACGGCGTGTGCGGTGAGCCACGACGGCCGCTGGATCGCCACCGGCGGCAACGACCGCCTCGTCCGCCTGTGGTCGGTGCCCTCGCCGGGTGCGACGTCCGAACGCCACGGCTACCGGGACCGTGCAGGCCGTGCAGGCCGTGCAGGCCGCCCGGGCCAGCAGGACCCTCCGGGCGATCGAGACCGTCCAGGCCGGCCTGTCTGTCAGCGGGAACTGGCCGGACACACCGAGGGGGTGCTGGGCGCCGCGTTCGCCCCGGACGACCGGCTGCTCGCGACCGCCGGCGCGGACCACACCGTGCGGATCTGGCAGGTGGCCGACGGCCGACCCGTCGCCACGCTGACCGGCCACACCCATACCGTCCGCGACGCGCGGTTCGCCCCGGACGGCACGCTGCTGGCCACCGCCGGCGGGGACGGCGCCCTGTGGATCTGGGACTGCACGACCTGGCAGGCGGTGTCCCTCATGCGTTTCGACGGCGCCGCCCGCGCCTGCACCTGGCTGCCCGCCGAGCTCGGCCCCGGCATCATCGTCGCCAGCTCCGCCGGCCTGTTCCGCTACGACTACGAGCCGTGATGCCCGCTTTCCGGTACCCGGGCTGCTTTCCAACGATCGGACAGGTTCGAGCCTGGTTACCGCACGTCTCATATCGTGCGCGTGATGAAGAGCGTGTCTCGCGCCTGACTCGGGATGTCCGAGCGGAGCGCCCTGCGACGAGGGTCGCCGGGGTGAACGAGGGTCGCCGGGGTGAACGAGGGTCGCCGGGGTGCATGTGGAGGGTTGTTCGGGAAATCGAGCCCGAATTCCTTGAACAACCCTCCACATGGCTGCCGCGCTCGGCCCCACGTGGCCTTCTGGTCCGACGGCGGCCGTGTACGTGAGGCCGGGTGTCGCGGCAGCGTCACCGTGCCATGGCTTTGTCCACCTTGTGGCTGTGGTGCTGCGTGGCTGTGGTGCTGCGTGGCCGTGGTGCTGCCACGTCCGGGGCTACCGGGGATGCAGCCGGACGGCGATGCCGGCGATGACCAGGCACACCTCGTCGGAGGCGGCGGCGAGAGCCGCGTTGGCCCGGCCGAGCGCGTCGCGAAACCGTCGTCCGGCGGAGGTGGCCGGGACGACACCCGAGCCGACCTCGTCGGAGACCGCCACGACCCGCCGTGGGGTGTTGCGCCACGCCTCGACGAGCTCCGCCGTGCGCCGGTCGAGCTGATCCCCGTCCCTCTGGGTCGGGTCCGCTCGCTCACCGTCCGGCTCTGCCGCGGAGGTGCCGTCCGCGGTCGGGACGGAAGTGCCTGGGACGGAGGCGCCTGGGACAGGGGTGCCTGGGGCAGGGGTGCCTGGGACGGGGGCGCTCGGGGGGCCGAGGTGGGCGGCGACCCACAGGCCGATGCCGTCGATCAGCAGCGGCGGGCCGGGCGTGCGCAGCAGGCCGACCAGATCGAGGGTTTCCACCGTCGTCCAGGCCGCGGGGCGGCGGGCCTGGTGGGCCGCGATCCGGGCCGCCCACTCGGCATCGGACGGGTCCGCCGGTGCGGACGTCGCGACGTACACCACCTCGGGTTCGCCCAGCAGCCGCCGCTCCGCCTCGGCCGATTTTCCCGACCGGGCGCCACCGAGCACCAGCGTTCGCCGCGGAGCGGGCTCCAGGGCCGGCGCCGCGGAAGGTCCGGGGGCCGGCGCCGTGACGGGTCCGGGCGGGGGCGCCGGGACGGGCCCGAGGGTCGAGCGG
>NZ_JAMQQG010000239.1 GCF_023716925.1 Frankia sp. R82
GTTGGGGTGGCGGCCGCGGGTGGGGTTCGAGGAGCTGGTCGCGATGATGGTCGACAACGACCTCGCCCTCGAGTCCGCCGCCGCCGCCTGGGAGGACCGGCTGCCTACCCCGCTGGCCGCCCCCCGTCCAGGCGAGTCCCGCACGTCGGGCGCGGCCCGCCCGAGCGTCGCGGCCGAGGAGGTCTCCCCATGACCAGCCCGCCGTCCACGTGGGCTCCCGTTCCGAGCCCTCGGTCGGCGCCGGAGTCCCGCCCGGCCGCCGGGGTGCACGCGGTGGTCGTCGCCGGGGCCCGGCCGAACTTCGTCAAGGCGAAGCCGGTGCTGGACGCGCTCGAGAGCACGGGAATGCGCACCAGCCTCGTCCACACCGGGCAGCACTACGACGAGGCGATGAGCGGGGTGTTCTTCACCGATCTCGATCTGCGCGCCCCCGACCACCATCTGGCCGCCGGCTCCGGTTCGCACGCCGTGCAGACGGCGGCCGTGATGACCTCGTTCGAGACACTGCTGGAACGGCTGCGCCCCGACCTCGTCGTCGTGTTCGGTGACGTGAACTCGACGCTGGCCTGCGCCCTCGTCGCGGCGAAGGCAGGCGTGCGGGCCGCGCACGTCGAGGCCGGACTGCGCAGCGGCGACCGCTCCATGCCCGAGGAGATCAACCGGATCGTCACCGACCGGCTGTGCGACGACCTGTTCGCGACGTCCCCCGAGGCGGTGGAACACCTGCTGCGCGAGGGCGCCGCACCCGACCAGGTGCACCTCGTCGGCAACGTCATGGTCGACACCCTGCTGGCGCGGTGCGCGGACGCGCTGGCCCGACCGGTGCTCGCCGACCTCGGCCTGCGCCCCGGCGGCTACGGCCTGCTCACCCTGCACCGGCCGGCGAACGTGGACGACCCGGCGACACTCACCGGCCTGCTTGTCGCGCTCGGCCAGATCGCCGAATGCTGCCCGCTGCTGTTCCCGGCCCATCCGCGCACGGCCGCGCAGCTGGCCGACCGGCTGCCCGCCGGCATCCGCCTGATCGGCCCGGTCGGTTACCTCGACTCGATCGCCCTGCAGGCCGGCGCCAGCCTGGTGCTCACCGACTCCGGCGGGATCCAGGAGGAGACCACCGTGCTCGGCGTGCCCTGCCTGACCCTGCGGGACAACACCGAACGCCCCCTGACCGTCACCGAGGGCACGAACCAGGTCGTCGGACGGGACCCTGCCATGGTGGTCGCCGCCGCACTCGAAGCCCTCGAGAACCCGCCGCCGCCGCGCCGCCCCGCCCTGTGGGACGGCCATGCCGGCCAGCGCATCGCCGCCATCCTCGCCCGCACCCTGCCGGCCGGAACCGGCGCGGCGGCACCACAACGTGGGGAGTTCCGTTCCGGTTGACACCTGGACGGGGACAAGGTCGCTCCGAGTGCCGACCACGTCCACAACCGACCCGGTGCAGGCCGAGCCCGATCCACACGGTTCCGCGGAACCGTCCGCACCGGCGCCGGGTGAGCGCCCGCCCCTGCGTCCCGTCGACTGGGACGGCTCGTCCAGCCGCACCTGGGCGGCCCGTGACGATCAGGAGGTCGCGAACCGCCTGTCCGCCCGGTACGACTACGAGTCAGCCCAGCGGGAGCTGGCGGAGCTGATGCGGGAGCAGTCGGATCCGCGGCAGCGTCTGTTCGACCGGCTGGCCGGATTCGGGCGTGTCTTCGACGACGAGAAGAACGGTCCGGCTCCCGAGCCAGATGATTCTTCCGGGTCGTTCTGACGCATTTACCGGTGTTTGTACAGGCTGGTTGTCAGGGGCCGACGCGGGTGTTCCAGTATTCGGGGACGGCGGGTTTTCGGCTCTGGCTGACTGGTCCAGGGCGGGCCGGTTGGCTGCTTCGGCGAGGGTTTGTTTGGCGCGAATGGTGTCGGGGTGGTCGGCGCCGAGGATGCGGGCGGTGCGGATGTGGGTTTCGCGGGCGGCCAGGGGCTCGGCCTGGTCAGGGTGGCCCTGCTCGGTGAGGTAGGCGGCGGCGGGAGCCCGGGTGTCGCCGAGTCGGTGCGCGGCCTGGTCCAACGCCAGCGGATGGTCACCGAGACGCTCGGCGATCCGCTGGGCCGCCAGCTGCTCGGCTGCGTCCCGTCCAAGACCGGGAACACGGTCGGTGACCCGTCCGCCCCGCTGGGCCCGCGGTGCCGACAACGGCCCGTGATGGCGGCGATGTCGGTCGCTCGCCCAGGCCTCGGGCAACGGCCGCGGAAATCGGTTGCCGAGCGGGACGTGCGGGTGGGGCGGGCCGCGGGGTGCGTCAAGGGGGCGTCTGGGCGGGGGGGGGGCAGGGAGAACGTGCTGGTCGCGGAGACACGGCGAAAGGGTTACATCGCTTAACGTAGTTGGTACGCGACACTCTGCGAATGTCATCGAACAGGCTAGTGGTGATCGGGCAGGGGTATGTCGGTCTGCCGGTGGCGATGCGGGCCGTTGCGGCGGGCTGGCGCGTCGTCGGGGTGGAGATCGACGCAGGCCGCGCGGCGCGGCTGGCCGCCGGGCGGTCGTATGTGGAGGACATCTCGGACGGTGAACTCGAGGCGGCGCTGGCTGGCGGGAACTACCTGCCGACGGCCGACTACGCGCGGGCCGACGGGTTCGACGTCGCCGTGATCACCGTGCCGACGCCGCTGCGGGAGGGGACGCCCGACCTGTCGTACATCGTCGACGCCGCGCAGGGACTGGCGCCGCTGGTGCGCCGGGGGACGACGGTGATTCTGGAGTCGACCACCTACCCGGGCACGACCGAGGAGCTGCTCGCGCCGCTGCTGGCCGAGGGTTCGGGGCTGAAGCCGGGCACCGAGTTCCATCTCGGGTACTCGCCGGAGCGCATCGACCCGGGCAACCCGACCTGGAACCTGGTGAACACCCCCAAGGTCGTCTCGGGGATGAGTCCGGCCTGCCGGTCGGCCGTGACGGCCTTCTACGACAGTCTGGTCGAGCGGACCGTGCCGGTGGCCTCGACCCGTACCGCCGAGCTCACGAAGCTGTTGGAGAACACCTTCCGGCACGTCAACATCGCGCTCGTCAACGAGCTGGCGATGTTCGCCCACGAGCTCGGCGTGGACGTGTGGGAGGCGATCGACGCGGCGTCGACCAAGCCGTTCGGCTATCTGCGGTTCACCCCGGGGCCGGGAGTCGGGGGGCACTGCCTGCCGATCGACCCGTCGTATCTGTCCTGGCGGGTGCGGCGCAGCCTGGGGCGCAGCTTCCGGTTCGTGGAGCTGGCCAACGACGTCAACGACCACATGCCCGATCATGTGGTGGGCCGGGTCACCGAGATGCTCAACGCCCGCCACCAGCCGGTGGCCGGCAGCCGGGTGCTGCTGCTCGGCCTTGCCTACAAGAAGAACACCGGAGACGCGCGGGAGTCGCCGTCCACCCGGATCGCGGGGCTGCTCGCCGAGCTCGGTGCGGACCTGCGGGCCGCCGATCCGCACGTCGACCCGGCGCGGCTGCCCGCCCCGGTGCGCCTGGTCGAGGCGAACGCCGCCGAGCTCGCCGCGGCGGATCTGGTGGTCGTCCTCGTCGATCACGATGCGTTTGATCGTGAGCTGGTGGCCAGGCATGCGCGGCTCGTCCTGGACACCCGCCGCTGGCTGCCCGGGCCGCACGACGTCCGCCGCCGCGGGCCGGCCGCAGGTGCGTTCGGTGGTGCCCTCGACCTGGCACCGAGTCTTCCGTTCGACGACGCCGCGGCCGACGACGCCGGTCCGGGGGCGGTCGGTTCCGGGCTGGGTGACGATTCGGGCGTCGGCGGTGTGTGGGTGCCGGCACAGGCCCGACCGCGCGAAGCTGCGGGTCTCACCGTGGAGTCGCTCTGATCCGGCCGTACGGCGACACGCCCGGAAGACGCTCAGCGAAGCCATCTACTTGCAAGTAGTCACAGCATTACACCTTCTCTCCCTAGGGTTATCGCTGAAAGTGTTCATCAGCTAACAGAAAGGAGGGATTTGATGCGAAGCTCGTTCCGCGCGGGCCCCCGGGTGGGACTGCGTCGGCTGACGGCCGGCGTCGTGTCCGGCGGCGTCCTCGCGGCCACCCTGGTTGGCGTGGGAGTGGGCACGGCCTCGGCCGTCCCCTCCCCGCTTGCCTACGAGCAGTACGCCTACGGGGCATCGGCCTCGGTCGGCGGTGTGGTGACGGCCGGGCCGCTGTTCCCGACCGGCATCTCCTGCACGATCCAGCCGGGGCTCGCGGCGACCGCCGGGGGGATCGTCAACATCCCCGGTGTCATCGCTGCCGCTCCCACGTTCCAGTCCGCCACCACGGCGCAGAGTGGGCCGAACAACAACCAGGTCGCCGTCACCCGCAGCACGGTGGCGAGCGTCAACCTGCTCGGTGGGCTGGTCGGTCTGACCGGCCTCGGGGTCACCTCGACCGCCGTCAACACGGGGACGAGCGTGGCCTCTGTCGGCGCCGTCTCGCTCGGGGCGCTGACCATCCTCGGGATTCCGATCCCGTTGGGCACCATCGGGGCCAACACGACGATCGCGATTCCGCTGCTCGGCTCGATCACGCTCAACGAGCAGACCGTGGCGGCCAACGGGATCCGCACCATCGGGGCGCACATCCGGATCACTGCCGGTGTGAACGCCGGGCTGGATGTCATCATCGGTCTGACCCAGTCGCGGTTCCTGCCGAAGCCACCGGTGTTCATGACCGGCGTTGCCTACTCGAACCTGATCGCGGCGGGCCCGCTGTCGATCAGCCCGCTGGTCGCCCAGAGCGTGCCCTGCAACGGGGGCACGGCCATCTCGAGCCTGGTCGGCATCAACCTGCCGGGCATCGCGACCATCGGGGCGACCGTCGCGCAGGGGACGGCGGTGCTCGGTAATCCCACCGGCGGCACATCCAAGATCACGCTGGCGAGCCTGAACCTGCTCAGCGGCCTGATCACCGCGGATGCGATCACCTCCCAGGCGAACGCGATCAAGAGTCCGGGTTCGCCGCCCGTACTCAGTTCCACCGGGACGCAGTTCGTCAACCTGAGGGTGGCCGGAGTGCCTCTCCCGGTGAACGTCGCACCCAACACCGCTGTGATACTTCCCGGGGTCGGCTACGTGGTGCTCAACCGTCAGATCCAGACGGCCACGGGCCTGGAGGTACGGGCGGTGGAGGTCGTGATCCAGGTCGGCGGGATTCTGCCGGTCGGGGCCGTGATCCGTCTCGGGGTCGCGTCGATCAACGCCTCCGACACCGGGGCGAGCCCGCTGTCGGCGCCGATCGATCCGCATGACACCAACCAGCTGTCGGGGCCGTTCGCGGCGCAGCTGTGTGCGGACGTCGACGACCCGGCGCGCTGCAACAACATCACGACCAGCACCTTGTGAGGTGGCCGGGCGGCCACCGCCGTCCCGTCCGCCGTCCGTCGGTTCGCGCCGGGCAGGTAGTCCGCCGGCGCGGTGCTGATGGACGTGGGGACGGGACGGGTGGGCGCCCGGCGCCGTGAGATCGCAGGGCTGTGGGACTGCGGGACCGGGCGGGTGGGCGCTACGTGCCCCACCCGCCCGTTCGCGTGTGAGGCGGGGAAGTCGCCGGGGCGTCGGGGATCGGACGGAGGCGGGGCGGTAGCGACGCCGCGTCCGGACTCTCCGCGAGTGCTGTATCTCTATGTAGTTAAACGCTGGCTGTAGGTTGTGGATGTCCTTGAGGGGAGAGCCGGCGAAGGGTGGACGCCATGCGGGTTGTGGTCGCGACGGAGGCACGGTTCCACCGGGACGCCCAGGATGTCGTGGTGTCCCGTACCCCGAGCGAGGCATACCGGCACTGGGCCTCCTACCTCGGCGTCTTCGACGAGGTGGTCGTGCTGGGCCGGGTCGGCGCCGCGCCGCGCGACGAGCCGGTCACGGCATCCTCGAAGACCTCGTCCTTCCCGGTCGCGGGTACGGGCGTGCGGGTGGTGGAGCTGCCGCCCTACCAGGGGCTGGTCGGCTACCTGCGGACCCGGCGCCGACTGCGCCGTGCGGTGGCCGACGGGTTCAGGCCGGGTGGAGCCCTGGCGCCCACGCCCCGCCAGCGGGCGGTCGGCTCCGACCGTCCGACCAGGGCCAGGCAGTCGCCGCACGTCATCGACACCCGGTATCTCGCGGTGATGCCGGGCCTGGTGGGGGCCACCCTCATCGCGGTGCTGCGCCGTCGCGACCTGCCCTACGCCATGGAGATCATCGGAGACGCGGAGGCGGTCGCCGGGGGCATGTTCGGCCGCTTCGCGCGCCGTCCGGCCCGCCGCTGGCTGGCCCGCCGGGCGGTCGGCGCCCGCGCCGTCGGCTACGTCACCCGCGAGACACTGCAGGCCCGCTACCCGGCCGCGCCCGGGGCGTTGCAGGCCCACTACGCCTACGGCCGGCTGGGCCCCGACGACTTCACCCCCGCCCCGCGACCGCGGGCGTCCCGACCGCCCACGCCGGCGACCGTGGTGACGATCGGCTCCCAGGAACGCCGGTACAAGGGCCACGACATCCTGCTGACGGCCGCCGGACTGCTCGACGCCTGGAAGCACTCGCTGCGGGTCGTCATCGTCGGCTCCGGACGCCACCACGACCAGCTGGTGCGCGCCGCGCAGCAGGCAGGGCTCGACGGGATCGTCGAGTTCGTCCCGACGTTGGACCGTGCCGGCGTGCGCGCCCTGCTCGACGACGCGGACCTGTTCGTCCTGCCGTCGCGGACGGAGGGGCTGCCCCGGGTGGTCATCGAGGCGCTGGCCCGGGGGGTGCCGACGCTCGGCACCGCGGTCGGGGGCACGGTGGAGCTGCTCGCGCACCAGGACCTCGTCCCGCCCGAGGATCCGCTGCGGCTGGCGATCCGGATGTCCGAGGTCCTCACCAGCCCCGCGCTGCTGGCGCAGATGTCGGCTCGCAACCGGGCCGCCGCCGAGGAGTACCGCGGCGACCGGGTGGACGAGCAGGCCAGCGCCTTCTATCGGGCCATCGTCGGCTGGGACGCGCCGGACCGCGCCCGCCCCACGGCCCACGCCCCCGCCACCCCCGCCCCCACCGCCCCAACCGGGCGAGGACCCCCCCGCCGGCCCCAGGGGGCGGCGGCCCGGGAGTCCGGACGTGCTCTGGACGCGGCCCGGACGGTGGCCGAAAAAATCCTCGGTTCTGGTGCGGTCC
>NZ_JAMQQG010000240.1 GCF_023716925.1 Frankia sp. R82
CTTCCACACCCTCCTCCTCACCCCACCACCCCCCTCGACCTCCTCGGCGAATAACACCGGCCAGGCCAGCACTGAAACCCGGAACCGAACCCGGAAACCAGGCCCGAAAGCGGATACTCAGTGCAAGGTGGTGGAAACTGCCTTCTGCCGTGACAGATCTGCATGTACCGGTAGAAGGCGAGGTCCGGGCCACGATCCGACGTCGACGGCCCCGGACCTCGCCTTTTGTGCGCAGGTCGGACGCTTCACGAATAATCGGCCGACACCGCGACGAAACCACGGTATCGTGGCGCATCATCCGGTCTGCACCGTCACCACCTTTCGGCCAAAGGGGTCCCGTGGTCGACCTTGCACGTCTCAGTTTCGGCGCGGCCGCAGCGGAACGCGACGTCCGACGCGGCCTCGACGCGTATTTCATCGAGTCCTCGGCCTACACCCAGATGAGTTCGGGCCTCAAGACAATTCTTGTCGCCAACCGCGGGGCCGGAAAGAGCGCCATCTTCAAGACGATCGCCCACCGCCAGCGGGACGCCGGTGGCCTGGTGATCGAACTTGCCCCGGAGGACTATTCCTACGAGTTCCTCAGTTCCGCGATGACTCGTGAGCTGGACGGCGCGTGGGCCAAGCTGGGAGCCTACGCGACCGCCTGGAAATACCTCCTGCTCGTGCTGATCATGAAAGAGGTGACCCGACGGCACGGCCGGTTGCGGCGCGGCGCCGAAAGCCAAATCTATTCCTACCTTCGGGACAACCACGCCGGTGTGACCGAGGGCCCGTTCGACTCCTTCGTCTCCTATCTCCGCCGCATAGAGTCGGTCAAGGTCGGGCGGTTCGAGGCCGGCATCCGAACCCGGGAACTACAGCATCTGTACAAACTGCAGGAGCTCGACCATCTGATCGCGCCGCTCGTCCGGGTGTGCGAGCGCAGTCGCGTGACCGTGCTGGTGGACGAACTGGACCGGGGCTGGGATTCCTCGGAGGACGCGCAGGCCTTCGTCGCAGGCCTGTTCCAGGCCTGTATGACAATCAATGACCTGTCGCCGAGCATACGAATCTACATGTCGCTGCGCCAGGAGCTCTATGACAGCATTCCCGCGATCTACGACGACGCCCAGAAGTTCCGGGATCTGATCGAGGTGATCTCCTGGGACGAGGAGGGGCTGTGGCGGCTGATCGCCGGACGGATCCGGCACACCGTGGCCGACTGTCACCAGCGCAGCGACGACGACTGCTGGAAGGCGGCCTTCACCCGACCGGCCTGGTCGTTTCGGTACATGACGGACCGCTCGCTGTGCCGACCGCGAGAGATCATCCAGTTCTGCAGCCATGCTCTGGACCACGCCCGCGCGCACAGCCCCAAACGATCGGTCCGGATCACGCCACGGGACATCCTGGCAGTGGAGCCGACCTACTCGGCCGAACGCACGCGTGACATCGCCGCCGAGTACCGCTTCGGATCACCCGGTCTGCTCGGCGTCTTCCAGACGTTCCGCGCCGGTCCCGAGGTGTGGTCCCGCGCGGAGCTGGAACTGTTTCTGCTGGACATGGCGACCGGCTCGGTTGGACTGACCCCCGAGGCCCGGCACTGGATCGACAGTCGGGAACCGGAGTCGCTCCTCGAACTGCTGTGGAACGTCGGCTTTCTCACCCCGGCCGAACCGGCGCCGGGCCGGACCGGCCGGGATGCCCAGGACAGCGCGGACACGAGTGCAGGCGCCGCCGAGGGTGGCATCCGCGGTGACCTCGACGGTCCCTGCGGTCCCGCCGCCGGGACGGGTCCGCCGGGCGAGCCCGGATCGTCCGTGGGTGAAATCGGATACCCCCGGCGGGCCCACCGGCCGAGACCGGCCCCGCACAGCGTCAGCCACTTCGCGATCCATCCGATGTTCCACCGTTTCGTGATGGCGCGCTGACCGCGCGGACGAGAACCGGAAGCCGCCCCACGCGGGCGTCCGAACGGTTTTCACATGGTGCGCTCAACACCATGGTTTCCGGCCGGGCCCGAGGTCTACCGTGGGCGCATGCCATCGGCGGGTCTGGCCTGGCAGACGCTTTCCGACCCAGGAGCACTTGCGCTGGTCGACGCCGAATCCGGCCGCGCCGCCGCTCTCGGGCGCCCGCACCCCACCGACCTGCCGATGGTGCAGATCGTCGACCTCGAACGTCTCACCGGCGGTTGGCTCTCACCGGCGAGCCGGCACCAGTCCGAACGCCATCTGCACGAGCAGGCCGACGCCGACCCCGAACACACGATGCGCGGGCTGTGCTGGCTGATGGCGATGTGGGCCGTTGCCGTGCATCTTCGTACCGGCTGGCAGCCCACCGCCATCGTCGGCAGCCTGCGGATTTCCGGGATCTGGCGGGGCATCGACGCGCCGGAAAGCGAGCGGGTGTGGGAGGCCGTCGCGGAGCGTATTCGAGTCGGCGTCCTCGCCGCGCTCACCGGAGACACCGCTACCGTCATCCGCTTCCAGGAATGCCTTCGCAGCCCGCCCGGCATCACGTCGATCCTGCTGGACTACGCCCTGCGGATGATTTCCGACCTGCACGTGCTGATGCTCGACCACGACATCGACCCACGCGAGATGGCCGGCACCCTCGCGCTTTACACAGTGGATCCGCAGGATCCCAGCACGGCCTGCTTCCGGCCGCTGACCTGAACCGCAGATCCGAAGCCCGGCCGGTTTTCGAGCATCGGCCGGTGTGCCGTGACGACCCCGTCGTTCACAGCACCGTGCGGGTCTTCACCGCGCCTGGATCGCCCAGCGCCTGGTCGGTCAGAAAACTGCGACTGTCGTCCCGGCCGCGCAGCTGCCAGTCCAGAAATGCCACGGTGGCCCGTTGGACCAGCAGTTCGGCGCGCGCCGGGTCGATCATCGGCGGGGAGCAGGTCGCGGCCGCGGTCAGTGCGATCCGTGCGCCCACCTGCGCCGGGACGCTGCGGCCACGCAGCAGGGCGGCCTGGCGGCACACGTCGGTGAACGAGTTGTGGGTGTCGTCGGCGACCGTGACGAGCACCCGCGGGTGTGACGCGGTGAGCTGGCCGAACGCCCGCTCGGCATTCTGGCGCAGCGGAATCGAGGTGTCCCGGGTGCCGCCGAGTAGCAGGGTCGGCACCCGGTTCGCGCCCAGCAGCGCGGCGGGCAGCGGCGAGGTCGCCGCGGACAGCCCCACCGACACCCGTACCCGGGGATCCGGCGGGGCGTCGAGCAGTCCGACGCTGGACACGATCGACGTCAGACCGCCGAACGAGAAGCCGACGGTGGCGATCTGGTCGCGTCGGACCAGATCGTGCACCTGGCAGGACGGGTCGGTCAGCGCATCGAGCACCGCGGACAGGTCCCGGGAACGGTCGACCGCCATCGGAATCTGCGCCTCGGTCTGGTTCGCCGCCGCGTCCAGCAGGGTGTCGCCGCTGTGGTCGGGAGCGGCGACCACATAACCGTGGCTGGCCAGCCCCTCCAGCAGGGTCGCGGCCTGCACGCGGCTGCCGGCGCTGCCATGGGAGAACACCACCAGGGGGAACGGTCCACTCGCCGGGGCGGCATCGGTCACGGCCAGGTTCGAGACCAGTCCGACCGGGCCGACCACCGGGTAGAACGCCGCGTGCCCGGGGACGTCCGGAGCAAGATCCGAGCTGACCGCCGGGCACGACCCCCCGGCCACCGACCACCCGGTGAAATCAGCCGACTCGACGGGACGGACCTGCAGTGCGGCATCAGAGTCCGGGGCGGGGGTCCGTGACCCGAGCCCGAGAGGCCGGACGGCACCGACACCGGCGGGCAGGGCGACGGTGCGGGGCAGGGTGGATCCGGCTGTGCGATCAGGCTGGGCCGGGTACCACAGTGACGTGGTCAGCACCCGTCCCAGGCGGTGCGGGTCGGCGAGGCTGACCGTCCGGTAGCCCACCGGCCAGGATCCTGCCGCCCCCGGATCGGGCCAGACGGGCGCCGCAGCGGTCGAGGAAGCCGGCCGCATGCCGGCGGACGCCGTTGGACGAGGATCGAGCTCGCCCGACGGCTGGGCGGGGCCGAGCAACATCACGATGCCCAGTACAAGGGTTCCCGCGACCATCAGGTGCCACAACCGTGGCGTTCCCGCCGCATTCGGGCGCGGGTCAGCACGTCGCGCTAGTCTCCGAGCCACAGCGAGGACGTTACGCAGCGCAGTGAATGGCCGCTGGGCACACCGTCAGATCGTGCTACCTCGTACGGAATCGACCGGCCAGCCGGAAACGTTCAGTTACCTATCCCTGCTGGCCAGGCCGCCGTAAGCACTGCCCGGTCGGGCACGCCCAGAGTGGGAACCCGGGCCAGCCCGATCAGGCCGCCAGCCGGCGACCGCACCCCGGGACCATCTGGTCCAGCAGGTCCTCGATCTCCTCGATACAGCCGCCACAGCCCGTGCCGGCCTCGCACCGCTCGCCGATCTCGGCGACATCACGGGCACCACGGATGATCGCTTCTCGTAGCGTCCGGTCGGACACCGCAAAACAGGAACAGACGAGCACCGCACCTCACCAGGCCGAGCCGACCGCGCGCCGCGAAGCGCCGACCGGCAGTGGGACGACCCTGCTGGGGATGCCTCACCCACCGGACGTAGAACCCGCCCGTCAGCCCCGTCCGTCCGGACCGAACGACCCCACCGTCCAGACCGAACGACCCCGCCGCGCGGACCGAACATCAGGCCGAACCCAGGAACGAAGGCTTAGCTAAGGCTTCCCTAAAAGCAGGGTGCCACGTGGGGGCGCCACGCGCAAGATGACCAGGTTCCCGCCTGTCCGGGGCGAAGGGTCCCGCCCGGCGACTGCCGGACTGACCAGGCAGACGGTACCTCCGGCCCGGCCCGGCCCGACCGGGCCCGGCGCGCTGTGGCCGGGCCCGGGTGTGCCGCCGCGGTGGGCGGCGCAGCGAAGCTCTAGGCCGTCGGCGGGACGAGGGCGACCGCGGCGTCCGGCTCGGCGACGCGGAATGTGAAGCTCTCCTCCAGGTACAGGTCGACCGTGTCGACGGTGTGCGCGGCATAGCCGATCGAGAGGTCCTGACCCGACTCGAGGACGAAGTCGCCGCCACGCAGGCTCAGCACGACCGCGCCGGTGATCCCCGGTGCCTGCACGACCGGACCGTCCAGGATGTGCTGCAGGTGGGTGAGCAGCAGGTAGCCACCATGTTCGGCGGTCTCGATCACGGCCGTGTAGAGGTCCGGCTCGAGTGCCAGCGCGTACGGCCCACTGATGCCGGCGCGACGCAGCAGGGCGACGGCCTTCGCGACGGTCGGCGGATAGGTGTCGGTGCCGGGCGCCAGGGTGAGCGCCGGATACGACGACGCCTCGGTGATGCCGATCAGGCCCGCCTGCGGGTAGCCGTGGAACACCACCGCGTTCTCGGTGTTGGCGATGCGGCGCACCGCCTCCTGCAACGGCTCCAGGTCGATGTCGTCGGCACCGCGGTCGGCGTCGGCGAGCTGCGCCCGGTCGAGCGTGAACCCGACCCGCAGTTCGATGACCGGCTGCACCTTGCGCACCCGCGCCGACACCCCTGCCGACGGCGGCGACGACAAGGTCTCGACCCGGCCGAGCGGGGTCGCGGAGTACTCCCAGCCGTGCGGTCCGGCGAAGTCGACGACCTTGCGGGCGGCCAGGTTGGTCGTCAGCCGGGCCTTGGCCTCCTCGTCGACCGCCTTCCAGGCGGCGTCCGTCAGCGGGGCGTGGCCGCGCAGCAGATGATTCATGCTCCTACAACACCTTTCAGACTGCCGATACCAAGGGAACCGTCACCGGGCGCCGCCGCCCGCTCGGGTGCGGAGGGAACGTCCGGCAGCAGTGCACCGCTGCCATCCGTGACACTCTCCTCCACCTCCGTGACCGGACCCGTGGTGAACAGATATGTCCGCAGCTGGGTGTCCAGCACGGGATCATGACGCCGCAGCCACTCGAGGGTCATCGCGGCGTGTTCTTTTTCCTCATCCCGGTTGTGTGCCAGCACCTGCGCCAGCTCCGGGTCGGTCGAGGCGTCGTAGCGCTGGTCGTACCAGTCGACGGCCTCCAGCTCCTCCATCAGTGAGACGATCGCCCGGTGGCGGTCGATCGTCTGCGGCGAGAGCCGATCAGGCTGCTCGTGCAGCCCCATACTTGAGTCGCCCATGGCGACTTGCCTACCACGAGCTGGGCCACCCACACCGAATCGGCGTCTGCGCTACCCGTTCGGCCATCTCGGGTCGACTACGAGCCGACGGCCGAGCCGACGGCCGAGCCGGCGATGACCTGACCCCGTTGCGACCGCAACCCGACAGGCACCCGACTCCGACCCGACGGTCGGGCCTGCGGCCGGCGGCGCGGCTCAGGGGGTCGGCGCCGCCATGATCTGGACGCGGCGGTTCGCCGCCCGGCCGGCCCGGGTGCCGTTGTTGCCGACCGGCTCCTGGGCGCCGAAGCCCGCTGCCTGCAGCCGTTCGCGCGGCACTCCACGCCCGACGAGGTAGTCCGCGACGGCCTCGGCCCGCTGCAACGACAGTGCCTGGTTGACGGTGGACGGCCCCGTGCTGTCGGTGTAGCCGCCGACGAGAACGACAACATCGTTGGCCCGCAGTTCCTCGGCGGCCCGGTCCAGCCCGGCGCGGACCGCTGGGTTGAGCGTGGCACCGGACACCGGGAAGGTGATTCCCCTCGCACCGAGTGCCGTCCGCACCGCGGCCAGCACCCTGCTCTGCTCGCCAACGTCGACGCTGCCGGCCGACATGCCGGTGGCCGACGTGCCGGTGGACGACGGGAGCGACAGATGGTTCTGCACCGTCACGCCGGGAACGCTCGACCGGGCCGCCCTGAGCGCCGTGGACTCGAGCTGACGCCCGGCTGCCGGGTCCGCCACCCGGCCGGTGAGCTCCACCGTGGAACCGCGCAGCGCCATGGAATGATCACCCGGGACACCGCGCAGCGCGGCAGCCAGCGCCGGGACCACCCCGAGCGGCGGTTCACCAACCTTCGGGTCGATGGTGATCTGGCCTCGCACGTCCACCCGGCCATTGCCGCGCGCAGTGCCGGCCGGGTCTGCCGCCGGGTCCGCGCCGGCCGGGTCCGCGGCCCGAGCCGCCTTGGCC
>NZ_JAMQQG010000212.1:0-47889 GCF_023716925.1 Frankia sp. R82
GGCGGGACCCGCGCGGCGCGACCGGGCGGCACCGGCACCGCCGGCCCCCGCAGCACCGCCGGCCCCCGGGCCACGCGGATCGCCGAGCTGGGTCGCGTCCTCGTCCGAGGGCGCCACCTGGGTGATGTCCGCCTCGGGCCAACCACCGTCGCCGTCGCGCCCGTCGCCGTCGCGTCCGTCGTTCACCGCACCATCTCCTGCCGTGCCCCATCGGCGGCCGCCGTCGCTGCCCGGTCGTCCCCGGCATCCGTCGGACGCCGAATGCCACCGGATCGCTTTCCCACCGCATCGTCCTGTCGCCGGATCGTCGCATGTTTCGCATGTCTCGCGGCTGTCCGGGTGAGATCCATACCGAACAAGGACATGTCGGATCGGCGACGGGAGACCAGGTCGGCCGGCCCGGAGGTCAGCTCACACCTCCAGGGGGAGCTGTGCCACCGAGGTGTCCCTTCTGACCGGTGCGAGCCGGAAGACGTCGCCGCGCGGCGCCGCGTACGCCTGCCAGTAGTGCTCGGCGACCTCGCCCGGACGCAGCGGCCCGTCGGGCGCGACCCGACCATCGAGCAGGACGGTGCGCAGCCGCACCCCCCGCATCGCCAGTACCGGGCGCAGCGCCTCCGCCAGGGCCGTGAGCCCCGATTTGCCGACGGCGAGTGCGAACCGCCCGGCCACCGGCGCCGTCCGCGGGCTGGTGGAGGTGAGCAGGATGGTGGCGCCCGGGCGCTCGGCGAGTGGACCGATGCCGGCCTGGACCGTCGCCAGCGCGCCGGTGACGTTGACCGCGAAGGTGTCCGTGAGCGTGGACGGCGCCATGCTGAGCGCCGCCCCGCGGATACTGATCTTGGCGTTGTACACCAGGACGGTCAGCCCGCCGATCTCGGTGGACACCCGCTCGATCGCTCTGGTCAGCCCCGCGGCGTCGGTGACATCCGCCACCAGCCCGGACACCGTCAGCTCCTGCGCCGCCAGCTCGGCGCGGATGCGCCCCAGGGTCTCCGCCGAACGGGTCACCACGCCGAGCGCGAACCCCTCCCGACCGAACCGGCGCAGCAGCTCCACCCCGAAGCTCGCCCCCGGCCCGACCACCACCAGCCCCCGGCCGGACGGCTCCTCCCCCGCCGTTCCCGCCGCCATCCCCGCACCGTCGTCGGCCGCCGGGTCGACCGCTGCGTTGGCGCCCGTCCGGGAGCTGCTCATACCCCACATCCTCGCCGAGTCCGGGACCGGACATGTCGGGGATGGCCGGATCGGTGCGTCACCATCGCACCCCGCGGTCCATCACGGCACGCGACACCCCGTCCGCCATGACCGCGCCAGGCAGGTCGTCGTGGATCCTGCCGGCTTGTCCGCGCGACGCGACACCACTCCTCGAGCGCGGCTCCTTTCTGTGACCACAGTTTCGGGGGTTGCGGACGTGCAGGGCACGCAGGGGTCGCCGTGGGGTGTTCGTCTCCGATATGCACCCACGGCGACACGTGTATCCGGATCTTGCTGGCGGGTCGGTTGCGGGGCGTGGCAGGGGCGGGGAGTGGGTTGCTGGCCGTGTGGGTGCGGGGCGGTTTGGCTGCGGAGAGTGGGCGGGCTGGTGGGCGAGATCGCGGCGGCGGATCATGATGTTCCTGTCGCCATCGAGGTTGCCCACGGTGGAGGAGGGTTACCGCCGGTCAGGTGGGGCGGCGCAGGCCCCGCCGCTCGCGGTCGGCCTCGGCCCGGGCGGCGACCCGCAACGGGGCGCAGTTCACGAACGCCCAGACCAGCGGCGGCAGGACGACGAACGCGGGAATGGTCAGGAGCAGCATCGCGACGACCACAGCACCGAAGGTCTGCATCCCCGGGATGTACCCCCACCCACGTCCGACCCCACCCGTGCACCCCGCTGACCTGAGCTTTCATCGCGGGCCCACGGCCCGCGGCCCACGGCCCACGAGACGGGGCCTGGGGTCAGCAGACGCACGCCACGGAGCTCGGGGTCAGGGGACGAGAACGCCGGGGTTGAGGATGCCGGCGGGGTCGAGGGTGCGTTTCACCGTACGCAGGACGTCGAGGCCGAGACCGCCGATCTCGGCGCCGAGCCAGGGCCGGTGTTCGGTACCGACGGCGTGGTGGTGGGTGATCGTCCCGCCGGCCGCGACGATCGCCTCACCGGCCGCGGCCTTGGCCGCCCGCCAGGTCCCGATCGGGTCGTCCCCCTGGGCGCACACGACGGTGAAGTACAGCGATGCGCCCGTGGCGTACAGGTGGGAGACGTGGCACATCACCACCGGTGCCAGGCCGGCGCGGCCCAGGGTGTCGGTCAGGGCCCGGCGCACGCCGGTACAGAGGTCCGGCAGGGACGACCAGAAGCCAGCCGTCTCCAGAGTTTCGGCGAACACGCCGAGATCGAGCAGGGCGTCGCGCAGATAGGGGGCGCGGAAGCGACCGCGTTCCCAGTCGAGGCCGACATCCGGTCCGAGCGCGGTCGCCCCGCCCGCTCGCAGGATGCTCGCGACCTGCGCGGCCCGGTCGGCCACCTCCGTCCCGGACCCCTCGAACCCGGTGATCAGCCGACATCCGCCGACACCTGTGCCGGCCCCGGCCTTCTCCTTGTCTCCGGCCACCCCCGTGGACGCCGAGTCACCAGGGATCGAGTCACCAGGCACCGAGCTACCCGGCACCGAGCTACCCGACGTCGGGCCGGGAGTGACCGAGCCCGCAGCAGCCGATTCCCTGGAAGCCGAGCCCACGGTGGGGGTGGACCCCGACAGGTTGGCGATGGTCTCGGTCTCGTCGGCGAGGCGGCAGACGGTGGGACGCAGGTCGCGGGCGGACAGATCGCGCAGCAGGCGCGTACCGGTGGCGAAGTCGGGCACCCACCAGCCCTCGTGGATTCGCCGGGCCGGTAGCGGGCGCACCCGCACGGTCACCTGTGTGATCACGCCGAAGGCCCCTTCGGAGCCGAGCACCAGCGCCCGCAGGTCGGGCCCGGCGGCCGAGGCCGGTGCCCGGCCCAGGTCCCAGCTGCCGGCCGGCGTCGCCACCCGCAGCCCGACGACCATCTCGTCGAACCGGCCGTAGCCGCCGGAGGCCTGCCCACTGGACCGGGTGGCGGCGAAACCGCCGACGGTCGCGTACTCCCACGACTGCGGCACGTGGCCCAGGGTGAGCCCATGCGGCGCGAGCAGCTCCTCGACGCGGGGGCCGCGCAGCCCGGCGTCGAGTTCGGCGGTACCGGACTCGCGGTCGATACGGCCAAGCCGGTCGAGACGGCGCAGGTCCACCGCGATCAGCGGGCGCCCCTGCGTCGCGGTCGGAGCGAGCCCGCCGACGACGGACGTCCCGCCGCCGTAGGGCACGACGACGATCCGCTCACGGGTGGCTACCCGCAGCAGCGCGAGGACCTCGTCGTGATCCGCGGGCAGCACCACCGCGTCGGGCGCGGCGCCGGCGTCCCCGGAGCGCAGCAGCAGCAGATCGGTGGTGGAGCGCCCCCGGCAGTGCCGGATCCGCGTCTCGTCGTCGGTGCGGACGTGGACCTCGCCGACAACCGCCTCGAGCGCCTGGCGGGCCGCAGCGGGCAGCCGGACCGCGGGCAGGCGCACGTCGGCCAGCGCCACCGGTCGCGACGGCCGCACGGGAATGCCAAGCCCGACCAGCAGATCCGAGACACCCGGGGGCAGTGGGTGGTGCGCGAACGCCGGCCCCCAGCCCCACCAGACCGGCTCGGCAGCGGAGGCGGAGGCGGCAGGCCCGTGGGGGGGTTCGGCCCCACGGGCGGCAGCTGCGTGGATCTCGGCGCTGGTCATCGGCACCTCGGTTCGGCTGTGGTCCGTCTCGGTAGACTGCGACCGTGACAGTGTGACAGACGATGTAACACTGTCACAGATCTCGACGCCACGATGACACAGCCAGACAGACGACACAGCCCGACAGGCGACACAGCCCGACAGATGACACAGCCCGACGACCCGGCCGGGCACGTATGGGCCGGGCACCCTCCACCTCAGGCCGGCGGAAGGAGTACGGCGTTGACCATCGGCACGGACGCACCACACGCGCACTCGCCGCAGGCCACCGGGCGGGACGGCGGACGGGACAGCGGGCGGGACGGCGATCCGCCGCGTACCGCCGTACGGGACGGCGCGGCGCGGGACGGCGCGGCGCCGGAGGGCACCGTGCGGGACGCGGTCGTGCTCGACGCGGCGAAGGCATCGCTGCTGGCGGTCGGGGTGCGGCGGACCACGCTGACCGAAGTCGCCCGCCGGGCCGGAACAAGCCGGATGACGCTCTATCGCCGCTGGCCCGATCTGCGCACCCTCGTCGGGGAGGTGATGACCCGGGAATGGAGCTCGATCGTCACTGCGGCAGCCCGACTCGCCCGGCGCGACCCGCACAGCCGTGATCTGGACGGCATCGTCGACCAGATCGTCGCGACGGTCGACGCCTTCCGGGCGAACCCGGTCTACCGGCGCATCCTGGAGACCGACGCGGAGATGCTGCTGCCCTATCTGACCGAGCGGCGCGGCACCACCCAGCAGATGATCGTCGACCTGCTCGCCGGACAGCTCGGCGCCGCCGCCCGCGCCGGCACGGTACGCAGCGGCGATCCCGAGGCACTGGCCGTGATGGTGTTGCTGGTAGCGCAGTCCTACGTGCTGTCCGCGGACGCGCTGGGCGGACGGGTCGGCGCCGCGACACGCCACGGCGAACTACGCCGTCTCCTGCACGCCTACCTGGCTCCGGCCCCAGCACAGGACCCGGACCTGGAGTCGGACCCGGAGCGGACCACGTGACGGGCGACGACGCCGGCCGCGGCAGCGGTGCTGGCGGGGGGCTTCGTGGGACGTCCCTGCACGCGCGGCGGCGGGAGCGGGAACTGGCGGAACTGGCGGACGGACGGGTGGTCGACCTGCTCGTCGTCGGCGGCGGGGTGACGGGCGTCGGGGTCGCGCTGGACGCGGCGTCGCGCGGGCTGAGCGTCGCGCTGGCCGAGGCGCATGATCTGGCGTTCGGGACCAGCCGGTGGAGCTCGAAGCTCGTCCACGGCGGCCTGCGTTATCTGGCCCACGGTGACCTCCCGGTGGCGTGGGAGAGCGCCGTGGAACGCGACATCCTGCTGCGACACACCGCGCCGCACCTGGTGCGGGCGCTGCCGATCGTCACGCCGCTGACCGGCGACCTGCCGGTCCCGAGGGCGGCGCTGGTGCGGGCCGGCCTCGGCGTCGGCGACGTGCTGCGCCGCGCGGCCGGCACCCCACGCGGCGTCCTGCCCGGGTCACGCCGGCTCACCGCGATGGAGACGCTCGGGTTCGCTCCGGCACTGCGGCGGGCCGGGCTGCGCGGTGGGTTGGTGTACTGGGACGGGCAGCTGGTCGATGACGCCCGGCTGGTCGTCGCGCTGGCTCGTACCGCGGCCGGCTTCGGTGCCCGCATTCTGACCAGGCTGCGCGTCCAACGGATCGAAGCGGTCGGCCGAGCCGGAACGGGCGCGGCGGCGGGGTTCGAGGTGACCGCGCTGGATGGACGCGGCGGCGGGGAAGTCGGGCTGCGGGCCCGCGCCGTCGTCAACGCGACGGGGGTGTGGGCACCGACGCTGGCCCCGAGCATCCGGCTGCGTCCCAGCCGGGGCACCCATCTGGTGGTGCGTTCCGAGGTGCTCGCCGGCGGTCGGGCGGCGCTGTCGGTGCCGATCCCGGGCGAGCTCGGCCGGTTCGCGCTGATGCTGCCGCAGGATGACGGACGGGTCTACGTCGGGCTCACCGACGTCCCGGTCGACACGATCACCGACGTACCCGAACCCGACGACCACGAGATCACCGAGCTGCTGGAGGTCGTCTCCCGGGTGCTCGCGGCCCCGCTGGACCGGACCGACCTGCTCGGCGCGTTCGCCGGTCTGCGCCCGCTGCTGGACGGGCCGCCACCGGCCCACCGACCGGGCCACCCGGCCGAGGCGAGCCAGCCCGGGGCCGGCGGGCGCGCATCGTCGCGCACGGCGGACCTGTCGCGGCGCCATCTGGTGCACGCCGATGCGGACGGCCTGGTCACGGTGGTCGGTGGGAAGCTCACCACCTACCGGCGGATGGCCGCCGACGCGGTGGACGCGGCGATCGCCGTGGCGGGCCTGGCCGCCGGCCCCTGCCGGACCACCCGGCTCGGGCTCGTCGGTGCGGCCCCGCGCAACCGCCTCGCCGAGATCGCCGCGCCGCGCCGGCTGGTCGAGCGCTACGGCACGGAGGCGCCCCAGGTGCTCGCGCTCGCCGCCGACAGCCCCGAGCTGGGCGAACCGGTGGGCGGCGGGACATCCGTCACCGGGGCGGAGTGGCTGTTCGCGATCCGCCACGAAGGGGCGCTCGAGCCGGCGGACCTGGTGGACCGCCGGTCACGCATCGGTCTGGTCCCGGCGGAACGCCGCACGGCGCTCGCCGCCGCCACCCTGCTGTTCGACCACGCCCCGTCCCGGTGACCCGGGCTCGTCCCCGACCGGCACCGAACCACGCATCCCCGCCATCGCGGACGGAACAACCGGCGCGGACGACGCGAGCAGCGCCGCCGCGGACGACGCGGCGGGTTCGAGCAGCGCCGGGGAGCCCGGCTGATCGCCCAGGCCGTCCACCGACGGGGCGTCCGGGGACGTCTCGCTGGCGGACCAGCGCAGTTCGACGCAGACGATCCCATCGGTCATCGACGCACGGGAACGCACGAGACCCGCGCCGGCCGGACCGAACTCGCCGAACCGGCCGAAGTCGGCGAGCGTCGCCGCCCGGCCGCCCCCCTGCGCGGGTGCCATCACGGCCCGTACCGGATAGGTCAGATAGACGTCCGCCTGATCGGTGTCGAGGTAGCCGGTGAGCAGCACCGTCCCGCGTCCGACGGACGCCAGCACCGCCGAGACCCGGGCGAGGAACTCCGCACCGACCGCCGCCGGGACGGCGGTGAACAGGCCGTCGGCCTGCACCGTGACGGCGACCCCCCGGGCTTCGGCCGCCTCGATCGGCTCGGCGAAGTCCTGCAGGACCTCCGGTCCCGCCCCGGTGAGCTCCCGGCGCAGCGCCCGGGCCTGCGCGGTGCACCGCGCGCGGACGTCCGGGGTGGTCGGATCGAGCCGGCCGGCGGCGAGGTCGCGCAGCAGCGGCAGGAAGCGCGTGTCGAGCTGGGCGAGGCGCTGCTCGCGGTCACGGCGCAGGGCGTGGTCGAGGATCCGCTGGTCGGTGACGCCGGCCGCCAGCTGCTCGGCCCGGGCCCGCTCCTGGGCACTGGCCCGCAGCACCGGTCCGAACATGGTGACCAGTACCTGCAGGATGACCAGCGCGTAGATCGCCCCGCCGAGCCGGGCCAACACCAGGTGGTCCTGCCGGCCCCCCAGAACCAGGACGAGGGCGATCATCGTCAGGGCCGCGAGGGCAGCGGCGGCGTACCGCTCCCGGCGCCGCCGGGACTGCACGGCAAACGCCAGCCACAGCGGGTTGACCATGGTCGTCGCCCAGCACACGATCACCTCGCTGGACGAGTCGTCGGTGTTCAACGCCCCACCGACGGCCGACGCGATGGCCAGCAGCACCGCGCCGCGGGCCTCGGCCGGCCGCAGCGGCCGACGCCGGCCGATCCACGCCGTCGTCACGACCGCGGCGAGCGTCACCAGCCAGATTCCCAGCGACAGCGGCACGGAACGGGCCTGGTCCCGATGGACGATCACCGGAATGAGCGAGGCCAGCCAGCCCACCACCACCGCGACCGCGAAGGCGCGCCGGACCGTCGCGCTCAGCTCCTCCTCGATCCGATCCGCAACCGCCGCCGCCGACTCGGGCACGTCGGACGAGCAGGTGGCGGCCGACGTCGCCGGGTGGGTGGCGACCCGCGGCGGTTCAGCCCAGGTCAGGGCAACCTCGGTGCCCTGACCTGGGCTCGACCAGATGTGAGCCTCGCCGCCGACGGCACGCATCCGGGCGGACACGGAGTTGCGCAGGCCCAGCCGGGCACTGTGGGCCGCGACCTCGTCCGGTCGAAAACCTCGCCCCCGATCGAGGATGCTGACCCGCAACCGGCCGGGTTCGACCCGGGTGATCACCCGGGCCTCGCCGGTACCGGCGTGCGCCCGGACGTTGCGCAGCGCCTCCCCCGTCGCCGCGGCAACGGCCGCCGCCACCTCGTCGGGCACCCAGCCCACGTCCGTCCCCTCCCCGGCGCCGTCCCTTGTGATCTGCAGGCCGGTGCGGCTGGCCTGCGTCATCGTCCGAGCGAGACGCTCGAGGACGCCGGATCCGGGCCGGCTACCGGTATCGTGCCGCGGGCCGAGGTGATCCTCCACCTCGCGGACGCTGTGCGCGCACTGCTCGCGCAGCAGGTCGACCGGCCCGTCCTCGGCCATGCCGATACCGGTCAGGGTGTTGAGGATCGTGTCGTGCAGCAGCCGTTCGCTTTCCTGCGCCGCCCGCTCACGCGCCTCAGCGACCAGCGTGCGCCGACGGTGCGCCGTGGACCGCTGTTGACGCAGGTCGGCATCGTCGGCAACCCGTAACAGCCGCGCCAGCGCATAACGCAACAGGAAGGCGACGACGAGCAGAATCAACGTCGCCGCGAAGATCTGCGGTCGATGCCCCACGCCGGTGGCGAGGTGGACGGCGCACAGCAACGCGACGGTGGCGGCGAAGACCCGGTGGGTCATCGTGAACGCGGCTGTGACCGCCGCGGTGAGGGCGCCGACGAACACGAACGAGGCCGGGTCGCCGCGCACGGGTTCCGGCACGATCCACGGGGCGACAGCGGCACCCGCCACCGCCACCGCCACGTCCAGGCCCACGAGCACCGGACTGATCCGGATCGGCTCGCCGCGCCGCTCCTCGTCATCGGTGCCGCCTCGCCCGCCGGAGTGCTCCTGCTCACCGGTGGCGCCCGGTCCGGCAGCAGAACCGTGCTCGTCGGCGGCGCCCCCGCCATCCAGGCGCCGGTCGGGAGCGTCCAGGTCAGAGCCGTCCACACGCTGGCGGCGCAGCAGGACGAGGACCAGGACGCTCCAGGCGAACATCGCGCCCGCCGCGCCCGCCCCGACCGGATGCGAGCGGTACCAGGTGAACCAGACGGCGACGGACGAGAGCAGAAACGCCAGGTGCATCACCCGTAGCTGGATGGCGCACCGAACCATCACCCTTGACAGTGCCTGCACGGAACGTCCGTTCATAGCGCATAAGTGTGGACGATCTGGCTACCCGTGCTGGCACCCGGGACACGCGGCGGTCATCGCGCGGCCGCTCAGGCCGGGGAAAAGCTCCGAGTAAACCTAAATGTCCACCGATCTGGACATGTGTCTGCCATCCCCCGACGCCGTGCTCGCCCGGGGTCACGACATGGGGCTCACCGCCGTCCGCGCGATCTCGGCCAGATGGTCCCCGCTGTCGCCATAGGCCGTCGCGAGCCGCTTCGCACGCTTGTAGAAGAAGTGGGTGTCGTGCTCCCAGGTGTAACCGAGGCCACCGTGATATTGGATCATCGCCGCGGTGACCTCCCGGGCCGTGTCACTGGCCTTGCTCTTCGCGATCGCCACCGCGAGAACCACATCCGGCTGCTCGGTGTCCGGCTGCTCGGTGTCCGGCTGCTCGGTGGTGTCGATGGCGTGGGCGGCGAACAGGACGGCATGCTCGGCCATGGTGACCGCGACGTGCAGGTCGGCAAGGTGGTGCGCGAGCGCCTGGAAGGAGCCGACCGGACGGCCGAACTGAACCCGGGCGATGTCGTAGGCGACCGTGCGCCGCAGCGCCTCGCGGGCGATCCCGACCAGATCGGCGGCGGCGAGCGCCGCCCCGCGGCGCAACAGGTCCGTGAGGGCGGCGTCATCCGAGCCGGGCAGGCGCCGGCCGGGTGCACCCTCGAACGTCACCGCGGCGAGCCGGGTGGTCGCGTCGAACCCCGACTGCGGTGCGACCCGCACCCCGGCCGCGGACGGTTCCACCAGATACAGCCCGACCCGATCGGCAACCACGGCATCAACGCCGACACCGGCCACACCAGCCTGGTCAGCGGTGCGCCGACCGGCAGCGGAACGGGTGTCGGCGGCGGGGCCCGGTTCGAGGGCGGCGACGACGAGCAGACCGGCAACAGCGGCGTACTCCACCCCGCTGGCCATGCCGTGGAGGCGGCCGTCCGGACTGGCCCGCACGGCGATACCGGTCCGGCCGAAACCACCGCCCGGCCCGCGCAGCGCAACGGTGGCGACGAGCTCCCCGGCACCGAGCGGACCCAGAACCGCGGCGGCCTGCTCCGACGAGCCGAAACGGCGCACCGCCTCACCGGCAAGCACGGTGGACGCCCACGGTCCGGGCACCACACCGGCGCCGAACGCCCGCGCGATGACCTGCGCATCGAGCAGACCGAGACCGAGCCCGCCGTACTCGACCGGCACGCACACCGACAGCCAGCCCTGGTCGCCGATCGTCCGCCACAGCTCGCGCGGATGGCCGTCGCCGTCGGTGTCCTCGAACACCGCCCGCACGGCCGTCAGGTCACATCGGTCGGCGAGAACGTCCCGGACGGTCTCGGCCAGGGCACGCTGTTCGTCGGTCAGATCGAAGAACACGGGACAGGCTCCTCGGAACGGGAGTCAGGCCGGCGGCTGCGCCGGGGCGAGGGTGGTCGGGCTCGGCCATCCGGGATCAGGAGCCGCGGGGCAGACCGAGGACACGTTCGGCGACGATCGAACGCTGAATCTGGGATGACCCACCCCAGATGGTCACCGATCGGCTCCAGAAGCTCTCCCGCCGCAGCGCGGTGAGATCGAGATCACCGAGCTCGCCGAGCGGCTGGTCCAGGCCGACGTCCGCGCCGAGCACCTCGTCGAGCGTGTCGAACAGATCCTGGTAGGTCTGCGACCACTGCAGCTTGGTGACCGACGAGGCGAAGCCCAGGTCCCGACCGCGCTCGACCTCGGTGAGCACGTGCAGGGCGTGGTAGCGCAGACACTCCAGCTCCACCAGTCGGCGCGCGAGGGACTGACGGACCAGCGGGTCACGGTCGCGGCCCAGCGCCCGAGCAACCTCGACGATCTGGTCGTAGGCCCGGCGGAAGTCGGTGTACTGGCCCATCGCCGACGACCCGCGCTCGAACGACAGCAGCAGCATCGCCGTCGCCCAGCCGTTGCCGAGCCCGCCGACGCAGTCCGCCGCGGGCACCCGGACATCGGTGAAGAACACCTCGCCGAACTCGCTGATCCCGCTCATCTGCCGGATCGGACGGACCTCGACCCCGGGCGAACGCAGATCGACCAGCAACAGCGACAGGCCGCGGTGGCGGCCTGCGGCCGGATCGGTGCGCACCAGGGCGAACATCCGGTCGGCGCGGCGGGCCGACGTCGTCCACACCTTCTGGCCGTTGACAACGAACTCGTCGCCGTCACGTTCGCCACGGGTACGCACGGAGCCGAGGTCCGAGCCGGACTCCGGCTCGGAGAACCCCTGGCACCAGATCACCTCGTTGCGCAGCATCGGCGCGAGGATCTCGGCCTTCTGCCGCGGGGTCCCGACGGCCATCACGGTGGGGGCGAGGAACGTCAGACCCAACGGGTTCACCGAGCGTGGCGCGCGGGCGTGCATCAGCTCGGCGTCCGCGACCGCCGCCATCGTCGCGGAACCGCCGCGCCCGCCGTACTCGACCGGCCAGTCGATCCCGCCGAATCCGGCCAGAGCCTTACGCCGCTCCCAGCCCCGGCGCAGGTCGAAGGCCTCGTCCTCGCCCAGGGTGGCCCAGAATCCCGGTGCCGCCCACGCGGCGGGAAGCTGCTCGGACAGCCAGGCCCGCAGCTCCCGGCGAAAATCCGCCACCTCCGGTGGATAGGTCAGATCCACGTGTTCAACCCCATCTGTCGGCTTCGTCGCTTCCCCCCACGAGCGCGCAGACAGTGAGACCGTAGTACCCCAGTGCCGGTGATGCGTCGGCGACAGTCCTTTACGCCGCGCCGGTACGGCTGCCGCCGTGAACGCCAGGGTGCCCGGTGCCTGGCCCGGCACCCCAGCGTTCACTGCGGTCACAGGCGCAGGTCACCGTGAGCCGGCACGATGGACGTGACCGCGGGGAGCGCCGACACCGCCACACCGCCCTCGGCACCCGCGTCACCACGCAGCACACACCGCACGAAGGAGGATCACCGTCTTGACGTCGACCAGGCCCGCAGCGCCGAGAGGGGTCCTCGGCCCCGCCGCGCGCACCGCGGCACTGCGCCGGATGCGCACCGAGGTGATGGACATCGTCGTGATCGGCGGCGGTGTGACCGGATCGGGAGTGGCCCTCGACGCCGCCACCCGGGGTCTGTCCGTCGCCCTCGTCGAAGCGCGCGACCTCGCCGCCGGCACGTCCAGCCGGTCCAGCAAGCTCATCCACGGCGGGCTGCGCTACCTCGAGCAGCTCAACGCCCCGCTGGTGCGCGAGGCCCTGCGGGAACGCTCGCTGATGCTCGACACGCTCGCCCCGCACCTCGTCCATGCCATCCCGTTCCTGCTACCGCTGACCCGACACGGCTGGGAACGGGCCTATCTCGGCAGCGGCGTGCTGCTCTACGACACCCTCGGCCAGGGTCTGGCCCGCATCGGCCCCGGCGGCGACGGCACCGTCCCACACCACCGGCACCTGACCCGCAAGGCAGCGCTGCGGGCGTTTCCGTCCCTGCGCCCGGATGCCCTCGTCGGCGCCATCCAGTACTGGGACGGGCAGGTCGACGACGCCCGGCACACCATGTTCGTCGCCCGCACCGCGGCCCGCTACGGCGCGGCCGTCGCCACCAGTGCCCGAGTCGTCGGGCTGGTCCGCGAGGGCGAGCGGGTCGCCGGCGTCCGAGTCCGCGACCTGGAGTCCGGCGAGGAGATCGAGCTGCGTGCCCGTGAGACGATCAACGCTGCCGGGGTGTGGACGGACGAGATCCAGGCCATGGTCGGCGGGCGCGGTCGGCTGTCGGTGCGCGCGTCCAAGGGCGTACACATCGTCGTGCCGCGCGACCGCGTCCACGGCGAGACCGGGCTGATCCTGCGCACCGAACGCAGCGTGCTGTTCGTCATCCCCTGGGGCGGGCAGTGGATCATCGGGACGACCGACACCGACTGGAACCTCGACCTCGCCCATCCCGCCGCGTCCAGCGCCGACATCGACTACCTGCTCGCCACCGTCAACAAGGTGCTGCGCACCCCCCTGACCACCGACGACATCACCGGTGTGTACGCGGGCCTGCGCCCGCTGCTGGCCGGCGAGTCCGAGGACACCTCGGCGCTGTCCCGCGAGCACGCCGTCGTCTCCCCCGCCCCGGGCCTGACCATGGTCGCCGGCGGGAAGTACACGACCTACCGGGTGATGGCCGCGGATGCCGTCGACGCCGCCGTCCGCGGGCTCAACCGGACGGTGCCCGCCTCGTGCACGGAGAAGATCCCGCTGCTCGGCGCGGACGGCTACCTCGCCCTGTGGAACGCCCGGGAGGCCCTTGCCCGCCGGTCGGACCTGCACGTCGGCTGGATCGAGCATCTGCTGCACCGGTACGGCACCCTCGCCGAAGAGGTGCTGGAACTGGCCGCGTCCCGCGCGGAGCTTGCCCGGGCGCTACCCGGCGCACCGACCTATCTCGGTGCCGAGGCCGTCTACGCCGTCACGCACGAGGGGGCGCTGCACCTGGAGGACGTGCTGACGCGACGCACCCGGATCTCCATCGAGACCCGCGACCGCGGTGTCGAGGCGGCCCGCGCCGTCGCCGGCCTCATCGCCCCCGTCCTCGGCTGGGCGTCGGCCGACCAGGACCGCGAGGTGGAGCACTACCTGGCCCGGGTGGCGGCCGAACGCGCCTCGCAGCAGGCGGCCGACGACGCCACCGCGGACGCGGCCCGCCTCGGCGCACCCGAGGTACGCAGGCTCGGCCACACCGCCGAGCACCGCCCGCCCGCTCCCGCACTCACCTCGACACCCACCGCGCCGACGCCCACCCCCACCTCCGGCTGATCAACGCAGAGCACACATGGGACACACACCGGGTTCACACGGGAGTCCGGATGCACACCGGATGAACGGCACGGACCCAGGGGAATGACTCACGGAGGTGCTCGACACGACCCCGACATCGGCCGGGGGTTTTAGCGGAGCCGAACGCGGAACGACATCAATCATGGGAACTATTCTCTGGTTGATCGCGGTGATTTTCGTCATCGCCGGTATCGTGACAATCGTGCGCGGTGGCCTTCTGTACGGCATCGTGCTCATCGTGGTGGGACTTCTCATCGGCCCCGGCGGTGTCTCGGTGTTCACCTGAGAAGCGCGGGCGCTCGCCGGGAAAACACGGTGTTCACCTGATCGGCGGCGCCCGCGGCGGGGTCAGAGGCCGTATTCCTCCAACAGCCGCAGCCAGACCTCGCTGACCGTCGGAAATGCCGGCACCGCGTGCCAGAGCCGATCCACCGGCACCTCGCCGACAATGGCGACGGTCGCCGCGTGCACCAGTTCCTGGGTGTCCGCGCCGGTGAACGTCGCACCGACCAGCACCCGCCGATTTTCGTCGACCACCAGCATCGACGTGCCGACCGCGTCCGTCCCCCGCACCGACGCGCCCGCCACCCCACCGGTCGGGACGCGTACCGCCCGCACCGCGAGCCCTGCCTCGCGGGCCGCCCGTTCGGTCAGCCCCACCGCGCTGACCTGCGGATCGGTGAAGGTCACCCGTGGGACAGCCCGCCCGTCCGCAAGGTCGCGGGCGGGCTGTCCCACGATGTCCCGACGTCCGGTGATGACGTCCGCGGCGATGCGCGCCTGGTACTTGCCCAGGTGCGTGAGCAGCGCCCGGCCGTTGACGTCGCCGACGGCGTACAGCCAGCCCTCGGGCACCGCGCGGGCCCGCAGCTGGTCGTCCACCTCGACGAACCCGCCCGGACGCAGCCCGAACGCCGTCAATCCAAGATCGTCCGTTGCTGGCGTCCGCCCCGCCGCCACCAGGATCTCGTCGGCGACCAGCTCCGACTCCCCCGCCGGACCGACGACGCGGACGGTCACCTCCGGACGTGGCTGCCCCGGCTGCACCGGCTCCCGCCGGACCGCCACCGCCCGGGTGTCGACCAGGACGGTGATGCCCTCGGCCGCGAAGGCCGTCCGCACCTCGTCGCTGGCGAACTCCTCCTCTCGGGCCAACAGCCGCGGTGCACCCTCGACGAGGGTGACCGTCTCGCTGCCAAGTCGCCGAAACGCCTGCGCGAGCTCGGACCCGACCGCACCACCACCGAGCACCACCAGCCGGCGCGGCACCTGCCGGGCGCCCGTCGCCGACCGGTTGTCCCACGGCTCGGCGTCCGCCAGGCCCGGTACCGGCGGCACGGTCGCCCGTGTGCCCGCGGCCAGCACCACCGCCCGCGAGGCCACCAGCAGCCGCTGCCCACCACCGGTCAGGGTGACCCGTACCTCGCGCGGTCGTCCCGTCAGGCGGGCGACGCCCCGCACCAGCTCGACGCCCCGGTCCCTCAGCCACGGCACCTGCCCGTCGTCGGTGTAGCCGGCCACCATCTCATCGCGCCGGGCGAACGCCGCCGCCGCCTCCACCGACCCCGTGACCGCGGCGGCCGCGCCCGGCACCCGACGGGCCGCGGCGAGCACCTCCCCCGGCCGCAGCAGGGTCTTGCTGGGAATGCACCCCCAGTAGCTGCACTCGCCGCCGACGAGCTCCCGCTCGACGATCGCCACCGCAAGCCCCGCCTGCGCGCACCGCCCCGCGACGTTCTCCCCCGCCGGCCCCGCGCCGATCACGATCACGTCGGGCCCCGGGCCCCCGGCCGGCGCGCTGTCGTCACGGACGCCGTCCTCGGAGGCGCCATCGTCGCTGGCGTCATAGCCGTCATTGGTGCCATAGCCGTCGTTGGGCGTGCCGTCCATGGGATCCTCCCTGCGCCGGCGTCGACCGACATCCAGCTGGCCGACGTCCGGCGGTCACCTCGTTGCGACACAGTGGTCACGACCACCCGACCACGACCACGACCACGACCATGACCACGTGACGGTTGGTACCCAACCATGCCAGGCGGCCCGGGCGGTGCAGGTGTGGACGGTCCGGGCGGGGGTGGCGCAGGCGCGGTTCGGGGCGACGGTGACGAGAAGCACCCCGCCCGATCGGACGCCACGCCCACCGCGATCGAGAGACACGCGGTGTCAAGGGAACAATGGCAAGACAAGCCGAAGCATGGCCCGGTCCAGGTGCGCCACGTCGTCGCAACCCCCGTCGACGGGACCGACGCGACGTGGCGTGCCATCGTGGCCGGATCACCGAGAACGAAACGAGCGGGGAGACGAGATGCAGCTCGGGATGGTCGGACTCGGCCGAATGGGTGCGAACCTGGTACGCCGCCTGATCCGTGGTGGCCACGAGTGCGTGGTCTACGACGTCAACGCCGACGCGATCAAGGCGCTGGAGGCCGAGGGTGCCACCGGGGCACGCACGTTGGCCGAGTTCGCCGAGGCACTGCGCCCACCACGCGCCGCGTGGATCATGGTTCCGGCCGGGCTGACCGGTGAGACCGTGACCAGGGTCGCCGAGCTGTTCGCACCCGGCGACATCATCATCGACGGTGGCAACTCCTACTACCGCGACGACATCCACCGGGCGAAGGACCTCGCCACCCGCGGCCTGCACTACGTGGACGTCGGCACCTCCGGCGGCGTGTTCGGCCTGGAGCGCGGCTTCTGCCTCATGATCGGCGGCGAGGCCGAGGTCGTCGCCGGGCTAGAGCCGCTGTTCAGGACCATCGCCCCCGGTATCGGCGACGTGCCCCGCACCCCGGGTCGTTCCGGCGAGCCGACCCAGGCCGAGCAGGGCTACCTGCACTGTGGCCCCAACGGCGCCGGCCACTTCGTCAAGATGGTCCACAACGGCATCGAGTACGGCATGATGGCCGCGTTCGCCGAAGGCCTCGCCATCCTCGACAAGGCCAACATCGGTCACGAGGTCGCCGAGCACAACGCCGAGACCACACCGCTGGCCAACCCCGAGTACTACCAGTACGACCTGGACACCGCCGCGATCTCCGAGGTCTGGCGGCGCGGCAGCGTCGTCGCTTCCTGGCTGCTCGACCTCACCGCCACCGCACTGGTCGAGGACCCACAGCTCACCGAGTTCTCCGGCCGGGTCTCCGACTCCGGTGAGGGTCGTTGGACGGTGCTCGCCGCCGTCGACGAGGGCGTGCCCGCCCATGTGCTGACCGCTTCGCTCTACGAACGGTTCAGCTCCCGCGGGGAGGGCCTGTTCGCCGACAAGCTCCTGTCCGCGATGCGCAAGCAGTTCGGCGGCCACGCCGAGCAGCACACATCCTGACCCGTCTGACCACCACCCCACCGGGGCGCTTCGGCGGTCAGGCGCCGATGTAGGTGGCCAGGTGCTGAGCGGTCACCGTGGAGCGGGCGGCGACGAGGTCTGCGGGGGTTCCCTCGAAGACGATCCGTCCACCGTCATGGCCGGCGCCGGGACCGAGGTCGATGATCCAGTCGGCGTGGGCCATGACGGCCTGGTGGTGCTCGACGACGATCACCGACTTGCCGGCGTCGACGAGCCGGTCGAGCAGGGCGAGCAACTGTTCGACGTCGGCGAGGTGCAGGCCGGTGGTCGGCTCGTCCAGGACGTAGATGCCGCCGCGTTCACCCAGGTGGGTGGCCAGGCGCAGCCGCTGACGCTCCCCGCCGGACAGGGTGGTCAGCGGCTGGCCGACGCGCAGGTAGCCCAGACCGACGTCGGCCAGCCGGTCGAGGATGACCCGGGCTGCGGGCGTGCGGGCGTCGGCGGGACCGGACGCGCCGACGAACGCGGCGGCCTCGGCGACCGACATCGCCAGCACCTCGCTGATGTCGCGACCACCGAGGCGGTACTCCAGCACCGACGCGTCGAACCGGCGGCCCTCGCAGTCGTCGCAGGTGGAGGCGACACCGGCCATCATCGCGAGGTCGGTGTAGATGACGCCGGCGCCGTTGCAGGTCGGGCAGGCACCCTCGGAGTTGGCACTGAACAGTGCGGGCTTCACCCCGTTCGCCTTCGCGAACGCCTTGCGGATCGGGTCGAGCAGGCCGGTGTAGGTCGCGGGGTTGCTCCGTCGGGAGCCACGGATCACGCTCTGGTCGACCGACACCACGTCGGCGTCTGCCGGCATCGAGCCGTGCACGAGCGAGCTCTTCCCCGAGCCGGCCACCCCGGTGACGACGACCAGGACACCGAGCGGGATGTCGACGTCGACGTCGCACAGGTTGTGCGTGGCGGCGCCGCGGATCTTCAGATGCCCCGTGGGGCTGCGCAGCGGGTCGCGCAGGGCGGCCCGGTCGTCGAGGTGCCGGCCGGTGACGGTGTCGGCGGCCCGCAGCCCCTCGACGGTGCCCGCGAAGCAGACGGTCCCGCCGTCCGTGCCGGCGCCGGGGCCGAGATCGACGACGTGGTCGGCGATCGCGATCGTCGCCGGCTTGTGCTCGACGACGAGCACCGTGTTGCCCTTGTCCCGCAGCCGCAGCAGCAGGTCGTTCATCCGGGCGATGTCGTGCGGGTGCAGCCCGGTGGTGGGCTCGTCGAAGACGTAGGTGATGTCGGTGAGCGACGAGCCGAGGTGGCGCACCATCTTGACCCGCTGCGCCTCGCCGCCGGACAGCGTGCCCGACGGCCGGTCCAGGCTCAGGTAGCCCAGACCGATCTCCACGAACGAGCCCAGGGCCGCCCGCAGGGATGTCACCAGCGGCGCCACCGATGGCTCGTCGATGCCGTCCAGCCAGCCGGCGAGGTCGCTGATCTGCATCGCGCAGGCGTCGGCGATGGAGATACCGCGGATCTTCGACGCGCGCGCCCTCTCGGCCAGCCGGGTGCCGTCACACTCGGGGCAGGTGGTGAAGGTGACCGCCCGGTCGACGAACGCCCGGATGTGCGGCTGCATCGCCTCGCGGTCCTTGGCCAGCATCGACTTGCGGATCTTCGGAATCAGGCCCTCGTAGGTGAGGTTGATCCCGTCCACCTTGATCTTGGTGGGTTCCTTGTACAGGAGATCCTGCAGCTCATGCTTGGTGAACGTGCGGATCGGCCGGTCCGGGTCGAAGAAGCCGCAGCCGTTGAAGATGCGACCGAACCAGCCGTCCATGCTGTAGCCCGGGATGGTGATCGCGCCCTCGTTGAGCGACTTCGTGTCGTCGTACAGGACAGTGAGGTCCAGGTCGGAGACGTTGCCGCAGCCCTCGCAGCGCGGGCACATGCCACCGGTGCGAGTGAACGTCCTGCGCACCGCCTTCGTCGCGGCGCCACGCTCGACCGTCAGCGCGCCGCTGGCCCGCACGGACGGCACGTTGAACGAGAACGCGCCCGGCGGGCCGATGTGCGGCGCTCCGAGCCGGCTGAACAGGATGCGCAGCATTGCGTTCGCGTCGGTGACGGTGCCGACGGTGGACCGCGGATCGGCGCCCAGCCGCTGCTGGTCGACGGTGATCACGGTGGTCAGCCCGTCGAGAACGTCGACGTCCGGGCGGGACAGCGTCGGCATGAACCCCTGGACGAACGCGCTGTACGTCTCGTTGATCAGCCGCTGCGACTCGGCGGCGATCGTGGCGAACACCAGCGAGCTCTTGCCCGACCCCGACACCCCCGTGAACACCGTGAGCCGCCGCTTGGGCAGCTCGACGCTGATGTCGCGCAGGTTGTTCTCCCGGGCACCGTGCACCCGGATCAGGTCATGCCGGTCGGCGGCCTGCGGCGTGGGCGTGGGCGTGCTCATCGTGTCCCCTCTGGTCATGTCCCTGCCCGACAGGGCCCCAACTCAGCGGATCTGTTGCAGGCGGACCAAGTTGCCCGCCGGGTCGCGCACCGCACAGTCCCGGACACCGTACGGCTGCTCGGTCGGTTCCTGGACGATCTCGGTCTCGCTGGCCTGCAACCGGTCGAAGGCGCCGTCCAGGTCGGCGGTGGCCAGCAGAATCATGGCGTAGGTACCCTTGGCCATCATTTCGGTGATGGTGCGACGCTCGTCGTCGGTGACTCCTGGATCCACCGCCGGCGGGGCCAGCACAATGGACGTTCCCGGCTGGTCGACGGGGCCGACCGTGATCCAGCGCATCGTGCCGTGCCCGACGTCGCCACGGACCTCGAAGCCGAGTATGTCCCGGTAGAAACTCAGGGACGCCTCGGGGTCGTCATGCGGAAGAAAGCTGCTGTGGATGGTGATGCCGCTCATGGCGATCAGGCTAGCTGCGGCTCCGTGACCTGCGCTTCTCCATTCCTGACCAGATGGCACGTCCGGTCCGCAGAGCGCGCCGGATCTGCGACCGGGATCCGCACCGGCCTGGTGACCTGTTTCGACACGCAGGACGGCAGGCCTGCCGTCGATCGCGTGGCCTCGCGCCGGTAGGCGGTCGGTGTCATGCCGACAAGATCGGTGAACCGGGAACTGAAGCTGCCCAGCGATGAGCAGCCGACCGCGAAGCAGACGTCGGTCACGCTCAGATCGCCGCGGCGCAACAGTGACATGGCCCGCTCGATCCGGCGGGTCATCAGGTACGAGTAGGGCGGCTCGCCGTAGGCGAGGCGGAACTGCCGGCTCAGGTGCCCGGCGGACATGTGCACGCCTCGGGCCAACGCCTCGACGTCGAGTGGACGGTCGTACTCCCGGTCGATCCGGTCCCGAACACGACGCAACAGAGCCAGCTCGTGCAACTGCCGCTGCGCGGCACTTCGGCTGCTCATCCCCGCTGTCCTCCCGTCACGACCACACGCGTCTCGCAACCCGGCCGTCCGACCTCGTGTCACGGTCACACACCATCGTCACGGTCACACACCATCGCCACGGCCGCACGCCTCCCGTCACAGCCGCACGCCCGGTCATGGCTACACGTCGGCACTGAGATCGGCCACATCTCCCATCAGAATCATGGGACGCGCACCGGGTGACAACCAGCGCATGACCGAGACCAGTGTGCTCTGGGGGAGCGCGACGCAGCCCCGAGTCGGCGACCGGTGGTCGACATGCAGCCAGATATCCCCGCCCACCTGACCACCAAGCGGGCGGTTCGGGTCCGAAGGCGCACGGCCGGGAAGCCGGTTGTAGTCGATCGCGACGACATAGTTGAACGCGTCCGCGAGCGGCTCACCCTGCGGTGCGGCGGTCTGGTAGAAGGACGGCCGGTACTCGTAGGGCATTGCGGAACCAGGGTTGGGTAGTCGGCCGCCAGCCGCGGTCAGGCTGAACACGCCGATCGGACTGCGCAGATCGCCCTCGCGATGGGCTTCGGTCCATCCCTCGGCACCATTACGCCCAGTCATCGGTGTGCCGAACGACATCCACGGTGCGTTGACGTCCGCCCGCTGCCACAACGTGACACTGTTGGTGTTCGCATCCCGGTCGACGCCGCTGACCACGATGGCCTGGAGCGCTTCTCGGGGCACCCGGGCCATCATCACCGAGCCGATCCCCGGAATGGCGCCGGCCCGGCCGGCAACGGACGCACCACCAGTGCCGGAACCCGCAGCGTTCGGGCCCGCCGCCCAGTTCGGTCGCACCACTCGCGCCGACCCCGACGAGGGCCCGGTGGAGCCGTCCGCGGAATCGTCGAGGTGCAGAGCACCCGCGGCGCCGACCACCAAGGTCGTTCCGATGGCCGCCACGATGACCACGGCCGGTCGGCTGCGGACGGCCTGCGCACTCGATCGTGCTGCGCGCTGTGTCCTGCGGTGATCAGCCATGTCTCCGGTCCCCGGACGATGCCGCGGGCGGGGCAGCATCCTGCTCTGGCAGTGTTGCGCCGCGGCCGGCCCTGCGAGATGGCCCTGTCCGACAGCCCGCGGCGACCACGCCCCCGCCGCGCAGGTGCGACCGGCGCACCGCCACCGACGGTACGTTCAGCGTTTTCTCCGAAGCGGGGTGGTCCCGGGCTCCGCCCCCGTCCAGACCATCCACATCTGCGGGTCGAACAACCTTCTCCAACGTTGCCGTCGACACCCACATTCACACCTCTTTCCGTGATCAAAAAATCACGGAAAGAGATATTGCACTCACGGAAGGACACCGTAAAACCACATCCAGACGCCGCGGATGGAACAATGAGGGGGACGTATCGCCCATGTACTCCCGTGGCCGCCACCCGCGGACCCTCTGCGAAGCAGGCTCGACGACCGTGCTCGACGGATTCCGGTTCCATCGCATCCTCAGCGCCCCCCGCCGGCCCGACCCGGGCGCCGGGCCCGACCCCGTCCCATCGGCTCTGTTCGCGGCGCTGGTCGGCGCCCACGCCGAGCTGATTGCCCTGGATGGTGAGGGTCAGACCGGTGCGGGCCTCGCCGTCGCATGGTTGCGCGGTCCGGGCGAGACGCACATTCAGATCCTCGCCGGCGGTCGCCCGTACTTTCCGCCGAGCGCCTCCGGCGGTCCGCCTCCCGCGGTCGGGACGACGACCGGCACTACGGCTGACCCTGCGACCTGGCCTGCCAGCCTCAACCAGACACATGACGATCCTCTCAGTGGCCTCGTTGACGGCCCGGGGCTCGGGATGGGGCTGCCGCGACTCCCCCCGTTCCCCCTGTCTACCCCGGCTGGCATACATCGGCCGGGGGCGCCGCAGTCGGCAACCCGAACCCGCGCTGTCGCAGCAGCCGCAGCTGCTGCGGGCCAGGTCACGTCGCCGAGTGACAGCCATGTCGACCGGCCGGCCGATCCCGTTCCGATGCTCTATCCACCGGGGGCCACCTCGCGGGCGCTGCCCACCGAGACGGTCACCGCCGACCTCGCCCGGATCCCCTACTGGCTGCGCTGCGCCGGCGCCCCTGACGCGCTGTGGGCCGCTGGACCCACTGGTGTGCCGGGTGCTGGCGGGGCGACGGCCGGCGGCAACGGGGCCTCGGCTCCCGGCGGCGGGCCACGGCGCGGCTCGTTCGACGACTATGCCGCTCACCTCGCCGGGCCGTTCGCGTGGCTGGTGGTCGCCTGGCCGGTGCCACCGGAACACCTCGAGGCCGAACGCGACGCCCTCGCGCGGACCATTCCGGCGTTGCGGATGCGTGAGCACGACCAGGACGCCCGGCTCGACCTCGAACGGGCCGAGAACCGGCACCGGGAACTCGGCCGGGCTGCGGCCAGCGGCATGTGGGACGTGGAGATCCTGGTCGGCGCGGCCAGCCGGGCCAGTGCGTTCTCGGTGGCCGCCCTGCTGTGCAGCGCCAGCGATCTTGATGATCTGCCCTACACGCTGCGTCCACTCGGCCCGGTGAGTTCGCTTGCGGGCGCGTTGGCCGCCCGCACGCCGGTCGGATCGCAGGCATCGGCCCGCAGCCCCTTCCGCGCCGGCGCCGAGCTGCTCGCCGCCCTCGCCCGTCCGCCGGCTCGGGAACTGCCAGGCATCACCCTGGTCACCCCGCACACGTTCGACGTCACCCCGGAAGGCCCGAACCGGACAGGTCCGGCCGATCCATCCGGGCAACCGGGTGCCGTCCGTCTGGGGGATGTCCTCGACGCCGGCTGGTCGCCGGCCGGGACGCTGAGTGTCGCGCGAGCAACACTGAACCGGCATGCGTTCGTGTGCGGCGCCACCGGATCGGGCAAGTCGCAGACCGTACGCGGCCTGCTCGAGTCGCTGGCCCGGATGCCCGACGCCGTACCGTGGTTGGTGCTGGAGCCCGCGAAGGCGGAGTACGCGCGGATGGCCGGACGCCTCGCCGATCTCACCGACGTCACCGACACCGCGGATGGGCCGGGCCGGACCACTGATGGGCGCGGAGAGGTGCTGGTCATCCGGCCGGGCCGGCTGAACGCGCCGCCCTGTTCGCTCAATCCGCTGGAGCCCGAGGCCGGCTTTCCCCTGCAAAGCCATCTCGACCTCGTCCGTGCACTGTTCCTCGCCGCCTTCGAGGCCCATGAGCCGTTCCCCCAGGTACTCGCCCGGGCATTGACCGCCTGCTATCACGATCTGGGGTGGAACCTGGTCCTGGATCGACCCGAACCCCCTCACCGCCCACGCCTGCACGTCCGCGGGCCGCAGGCTGACCCGCTCGTCGATGCACGTCGGCGCTACCCGACCCTTGGCGACCTGCAACGAACGGCGACTCGGGTCGTGGAGACCATCGGCTACGGCGCGGAGGTCACCGCGGATGTTCGCGGCTTCGTCGATGTGCGCATCGGCAGTCTGCGCCAGGGCAGCCCCGGCCGGTTCTTCGAGGGCGGGCATCCCCTCGACATCGGCGCGCTGCTCACTCGCAATGTCGTCTTCGAACTCGAGGACATCACCAGCGACCAGGACAAGGCCTTCCTGCTCGGCGCGGTACTGATCCGCATCGTCGAGCACCTGCGGGTGCGTTATGGAGCCGCGGGAGCCGGCGGACTGCGCCATGTCCTCGTCGTCGAGGAGGCCCATCGGCTGCTGAAGAACGTCACCGAGGGTCCGGCAGCCGCCGCCGTCGAACTGTTCGCCTCGCTGCTCGCGGAGATCCGCGCCTACGGTGAGGGCCTGGTCGTCGTCGAGCAGATTCCGGCGAAGATCCTGCCCGACGTCATCAAGAACACCGCGCTGAAAGTGATGCACCGGCTGCCGGCCTCCGACGACCGGGAAGCCGTCGGCGCCACGATGAACCTGCGGCCGGAGCAGTCCGAGGTCGTCGTAGCGCTGCCCGCCGGGGTGGCTGCCGTCAGCGTGGACGGAATGGACCGCCCCGTTCTCGCCCGGATGACCGCGGGGGACGCGCGCGAGTCGCCGCAGCATGCCCGCCACATCAGCGTGCCGCTGGCCGCACGGCGCAGCCCCCGCTGCGGACTGGCCTGCCGCACCGAACGCCCCTGCGATCTCGAGGAGACGGAGACCGCGGCCCTCGCCGCGCATGATCCCCTGGTGGTGTTGTGGGTGGAGGCACTCGCCGCGCATCAGGTGACCGGATTCGCCCACCTGCTTCGAGGGGCTCCGTTCAACCCGTCCGCAGCCTTGCGGGCCCGGTTGGAGGCGGCCTCGCCACGACACCTCGACTGCCTGCTCGCCCACGCCGTCGACCGCGCGGTCACCGCTCGCGCCGCGCTGCTGGCGTCCTTCGTCGACCCCGACGAGTTTGCCGACGCCCTGTACGGCACGATCCGCCGTCTGCTGGCCACGCCGGTTGACTCCAGCACCGACAACGGGACGGGCGTCTCCGGTAATGGCAGCGATCACAGCGGCCGAGACGAACCCGATTCGCGGCAGTTTACTGCCGGAGTATATCGATGGCAGGACATTCGCATTGCACTGGGCGAAGCAGTGATCAACCAAGGAGAGGACTCACCTCCGCATATACTCACGGATTCTTGGCACGGCCGTGGCCTGAATATCATTGGCGATACCCTCGGCGAACAGCTCGCCTGGCTTCGAGCGAGTGCCATATACACCGATGGAGCCGATCAGGTCTGTCTTGGCGACCCTACCGAAAGCGGACTGACCGAGGCGGTTCGGGAGATCGGAGGCGGGACAGACAGGTCGGCCATCCTTACCGCCATGCATCACGCATGCGACGGCCCGCACCTCGCGGACCTTGTCGATCAGATTGCCAACCTCATGCAGATCGCTGGTCCGTGATTTTCCGGATGGCAGCAACCGGGCGGCAGCAACCAAGGAAACGTGTAACCTTTTCCGGCGGAGCAACTGAAACACCCTTCCGGAAGCCGAGGCCCCGCGAAGGCCGACATTTGATGGACGGGCCGCGACGCCAACCCAGGGCACCCGACTTCGGCTACGCCAGCGAACACCTCCGTCCACAACTCCCCGTAGCTCACACAGCAACAGGGAGGGCAGAGCCGCAGCCATCATTCCACCACGAGCGGATCGGCCGCCCGCATCAAGCATAGGACGTCACCCTCCCAACCAGCCGATCCAGCCAACGGCGAACACACGAAGCAATTTTCGAATCAACGATGCAGCCACACCTCCAAGGCGTGCCGCCGAAACGGCCTTCCACATGATCCGATCAGAGACTGCGCACAGTAGAGACCCTTCCCGCAGCCGCAGCCGCAGCCGCAGCCGCAGCCGCAGCGCTCATCCTCCGAGCGGCGACCGCCTCATGACACAGCCTCAACCTTAACCTGCTCCGAACATTCAGCAACCCCTGGCGAGATTTTTCTCCCGACCTTGCCCGACGGTGCAGTCGCCCCCAGCCAGAAGCCTCACCCGCAGCCCCAGGACGACCGGCCCACACTTCCCTCTCGGTGTTTTGGTCGTGGCTCGGGGTGGGATGCGGCGTGTTTCTTCGAGTGTGCGGTGGGGGGTTGCCGGCGGACGACGAACGGCCTACTCTTCGAATGCACGTTCGAGCATGGCCGGTGGGCGTGGTCGGTGGTTACCTCTGCCGGCCGGGGCCTTCTGTTCCCGTGTTCCGTCGTGCCCTTCGGTTCTTTTTCCTGTTGACTTTTTCTTTTTGGGAAGGGGGTGCTGGTGATGGTGTCGGCGGTAAGTGTCGGGGCGATCTCGTCGCAGGAGCAGGAGCAGGAGGTGCAGGCGCGGAGGCGGGAGCGGGCGCGGGCGGCGTGGGTGGGGTGGGAGCGGGAGGCGATGGAGTGGTTGGGGGAGGTGGAAGTGGAGGGGTGTCGGGTGGCGGAGTTGGGGGCTGGGGAATGTACAGGGTGGGAGGCGGAGTTGGGCCGGCGGGTGGCGCGGGTGCAGGCGGAACGCATTGTGGTGCGGGCGCGGTTGGCGCAGATGCGTCCGGCGCCGCGGGTGCCGGTTGATGGCCGCGATCCAGGCGGCGAGAACGGCCTGGACGGTGACGGTGGTGGGGATCGGGGGGTGCCGGTGGCGGGTGGGGTGCGGGCGGGGGTGTGGGCGGAAGCAGAGCGGTGGGGGTACAGCGAGTTCGTGGGTGAGGAGGTGGCGTTGGCGGCGGGCCTGTCGTCGGCGCAGGGTGGCCTGCAGGTGGCGTTTGCGGTGCGGGTGGTGCGCCGCCTTGCGGGGGCGGTGAAGGCGCTTTACGAGGGGGCGATTGATCTGGGGCGACTGGTGGCGTTGGACCGGCTGACCGGGCAGCTGTCCGACGAGCAGGCCGGGCTGGTGGCCGCGGGGGTGCTGGCGCGGGGTGGCCGGCCGAGCATGGAGGCGTTTACGCAGGCAGTACGCCGCGGGGTGCTGCGGGTGGATCCGGGCGGGGCGCAGCAGCGGCGGGAGAAGGCGCAGGCCGCGCGGCGGGTGGAAGTGCGTCCCGAGGCCGACGGGATGGGCCGGTTGGGCCTGGTGCTGGGCGCGGAGCAGGTGTGGGCGGTGTGGGCGCGGCTCAACTGGCTCACCCGGCAGGGTGCCGGAGATGGTCGAAGTTTTGATCAGCGGCGGGCGGATGTGGCCTACGGGCTGTTGATGGGGGCGGACGCCGGGCGGGTCCCGGTCGAACTGCAGGTGGTCGTGCCGGTGGAAACCCTGCTGGGCCTGACAGAACTGCCCGGAGAGATTCCCGGGTTCGGGCCGTTGCCGGCGGAGGTGGTCCGGCAGATGAGCGAGGATCCGCGCTGCACGTGGCGGCAGATACTGACCCGCCGGGACAGCGGGGATCTCGTCGACGTATCCCAGCGCAGGTTTCCCTCGGCGGCACTGGCCCGGAAGGTTCGGGCACGGAACACCACCTGTGCGCTGCCGGGCTGCGGGCAGCCCGCCAGCGGCGCGGATCTTGACCATACGGTTGCCTGGGCCGACGGCGGGCCGACCCACGAGGGCAACCTCGCCCCGGTCTGCCGACGTCATCACCGGATGCTCGGGCGCCGCAAGCATCGACCCGCGAGCCAGGCGGGGGCGGCCGGTCAGAACGAGCCCACCAGCTGGCTGATCGAACAGACCGCCCCCGGCCACATCACCTGGACCACCCCTACCGGCACCCAACACCACACGTACCCTGACAACTACACAGCGGAATAGCATCGTCCCGGTCGCGGGAGCTTCCCACACGTCACGCAACCAACACGTGTGAAGCCCTCGCTCAGGACATCCGGTTCGACGAGCAGAGTTGATCAGGTCAGGTGACCCTCGTTCCCATCCGCCGATGACCGCCATGTCCCTGACGCCGACGAGGCAGTATCGCCACCTCGCACCGAGGGCCGCGACCCTACATTTGATCCGCGGAACGCGACAGAACGGACACTGCACGCCATACTGTCAACCGGGAGAGACCAATACGCGACGCCGTGTGCCCAACGTCGGCATTTATCCTGCGTTGACGTCCTCGAGCGATGCTTCGACCGGCGCAGTAGCGCAGGCCGGGCACAGGGGTTCAGGCGACGGACGGCCAGGTAGGTCGGGGGACGATGATGGAGAGGGCGACGCTGACGGCAGAGACTCGGCTGGCGCGGGGTCTGTTTGTGCCAGATGAGCGTTGGGGCTGGGAATTTGTGGACGGGGGCCCGCCCACGCCGAGTCCCATGGCGGGTCAGCAACCTGTGTTCACACCGCCGAAGGTGCCTGACCTGCAGGCGATCTCAGGCCAGCGCACCCGCGCACTGCGGATGCTGTGGATCAGGATGCTGCTGCCGGTTGCCTTCGTCGTGTTCGGCATCCTGCTCGCGCAGGATGGCGGGTTCGTGTTCGTGCCAGCCGGATTCGGCCTTGCCCTCCTGGCAGGGCTACCTGTCCTGGTTCGACACCTGCGGCTCATTCATGCTCAGCGACGCACTGCGACGGTCACAGCAAAGGCGCAGGCCCAGCACGATGAGGCGATGGCAGCGTGGCGGACTCAGGTCGCTGCGCACGATCAGGCCGAGCGACACCGGCGGGAAGCTGCCAGCGCCTTCTACCCGATCACCGCGCCCGCCTCGACTCCCCGCGTCGACGTGTTCGGTGGTGACGGCGACGGGTGGGCCAGCCTGTTGGCCACGGCTGGAGCGTCCCTGCTTGCCAGCGGGACCGGCGTCCTGCTGGTCGACCTGAGTGAACGGACAGTGGGCGGTGGCCTGGCGCGTCTCGCCGGCCAGGCACAGTGCCCCGTCGAATCGTGGGATCTGCCAGGCCAGCTTGACGAGGTGCAGCTGCTTGCCGGTCTGGGGCCACGTGAGGCAGGCGAGCTCGTGGCAGATGCCTTTGAGCCGACGGGTGCACGTGAACCGGACCCGCATCGCCGGGCCCTGCATGCCGACCTGATCAGCGCAGTCAATGAAGTGCTTGGCGAGAATCTGACCTTCCGTCGCCTCGCCGAGGGTCTGCGAGTGCTCGAAGGGCTCGAAGACGCCAGCCGCACCGTGGCGATCTCCCCGTCTGAGGCCATGGCGCTGGTCGGGCGCATGAACGTGTTCGGGCGCGGGGAGCGGATCCCCGATGAGCTGCGCTATCTTCGCTCCTCGTTACAGGCCCTGTGCGCGTCGCCGATGAACGACCTCGCACCTGACCGCCGGGGGCTCTCGGTAGGGGGTGCCACGGGCACCGAGCCATCGGGTGCAGTCGGTGGCCGTCCGCTGGCCGCATGGTGGCCGGTGCGCGGGCTGCGGGTGATCGCGACCTCCAGCCGCATGGCGGCAACACCGTACAAGGAACTGGCTGATCGCCTGGTGATCCAGGCTCTGCTCCGCCAGCTGCGCAGACGCACCCAGCGACCGGCAGCCGGACGAGATCTGGTGGTGGTCGCGGGAGCAGACGCTCTGGGCCGCCCGGTGCTGACGATGCTCTCCCGACATGCTGAGATTGCCGGAACACGACTGGTTCTGCTGTTCGAACGGCTCGCCGACGACGCAGAGCGCCTTCTCGGCAGCCAGGGCGCCACCACAATCATCATGCGGCTTGGGAACGGGAAGGATGCGACCACCGCGGCGGAGTTCATCGGCCGCGGTCACCGCTTTGTTTTGTCGCAGGTCACCGCGCAGGTCGGGCGAAGCTTCACCGCCGGTGACAGCGACAGCGTCGGTACCCAGGACGGCACCTCCGACACCACCGGGACCAGCGGCGGCTCTGCCAAGACCTACGACCGCACCCGCTTGCTGCCCTGGTTGCAGAACACCTCGACGAACACCGGTTGGCAGGAATCGGTGACGACCTCCCGATCGCGCACCTGGCAGCGCACCGTGAACACCTCGGTCAGTGACTCCACCACCGACGGCGAGACCTCTGCCCGGGTGTACGAGTTCCTGGTCGAGCCGACCACCGTGCAGACGCTGCCGACCACAGCCTTCCTCCTGATCAATGCAGTTGATGGTCCAGAGCGCGTGGCCATGGGGGACTGCAATCCCGGAACGGTGTTACTGCCCCGGGTTTCTCCCGTCGATCGGGCCACCGCCGCGCGCTCCCCCGCCTCGGCCACCGGTCACGCACCGCCCGCCGTCTTTCCCTACGCACGTGCCGTTCCGTTCGCTGCGCTGTCGCCGGTTGCGCTGACCCCGGTCGCGTCGCCGGCCGCCGAGCGGCCTGGCGCTGGACGGCAAGATGCTGAACCTGTGATGCCATTCGGGTACTCGGGACCGATCGAGCCCAACACCTGGGCCCCGGATGACTCATGGCCTTCATCCGGATCCGCTCCGATTCACCCCGATCTGCTGGTTTCCCGGCCTGCGACTGCAGCGGCCCGTCCCAGTACAACGTCGGGCACGTCTGGCTGGGTACCCGACATCTCGCATCCAAGTCCCACTCTGCGCCCCGTCGGCGGACAAAGGACCACAGCCGGAGACCCGGCTTCCGGACGTCTCCCGGTACCGCCGGGATCTTCCGCCGGACCCGTCCCACGACCCACGGACGAAGACCGCGACACGCCACCGCGCCGCGGCCGACGGCGGATCAATCCGCCACACACGCCGACCTGATCCGACCTTGTCGCTCACCAAGTTATCCACAATCAAAAGAAGGGCCTGGATCAACACAGACACAACCGTCATGGTTGACCCATGGCCCATAACCCTGGCCGACTCTCCTGGCAGGAGATCGCCACCATCCAGGCCGGTGTGATCACGATCCGCGACGCGGTCGCCGCCGGTGTCCCCCGAACCGAGATCCGCCAGCACCTCGCCAACGGGCGTTGGCAGCAGCCCTACCGGGGCGTACTGATCACCGATCTCGCCACAGTCGACGACCTGCAGCGCCACTGGGCGGCCGTCCAGGCCGTCGGTCCCGGCGCAGTGCTTGCCGGCGCCGCGGCGGCGTCACTCGCCGGTCTGGTCGGCTACGCCGACGAACCGATCACCATTCTGCTTCCCACCGCCCGCCGCATCGTCTCGCCCCCAGGCATCGTCCTGCGCCGCAGTGCACGCCTCGAGGCCGTCGACCTCGACAGCTGGCGGCTACCCCGTCGGACGCGGCCCAGCCGATCCGTCATCGACATGGTCGAGTGGGCTCCCTCCCAGAAGCAGGCGGTCGCAATCCTCGGTGCAGCGGTGTCGCAGGAGGTGGTGACGCTGCGGGGGCTGCGAGATGCGCTGGCCCGGCGCGGCCCCATCACCCGCCGGACCCTGATCACCGAGACGCTCGACGTCCTAGAGGCCGACGCCCCACGCCTGGCCGAAGCGATGTTCCGCCGCCTCGAGCGAAATCACCTGCTGCCCGTCGCCCGGTACCTGACGGACGGCCCACCCGACGAACCGACCTCGGGGCTACGGATCTGCTTTGACCCATGGCCGGTCCGAGCCGAGGTCGTCCCCACGCTCGGCCCACCGTCCACCGTCGACGATTCCACCGGTCACCTGGTCATCCGCCTGCCTACGCGGATGCTGCGGGAGACGCCCGAGCAGGCAGTCACCTTCGTCACCGGGGCGTTGCGCCAGCGGGGCTGGGCACCCGCCATACCCACCCAGCCGACGGCCCTGGCCTCCTGACAGGACCTCGCCTCCGCCGAGCTCGCATCCTGGGTCCGCGCCGATCTCCGGGCTCCGGGGCATGCGGCTCCGGGGCATGCGGCTCCGGGGCATGCGGCTCCGGGGTGAAGGGCTCCGGCGCACGGGGGCTACGTCCGGGCTCCGGGGCGGTACCCACTGTGGTGCGGCACCCGGAGCACGGGCCGTGCAGGACACCCGGCAGGGCAGGATGCCGGCAGGGTCACCCGGAAGATCTCGGCGGCGGCGATGCACGTCACGGTGCGCAAACGCGTCGTCGGGGTTGGCGAAGGGCTGAACGTGCCGTACTTTTGGGCGAACAATGCGGGAGCTTCCACCCGAGGAGGCTGAGAGGGCGGCTGGGCATCAGCCCGGCGCCGCCGACCGCCTGAACCTGTCCGGGTAATGCCGGCGTAGGGAGTCATCGTGGTCGCGCGCCGCAGCCGTACCGTCAAGGAGATCTCGGACGGCGCACCAGCCGAGCCGGTCTCGGCGCCTGGCCTGGGTGTCGAGCTGGATGGCATCCGTCGCCGCTTCGGAGACACTCTTGCGGTCGCCGACGTCGACCTGCGCATCGAACCCGGCTCCCGGGTTGGCATCGTCGGCCCGAGCGGATGCGGCAAGTCAACGCTCCTGTCGATCATCTGTGGACTGGACGAGCCCGATGCCGGGCACCTCAGCGTGCTTGGAGCCACCGACGCCCCCGGCCGTCTTGCCCGCTGTGCCTGGATGCCACAGCAGGATCTGCTGCTGCCGTGGCGCAGTGTCCTGGCCAACGCCCGCATTTCCCTGGAGAACCAGGGCCACAGTCGCGAGGAGGCCTCACGACGGGTCTGGCCGCTGCTGGAGCGGTTCGGTCTCGCCGAGTTCGCCGGGCATCGCCCGGCGACGCTGTCCGGCGGCATGCGTCAGCGGGTGTCGTTCCTGCGGACGCTCGCTGCCGGCAAACCGGTGTTGCTGCTCGACGAACCCTTCGGCGCACTCGACGCCATCACCCGCGCCGACCTGCAGGGATGGCTGCGCTCCGCGCTCGCCACCGAGCCGCGCACCGTCCTGCTCGTCACCCACGACGTCGAGGAAGCACTGCTGCTGTGCGACCGGGTCGCGGTCATGTCCAGCCGCCCCGGCCAGATCGTCGCGACCTTCGACGTACCGATTCTCGATGAGCCGGGCACCGACACACCGGGCACCGATGGGCCAGGTAACGATGGACCAGGTACCGATGGGCCGGGCGTCCGTGGGACCACCCGCTTGGCCGCAGCCACGCGCACCAGCGGATCCGTCCGGCGGGCGCGGCTCGCCGATCCCCGGTTCATCGCCCTACGGGACGCGGTCCTCGCCAGCCTGGAACAGGCCCGCGAGCCGGAGCTACCCGAGCACGAGGAATCACGTGCCCGGAGCGGCGCCACTATACCCGAGCCCGTCCGATGAACTCCCATCAGACGAGTGCCCGGCCGGCGGGAGCATCGTGGCCCAGCGTGCTGGTCGGGCTCGCGGTCGTCGGCGGGTGGGAGTTCGTCACCCGGGTGCTGCACGTCGAGGAGTACATCCTGCCCGCACCCGACCAGGTGGCCACGACGCTGGTGCGCCGCTGGGGGGACACCCTGGCCAGCGCCACCTGGGTGACAGCGAAGGAACTCGTCGCCGGGTTCGCACTGTCCCTGGCCGTCGGGCTCGGGCTCGGCTGCGCCCTGCACTTCTCGGCCGTGGCACGGCGCGCGCTGTACCCGCTGCTGATCGGCTCGCAGACGATCCCGATCGTGGTGATCGCGCCGATCCTCGCGATCGTGTTCGGCTACGGCATCACCCCGAAGCTGATCCTGGTCGCACTGATCTGCTTCTTTCCGGTGGTCGTGGGCACACTTGACGGCCTCGCGTCGGTCGACCCGCGGCTGGTGGCGATGATGCGCACGTTGCACGGCGGACGGCTGGACATCTTCCTCCGGGTGGAGTTCCCGGCAGCGTTGCCGTCGGTGTTCACGGGGCTTCGTCTCGCCGCCGCCTACGCGGCCACGGGTGCGGTGTTCGGTGAGTACTCCGGCGCGGCCGACGGGCTCGGCCATGTGATGCGTCAGGGCGTGCCGCAGCTGCAGTCTGCCCTGGTGTTCGCCGCGATCGTCCTGCTCACCGCCATGTCCGTGGCGTTGTTCGCCCTGGTGTGTCTGGCCCAGCGACTACTCGTTCCCTGGCATCGCCAGGATCGCCCTGGCGTGGCCGCCTCCGGCCGTCCCGCCACGGCCACCGGCCGTCCTGGCAGGCTCCGTCCTCACAGCGCCCATACCGACGGGGCCCGTACCGACCGGAGCGAGGCCCGCACCACGTCCCGCGAGGATGGGATCCGCACCACCGTCCGTTCTGCCCCAGAAGGGAACCCTCGATGATCTCGCCGCGCCTGCGCCGGCTGGCCCTGCCTGCGGCCGCGTTGCTCGCCGTCGTTCTTGCCGCCACGACGGCGTGTGGCTCCAGTGGCTCGTCGGAGGCCAAGCAGCGTAAGGCCACGGTGCTGCTCGATTGGGAGCCCAACCCCGACCATCTGGCGTTGTACTCGGCGCTGAACAGCGGCGACTACCGCGATGTCGGGCTGGACGTCACGCTGCGTTCGCCGTCGGATCCGTCCGATCCGTTGAAGCTGGTCAGCACCGGCACCGTTGACCTGGGCATCTCCTACGAGCCCGAGGTGATCATCGGGGCGACCCGGAAGCTCGACGTGGTGGCGGTGGGCGCGCTCGTGCCGACCGCACTCAACTCGATCATGGCGATCGGGTCGGCCGGCATCACGAAGCCGGCAGACCTGGCCGGCAAGACGATCGGCACCTCGGGGCTGAGCACCGACGAGGCATTCCTGGACGCCATCGCCCGGGCCAACCATTTCGACCCCGACGCACTGCACCGGGTGGACGTCGGCGCCGACCTGCTCCCCGCGATGATCTCGAAGAAGGTGGACGCGACGCTCGGCGCCTACCGCAACGTCGAGGGGGTCACCCTCGCCGACCGCAAACTCGATCCGAAGGTCATTCCGGTGACCGACGCGGGCGTGCCGCAGTACGACGAGCTCGTGATCATCGCCCGGCGCAGCCGCCTGGCCAGCGACCCGGCCTACGCGACCCTCGTGCGCGACTTCCTGCGCGCGACCGCGGCAGGCAACGACCGGGTCCTCGCCGACCCGGCCAAGGCCGGCGAGGCGCTCAGCGGTGTCGCCGACGGCTACGACCCGAAGCTCCTGCCCACCATGATCAAGGCCACCGCGCCGCTGCTGCGCAACCCGGCCGGCTTCGGCCGGATGGACGTCGCCGACTGGACGTCGTTCATCGCCTGGATGCGCGAGGAGAAACTGATCACCTCGGCCGTCGCGACGGCGGACGTCGTCACCGACAAGTACCTGCCCGCCCGGTGACCGACACACCCACCGTCAGTCACCGGCCCGTCGGCGTGCATGGATTGTTCTCCGAACACCTGTGGACGTCGACGCAGGGGGTCTATCAGGCAATTCTGCGCCATCCGTTCCTCACCGGGCTCACCGACGGCAGCCTGCCCCGGCCGGCGTTCGGCCACTTCGTCGTGCAGGACACGTACTACCTGCGTGACTATGCGCGAGCGCTGGCCGTCTGTGCGGCGAAGGCACCGACCGAGGCCGACGTGCGAGCCCTTGCCACCGATGCGGCCGAGGCCATCGCCGCCGAGCAGGCCATGCACGCCGACCTGCGCCATGCCCTGGCCAGCGCTGAGACCGGGGCAGGGGGGGCAGGCGGAGCAGAGGGAAGGCCGGACCCGGTGGGACCGACGACGCAGGCGTACACCAGCTATCTGCTGGCGGCCGTATACGGCGGGTCGTTCCTCGAGGGGCTCGCCGCCGTGCTGCCCTGCTACTGGATCTACGCTCGGGTGGGCGCGGAACTGCTCGCCGCGTCCTCCCCGGATCCGCTCTACGCCCGGTGGATCGCCGCCTACGGGGATCCGGCGTTCCAGGCGGTGGCCGATCGGGTGATCGCCCTCACCGACCGGGTCGGCGCCGAGGCCTCGCCAGCCGAGCGGGACCGAGCCGGCGCCCACTTCGCGGTGACCGCCCGTTACGAGTGGATGTTCTGGGATGCGGCCTGGCGCGGCGAGGCCTGGCCGGTCTGAGCGCGGGTGGGCGAGCACACCCCGTGGCCGGTCCACGCACCGGGTGAGCGTCAGATACCGGTCACAGCTCCCGGCGGGCGATGATCAGACAGGTGCTGGACAGCCGGGGGGTGTGCACAAAGCGCCAGGAAAGCCGGTCAAGCACCCGGGCCAGGGCCAGCAGCGGGCTTGCGATCGTTATCATCAACGCCCAGGAGACCGTCGCGACGGGGCCCGCGGCTCGGCGCAGCCACGGCATCGGCTGTGGGGCGATGGCGTTGACCGCGAAGCGCAGCGCGAGGGTGAGATCGCCGGGGCCGCGGGGTGCGGCGAAGCGGACGAACACCGGCCGCAGTCCCCGGTCGGTCAGGGCGGCGAGCAGGTTGTCGACGGGGATGAAGTGGGCGCGTTCCGGGATCGCCCAGCCGGACCAGAACCGGCCGAGCAGCCGGGCCGGCAGGGATTCGGCGTTGGCCAGTTCACACAGCAGCAGTCCGCCGGCAGGCAGAGCCTTGGTGAGGGCGTCGAGTTCGGCCGACGGGTCCGCGCAGCCCTCCAGGTAACCGAACATGCTGATCACGTCGTACTGCCCGGCGACGGCGTCGGCGATGTCGGAGAGCCGTCCGTGGTAGGCATGATCCACCCAGCCGCGGCGCAGGCCCTCCTCCAGACTGGGCGAGATGTCGGCGCCGTCGAAGACCGTCGCCGGCCAGCGTTCGCGGGCGGCGTTCGGGACGTGCCCGTAGCGGGAGCCGACGTCCAGCCAGGTTCGGGGCAGCACGAACGGCCGGACGGCGGCAACCTGGGGGCGCCGGTCGCGGGCGATCATCGCGAGGACCCGCTCGCCGAGGTCGGCACGCAGCCCGTCGTAGCGGTCACGTTCGTAGAACTCCCGCCCCTCGGCGTTGAGCGGGGGGTTGAGGAACACGTGCCCGCAATGCGTGCAGCGGTCGAGCTGGAACTCGCCGGGTTTGCGCAGCAGCATGTCGGGCGCGACCAGCCGGACGGCGAGCTCCGTCGACCCGCACCAGGGACAGTCGTCGCGGGCACGGCGCAGGAACCGGTCGAGGCCCGCCTGCACCTCGCGGTGGTAGGCGTCGCGGCTGGCGGCCCGGTGTGCCCGGGCGGCGTGTTTGACCGGATTGGCAGGCAGTCCGGCGGCCTTCGCCTCGGCGGCCCGCGCCGACTGGGTACGGCCGGCCCGCACCGAGTCGATGACGAACAGCACCCCGCCGAGGATGCGTACCAGCGGTGAGCGGATCAGGTCACGGGGGGTGAGTGGCACCCGGCCGGCGCAGACGACGAACGGCTGGAACCAGAACAGGGCGAGGGCGGTGTAGCCCCAGACCTGGTTGTAGTGCAGACCGATGCCGGTGGCGACCTGGGGGACGAACGGGAAGACCTGGTAGCGCCGGGTGAACCGGTAGGCCCGTTGCTGCACCCGGGCCCGCATCGCGGCGTCGTCGCGGGCGGCCCGCAGACCGGGCAGGACGGCGAGGTCGGTCGAGTCGGCGGCGAACAGTTTCACCCGTTCGGTGATGTCGACGAGCTCGACCGGGTCGAAGTCCTCCCGCGCAGTGATGCCGGCGCGGTCGAGGATCTCCGAGCGCACCAGCAGCGCCTGGAAGGCGCCGCGGCCCGGCACACACCGATCGGTGCGGTAGGAGCGGGTGTCGACCATCCGGGCGACGTCGAGGGCCCGCTCGACGGTCAGGTCGGCCGGGACCAGGTCGAGGACGTCGAGCCGGTCCCGGCTGGCGTGATAGCTGGCCGCCCGCCGGGCGCCGTCGGTGATCTGCACGCCGGCGGCGACCAGAAACTCGTGGCGCGGGTCGACGGGCCGGCCGGAGGCGGGAATGGTCTCCAGTCGACGCAACCGGCCGCGCAACCGGACGGCATTGACGATCAGTCCGATGCACACCGCGATGGCCAGCCAGCCGAGCAGCCCGCTCACCTCATGTGACCAGCTTCTCAACGTGATCGGCTGCGGCCGCGACCCCGCCGGCGTTACGGAACGCGTCGCGCAGCCGGGCGGCGGCGACTCGGTGGGTCGGGTCATCGAGCACGGCGCTCACCGCGGCCCGCACGTGGTGCGCCCCGGCCCGGCCGAACTTGATCCGCACCCCGGCGCCGGTGCGCACCACCTGTTCGGCGATGACCGGCTGGTCGTCCCGGACGGGGGCAACAACCAACGGCAGGCCGTGGGTGAGCGCCTCGCACACCGTGTTGTTGCCGGCATGACAGACCACCGCGGACAGGCGTCCCATCAGCTCGATCTGCGGCACCGAGCTGGCGATCAGCAGGTCGTCCGGGGCATGCAGGTCGTCGATGAGCCCGGGTGGGGCCACCACGATCGCCTGCACCCGGTCGGTGAGGGTCAGCAGACCCTCCGCGGCGGCCCGCAGGAACCGTCCACCGGCCTCCCGGGTGACGGTGCCCAGCGAGACGAGCACCGCGGCGCGCCGGGGATCCAGCCACTCCCAGGGAAACGGGATGCCGGCCACCCGCAGTCCCTGCGCTGCACTGCCGACGAACACGGCGTTACGAGGGGTGACCGACTCGTCCGAGGACTCCGAGGACTCCGGGGACCCCGGGGACTCCGGGCGGCGCAGCAGGTCGGGGACGGAGAAGACGATCACAAGCTCGTCGGAGAACCGCAGGTCGACGGCGTCCGCCGCGGGTCCGGACAGCCCGTGGGCGGCCTGGAAGTCGCTCAGCAGGCCGCGGACCCACTGGCCGAGCCCAGCGAGCACCCCATAGGGATCGTCGAGTTCGGCGGAGGTGGTCGCGAGGGTGGCCCAGTGCAGGCCACGACGCCGGGCGACCAGCGCCGCGCCGATGGCCTGCTGGTCGGCGACGAGGGCGTCCGGGCGGAACTCCTCGACGATCCGCTCGATCGCCGGGATCATCGCCGTGTTCAGCGGGAGCAGGAACTCCTCCCACAGGAACTTCAGCGACGCCGGTCCGCGCAGTCCCCGTGACCGGGCGACGACGGCCTCCCGGTCGGCGTCATCGGCCAGGTCAGGCAGCGGGTAGACCGTCAGCCCGGGGGGGATCAGGTGACCGATCACCGCCGCATGGCCGGCGATGGCGACCTCGTGGCCCCGCGCGGCGAGCTCGCCCGCGACCCCCACCGCCGGATTGACATGCCCGGTCAGCGGGGGCACCACGAACAACACCCGGCTCATCTGCCGCTGCTCTCCGCGGCGGCCGCGGTCCGGGGGGTGTTCAGGTCGGGCGGCGGCACCATGTCGGTCACCCACTGGGGCGTCTCGAAGCGTCGCGCGGCGAGCGGGACGTAGTCGGGCCGGGCGGTGGTGGCGCGGTCGTCGAGCAGCCACCACCGCATCAGCGTGCGCAGGTAGGGGGTGGCCTCCCGCAGCACCATGTGGGTGTGGTGGGACAGGACCACCAGGGTCGTGTCCGGGACGACGGAGGTGAGGGTCTCGGCCTGGCCGATGATGTCGGAGTTCTCGCCGTAGACGGCGAGCACCGGCATCGCCAGCCGACCGAGCGCCTCGGTGGAGAACGGCGGGGTCGCCAGCATGTCGGTGGCGATCGTCGTCTCCTGCAGCAGCCGGCGGGCCGAGCGGGTGGCCCGCCCGGCGACCCGGCCGGCGGCCTGCTGCAGCCACTGTTCCACCTCGTCGTCGGACATGGCGGCGAGAATCTGGCCCAGCGAGCGGGCCATCTCCTCGCCGAGCCCCTCGAGCAGGAACGGTGGTTCGATCAGGGTCAGACTCGCCACCCGCTCGCCGTGCTCGAGACCGTAGGCGAGCGCCATCGTCGCGCCGTAGCTGTTGCCGACGAGGTGCACGGGGTGGTCGACCCCGAGCGTGTCGAGCAGCCCGGTCAGGTCGGCGAGCGAGTCGGCGAGCTGGTAGCCCTCGGGGGTGCGCTCGCTACGCCCGTGTCCGCGCAGGTCGTAGCAGATCACGTCACAGCCGGCGTCGGACAGGTAGGTACCCAGGGACAGGTAGAAGCTGGACATGTTGTCCATGACCATGCCGTGCAACATCACGACGGTCGGAACGCCCGTGCCCGCGGCACCCCGCGGGCCGATCCGCTGCACGTGCAGCCGGACGTTGTTCGCGACGATCTCACTCACTCGTACCACTCTCCCGCTCGGTCGCTGTACCCCCAGCACCGCTTTCGGTCAGATCGAACCCGTTGTCACCGGAGTGGACTGGCTGTCTACGACGAACTCCACCACCTCTCCGATCCGCATGTTGATGACCTGGTCGACGTCCCGGGTCGCGAGGAAACCGACGAAGTCGACGGCCGCGCCGTAACGCTCGCGCAGCCGGTCGGCGAGCGCGACGAACTCGATGCTCTCCAGCTCGAGGTCATCGCCGAACGACGTGTCCATGGTGATGTCCATGTCGAAGGCGTATTCCTCACCGATGACGTCACGGACGTCCTCGGTGATCTCCGCGAGCACGCGTGCCTCCACGGCTGAGCGGTCCATCTGTGCCACCTCTTCCCCGGTCGCGGCGATCGCACCGGCCATGATTGTCTGCTGGTCTGTCACCTTGAAAGACTCCGTTCCTCGACGCTGTCATGCGGTCGGGAACCGTCTGGACGCAACGCCTCGACGTCGGCTTCGACCTCGGGGGAGGTCCAGGCGACGACATAACGGGCGGGAATGCCGGTGCGGTCGGCGGACACGGCCGACGTCGGCGGGTCGGAACCGGTCTGTGCGTCGTTGGGCAGAATCCGACCCACCGCGTCCACGGTACGCAACGCCACCCACCGCCTCCGCAGGTGGTGATCGCCGGCTGCGGCCAGATCACCGGTCACGGTGACCTGCAGCAGCAGCGGCAGTCCGGCCGACGCACTGGCCGGCCACGCCGACCAGGCCGGGGGCGCCGGATGCGGTCCGTCGACGACGAACTGGCGTGGACGGCCCGCAAGGCCCGTACCCTGCGCCTTCGCCGCCGCTTCCTTCGCCGCCCACAGCCGGGTGAACCACACCGCGCGCGCCTGGCTGTCGTCGCCGGCGAGCCGGTCAAGCAGCTCCGCCTCAGCCGGGGCCAGCGCCGTCTTCTCCACCCCGGGCGCGCGCGCCACGACCTGCTCGACGTCGATGCCGACCGGCCCGGCCGCCGACACCAGCGCGACGGCCAGCTCCGGCTTGTGGGCCAACGACACCCGCGGCGCCTCGACGACCGGCAGACCCGCCCGCACCGGCAGCGGCCGGACCCGGGGGGCGCCGAGCGCGTCGTGCTCGATGCCGACCTCGATCCCCCAGACCGGACCGGCGCCGCGGTCCCACAGCCAGCGGCGCACCGCATCCTGCGCGGCGATGCGGCCCAGCAGCCGGCCACGGGCAGCCCGCGGGTTCAGCGCGGCCAGCGCGGCGCGGGCGTCGGCGTCCAGGTAGTGGCGCACGATCAGCTCCCGCGACGCCGATTCGCTCCACCGGTCGGGCACGGCCCACCAGCCCTCGCCGGAGGACTGGGCGACGGCGTGCACCTCGGGGGCACGCACCATCGTCCACAGCACCGCGTCGTTGGCGAAGCGCCGGTCGGTCCAGGCGGTGATGACCGCCCAGCACTGCCCGTCGGCCCGGCGCAGCTCCAGGTCGGCGACGACGGTGCGCTCGGCCACCTCGCGGATGCGCACCACGCAGTCGAGCAGCTCGCCCTCGGCCGGCGGCGGTCCATAGAACCGCAGGTCCGCGATGGACTGGGGCAGCAGCAACGAGTCGTCCGCCAGATGCTCCATCGCCCAGTAGCCGAACAGCTGCCCGGCGTTGTCCAGCAACGCCCCGGACGCGGACGGCACTCGCAGCCGGCCGCGGACACCGCTCGGTGCGATCCCGTCGATGTGCTCGACGCCCTGGTAGCCGGGGCCGTGGAAGAGGAACCGGCCGCGGTAGAGGTCCGGCCCCTGGTTGCGCGGGGCGCGCTCGGCGGGCAGGACGGGCGTGCCGGCCGCGCCCAGCAGGTCCGCGGTGGCCGCGCTCGTCGCCGGCGGGGACGGATAGCCGGCGGCAAACAGCACCGTGCCGCGGGCGTACCCCGCCACGTTCACCCGCACGGCCTCGACGGCCTCGCCGCCCGCGTTCCCGTCGGCCGCGTTCCCGTCGAGCGCGCTCAGGGTGATCGACACCTCCACGGCGGGCTCGATCGCAAGCCAGCGCAGCGCCCGCACGTCCCGCAGTCCGATCGGCACCCGTCCGGGCATCACCGCGACCGCCTCGGCGATCATCAGCTCGAGGACCTCGGTCATCGGTACGACCGGGAAGCGGTCCGACATGTCGGTCCAGCCCGGCGGCTGCCGGTAGAAGCAGTGGTCGATGATGTGCGGCATCGACGCCAGCGAAAGGTGCCGCACCACGGTGCGCGGCCCCGCCGCCAGCCCGGACGGCCCGACCGGCGTCGTCGGCCCGACCGGCGTCGTCAGCCCAACCGGCGTCGTCGGCCCGACCGGCGTGGCCGAGGCCGGCCTCGATGACCGGGATGGTCTTGATGGTCTGGAGGGCCTGGACGGTCGGGAGGGGCCGGTGGGCCCGAACGCGCGCCCGCGAGGCGAAGCACCCCGGACGCGGACGGCCGGCGAACCGGCCGGGTCGCCGTGCCAGTGGTCGACGATCGCACTCATCGCGGCATCCGTCTCCCCCAGCGCGCTCTGCAACGTGGCAAGCACCGCCGGTGGGGAGACCGGCACGGACGGGGCAGCCGGAACCGGGGACACAGCCGGTACCAACCGGACGGGCTGCGATGCCGGCGGTACGGGCTGCGATGCCGGCGGTACGGGCTGCGATGCCGGCGACGCGGACACCGGAGCCGGTGCGGCCGGTCGACCGAGCAGATCCGCGGCGGCGGGGCCGAGACGGACCAGCGGGGTACCCAGCCGCAACGGGACGGGCTGGCCCTTCCGGCCCGGCAGCTGCACGCGCCGACCGGCGGCCGGCGCCGGGCGGGTGCGGCAGGGCAGCAGGTCCAGCCGCGGCGCGGCGCCCTCGACCCACAGCGCGGCGGCGACCCGGCGCAGCTGATCCAGCCCGGATCGCTTGGACGAGTTCGTGACCAGCGAGAGGTGTTCCTGCCCGCGCAGCGTGTCGTCGACGAATCCGGCGACGCTACCGACGCCGACCTGCACGAACGCCCGTACCCCGGTGGCGTACAGCTCGTCGACCAGTTCCCGGAACCGCACCGGTTGGAGCAGGTGGCGCAGGGTCAGGTCACGCACGGCGTCGTGGTCGCGGGGGTAGGGCGCCGCCGTCGTCGCCGACCAGATCGGCACCGCCGCCTCGGCGAACGTGGTCGTCTCGATCGCGGCGCGCGCCATCCCCTGGTAGGGCTCGAAGAAGGGCGAGTGGAAGCCGGAGCGGAACGGCAGCAGCTGACCGAGCACGCCGGCGCGGCGCAGCTCGTCCAGCGCGGCGCGCACGCTGTCCTCCCGGCCACAGATGATCGACTGGTGCGGGCAGTTGTCGTGCGAGACGACCACCTCGTCGAGTGGAGCGATCACCGCGGCGGCCTGCTCCGCCCCGCAGCCCAGAGCGCCGAAGGCGACCCCCGGAACCTCGAGCGCGCCGGGGTCGAACCCGGCGATGAACGAGTCGGCGAAGGCATCGGTGACCAGCCCACAGGAGATCATCGCGTTCCACTCACCGATGCTGTGCCCGCCGACGGCGTCGGGGGCGATGCCGAGCCGGCGCAGCGCAAGGTCGAGGATGCGTCCGACCTCGATGCTTGCCACGCCGTGCTGGCCCAGCACCGCGGTGTCGCCGGAGCTGGGCCCGGCGAGGCCGAAGTGGGCGCAGACGTCGTCGATGCGCGGGGTGAAGTTGTCCTCGAGCCCGCAGAACAGGAACGCCGTGCGTCCGGCGCCGTCCGGGTTCGCCTGATCGAGCAGGCCGGTGGGGGTGAACCACAGGTCGTTGCGGCCTCGCCAGGGTGTCCCACGTCCAACGACGGTGCGGGCAAGGGTGAGGCGGCGTGCGTTCGGAGCAACCAGCGCCAGCCGCCAGGGTCCGCCCTCGGGCGGGGTGGCGGCGTCGTCGCGGGCCAGCAGTTCGGCGTCGGGTCGGTCGAGCTGGGCGAGCAGGTCCGCCGGCCCGGAGCCGGCCAGCAGCAGTACTCCTTCGGCACTGGGATCCGCGTCGAGGTCGCCCGGCGCCACCGCGACAGCCGGCACCACGACGCCAGCCGGCACCACGCCAGCCGGCGGGGCGACGGCCGGCGGGGCGACGGCCGGCGGGGCGACGGGTGCGGGGAAGGTTCGGGCGGCGGTGACCGGGGCGTCCGGCGGTGCCTCCTCCACGACGAGATGCGCGTTGATGCCGCCGAAGCCGAAGGCGTTGACCCCGGCTCGACGCGGGCCCCCAGCAACCGGCTCGTTCCAGGGGGTCGCGGTGCGCACGGGGTCGAACCGGCTGTCGGCAAAGGCGGGATGCGGCTCGTCGCAGTGCAGCGTGGGCGGCAGCGTCCGATGATGCAGCGCGAGCGCCGCCTTGATCAGACCGGCCGCGCCCGCCGCCGGCATCGCATGGCCGATCATGGACTTGACCGAGCCGAGCCCGATGCCACCGGCTCCGGCCCCGGAACCAGCGGATCCACCCGCCGTCGCGGCGGTACCGAAGACCTCGGCCAGGGTGGCGAGCTCCACCGCGTCACCGGCGGGGGTGGCGGTGCCGTGCGCCTCGAGCAGGCCGAGCGCGCCGGGGGCGGTCGGGTCGAGCCCGGCGTCCGCCCACGCACGGCGAACAGCGAGAACCTGGCCGCTGGTGTCCGGGGCCATCAGCGAGGCACCACGCCCGTCGCTGGACACCCCGGCGCCGCGCAGCACCGCGTAGATGCGGTCGCCGTCGCGGCGGGCATCGACCAGCCGGCGCAGCACCAGCATGCCCACGCCCTCGCCGATGACGATGCCGTCGGCACGCCGGTCGAACGGGCGGATCGCCTCGCTCGGCGACAGGGCCCGCAGCAGGGTGAACACGCTCCAGAACGACGCCTCGTGGACGAGATGGGCGCCACCGACGATCATCGCGTCGGTCCGGTGCGCACCGAGATCGCGCAGGGCCGCCTCGACGGCGATCAACGACGAGGCGCAGGCCGCGTCCACGGTGTAGGCGGGTCCACGCAGGTCAAGCCGGTTCGCGATCCGGGACGCGGCGAGGTTCGGCACCAGGCCGATCGATGCCTCGGCGCGCACCGGCCCGAGCTGGTCGAGGAAGGCGGTACGGACCCGTTCGACCGCGTCGCCCGGCAGCTCCGGCAACACTTCCCGCAGAGTCGTGACGAGCTGACGCGATGTGCGGACCCGCTGCTCGAGGCGAGCCACACCAGAACCGACATAGCCGCCCCGGCCGAGCACCACACCGACCCGGTCGGCGTCACCGAGGCGGTCCGCTCCCCCGGCATCGGTGATCGCCTCGGCCGCCAGCCGCAGCGCGAGCAGCTGGTCCGGTTCGGCCCACTCCACCGCGTTCGGGACGATGCCGAACGCGGTGGGGTCGAAGGTGGCCAGGCCGTCCACGAATCCGCCACGGCGGCAGTAGAACGCCCCCCCGTCCGAGGCCGCACCGGCCGCACCGGCCGCACCGGCGAAATAGTCGTCGACATCGAACCGGCCGGGCGGGATGGCGCCCACGGCGTCCACCCCACCGACGATGTTGCGCCAGTAGGTGTCGAGGTCACCCGCCCCGGGGAACAGCGCCGACATGCCGACGATGGCAATCGGCTCCGCACCGCCACGGCCCCCCGCGGCACCGCCGGAAGTCAGCGCGACGGGTTCAGGCATCGAACGCCTCCGCATCGGCGCACATGTAGACCACCTGCGCCGGACCGTCAAGCGGGCCGGCGAGCTCGGCGAGCAGCGCGGCGACACCCTCGGCCGGGTCGATCAGGCCGATGCCGCGCCGGGCGTACTCGCGGGCGAGTTCCGGCGAGACCATCCCGCCGCCGGCGTGTGACGACCCCCAGGGGCCCCAGTCCACGCTGACGACCCGACCGGCGAACCGGCCGGAGGCCGCCCGGGCAAGGGTGTCCAGCGCGTCGTTACCGGCGGCATAGTCGGCCTGTCCCCGGTTGCCGAACACTCCGGCGACGCTGCCGAAGAGGGCGACGAAGCCGATGTCGTCGCGCACCGCCGCGAGCAGGGCCCGGGCACCGTCGACCTTGGTCGCGTACACACGGGCGAACGAGTCGGCGGTCTTGTCCCGCAGGAGCCGGTCGGCGAGCACGCCCGCGCCGTGGACGAGCCCGTCGAGCCGGCCGTGACGGGCGTACACGTCGGCGACGACCGCCGCGACCGCGTCCGGGTCCCGCACGTCCACCGCGTGGTAGCGCACCGAGGAGCCGAACTGACCGAGGGTGGCGAGCGTGGCGCGGACCTCCCGCTCGGCGAGCAGTCGCGCGATCCGCGCCTCGATCTCCGCCGGACGGCGCACCCCCGCGGCGACGAAGGCCCGGCGCAGCGCCGGGGCGTCCGAGGCAGCCGCCGTCGCCGGGTCCTCCGGACCGGTCGGCAGCGGGGTACGCCCGATCAGCTCGATCGCGCAGCCACTACGGCGAGCCAGTTCCACCGCGACACCGGCAGTGATCCCCCGGGCGCCGCCGGTCAACAGCACCACCGAGGACGGACCGAGCGTGGCCGGCAGCGCGCCCCCTGCCGACGCCGGAACGTGGCGCGGACGGGGCACCACCCGGGAACCATCCCGGTAACCCACGACCAGGGGCCCGTCCGCGGTGAGCAGCTCGGCGAACAGCCGGTCGGCGATGCCGCGCGGTTCCTCCTTGGGCTCCACGTCGACCAGCCGCAGGGCAAGCCCGGGCACCTCCCGGGCGATCGTGCGGATCAGCCCGGCAAGCCCCGCCCCACGGGTCGGACGCACCGCGGGCTGCTCGGCCTCGGCCTCACGTTCCACCCTGATCGAGGCGCCGGCGCCGGCCCGGCCGGTCACCGCCGGCGTCGGGCAGCCGAACCGTCCACCGTCCCCGGTGACCACCAGCACGCGCCGGCAGCCGCCGAGTGCCGCTGCCCGCAGTGCCGGGAAGGCCGCGGGCAGTACCGCGTCGTCCTGGGCGTCCGGGTCGGCGGAGGCGATCCAGGCCAGGCCGTCAGCACCGGCCCCGGCCCGGATCTGGTCGACGAGCCCGGGATCGTGCGCGGCGAGGATGCGGACCTCGCCGCCGGCCCGTTCCAGCCGGGTGGCCAGCGCCAGGCCCACCCCGAGGCCACCCTCGACCAGCAGGAACCGTGCCCCGCGCAGGTCAGCGGTGGGGACGTCCGCGAGCGGCGGGGCGTCCTGCACCTCGACGACATAGCGCTGCAACGGGAATGTCCGGGATGCCTCGGCCTGTGCCACGCTCCCCACCGCGGCCCCGGTGCCGGTGGCCGCGGCGCCGCCAGCGGCTACGGAGACGCCGGCCAGGGCCGGGCGGAAATCCCGGTCGGCGGACAGGGAACCCGCGGGTGCGGCCATGGGCTGTTCGGGCATGGGCTGTTCGGGCATGACGACGTCGGCGAACGCGGGGCCGGCAAAGGCCGGCACGGTGTCGTTGGCGGCAGAGCTGCCAGCGCCAGACGATCCGGAACCCACAGGTGCCGCACCGCCCGAAGCCGGCTCCGGCGAGCCGGCCGGGGCCGGGCCGCCCTGCCCCTGGAAGGGCGCCGGCACCGGGACGGCCGTGGCTGCCGGGGTGGACTCCCCGGCACCGGAGCGGGCCTGGATCCAGTCGACGATGCCGCGCACCGTCTTGATCGCAGCCAGCTCCTCGACCACCGACTCGTCCAACTCACCGGAACCCGGCGCCGAAAGCCCCAACCGACCAGCCAGCTCCCCCAACACCTCCGTCCGCTTGATCGAATCGATCGACAGATCCGCCTCAAGATCCAGATCGGGTTCGAGCATCTCCACCGGATAACCGGTCTGCTCCGCAATCACCCCGACCACCACATCGGACACCGCAGCCCGATCCAACCCAGCCGGGGCGCCAGCAGCGACCGACCCGGCCGGCACCCCCTGAACGGCCGGCGCCACCTGGACGACCGGCGCCACCTGGACGACCGGCGCGGACCGGGCCTGGATCCAGTCGACGATGCCGCGCACCGTCTTGATCGCAGCCAGCTCCTCGACCACCGACTCGTCCAACTC
>NZ_JAMQQG010000212.1:47989-64909 GCF_023716925.1 Frankia sp. R82
GATAACCGGTCTGCTCCGCAATCACCCCGACCACCACATCGGACACCGCAGCCCGATCCAACCCAGCCGGGGCGCCACCAGCGACCGACCCGGCCGGCGCCACCCCGTTGGACGCTGCACCTGGCGCCGGCGCACCGACCGGAGCCGACACCGACGTGCCGCCCACCGGATAGCCGATCGGGTCAGCCGGCGTGACACCGGGGCGCGACTGCGCCGGGACGTTCGCGCGAACGTCGGAAACCGGGGCAGGCTGCGCGGCGGGGCGAACCGCGGGGGCCGCGGGCCCGGCACCGTGCCCGCTGAGCTGCGCGGACGCATTCCGAGCATCGGCCCTGACCGGCGGCGCGGCCGGCTGGCCGGCGTACCCGGCCGGGTCGTAGCCCAGGTAACCAAGCACGACATCACGCTGGGCAGCGATCATCTCACGGCTGGTTTGCAGGAAATCCAGGACGACGGCCTCCACCGGACCATCACCTCCAAGCTCGGGCGCGATATCGGTGGTCGGCACATCGACCGTGGGCACATCGACCGTGGGCACAGGGATCGGCGGGGCGGCGTCCGACCCCACCGGGGCAGACAGGGGTCGCGGCCCGGGCCGGACGGGCGCCGGACCGTTGCCGTTGGCGTTGGGTGCGACAGCAACGACGTGCGCCGCGGCAGCCCGCGCTGTGTCCGGCGCGGACTGGGCGGCTGCCGGGATCCCGGCAGCCGGGGAGATCTCGGCGGCCGGGGCATGACCGGCCGCCGGGACGACAGCACCAGCCGGGGTGAGGGGGGCAGCCGGGGTGAGCTGGCGCGGCGGCTGCAGGCCACCGGTCACCTGGGTGCCGTCGACGGTGCGGACGTAGGCTCCGTCGATCGTCCAGCCGGGTCGGCGCGGGATGTCGGTGGCGGAGACCATCCGGGCGTCCCGGCCGACGAACAGCGGAGTCGGATCGACGGGCAGACCCGCGGCGGCAAGCTCGGCGACGGCGAGCAGCAGCCGGCGCACGCCGGACTCGCCGGCGACGTCGGTGGCGACCACCCGGTGCGGGCGTGCGCCGAGGATCTTCCCGACCAGCTGGCACAGCACCCGGCCGGGACCGGCCTCGATGAACGTGCGCACCCCGGCGGCGTACATCGCCTCGATCTGGTCGACGAACCGCACCGGCGCGGCGACCTGACCGGCGAGCGTCGCGCGGATCTCGCCCGGCGCACTCGGATACGGCGTGGCCGTGGTGTTCGACCAGACCGTCCGCTGCGGAGTCTCGATCACGGTGTCGGCGAGTCGGGCGGCCAGCGTCTCGGCGGCTGCGGCCACCACCGGACTGTGGAAGGCACAGGCCACCGGGATCCGCCGGGCCGACAGGCCCGCCTGGGCCAGCGCCTCGGTCGCCCGGGTCAGCGCCGCGCTCGGGCCGGAGATGGCGACCTGGCGGGGTGCATTGTGGTTCGCGATCACCACGGTGGCCGCCGGGCTGCCCTCGTCGAGTTCGGCGAGGGCAGCCCGGACCCGTTCGATGGGAGCGGACACGACCGCCATCGCGCCGGGATCGTCACCGGCGGCGGCGAGGATCGCGCCGGCCCGGGCCTCGCTGAGCCCGATCAGGTCGGCTCGGTCGAGTGCCCCGGCGGCCACCAGGGCGACAAGCTCGCCGTAGGAGTGTCCACCGACGTGGTCGGGCCGAATCCCCAGGCCGGCGAGCAGGTCGTGCACGGCCAGGCCGGCAAGGCCCAGGGTGGGCTGTGCCGCCCGGGTGTCGGTGATCGCCGCGGCCTGGGCGTCCCGGGCCGCGCGGGTGAACACCGCCGGCGGGAACATCGTGTCGGCCCAGTGGGGGGCGAGATCGAGCACCTCGCGCAGCCGCGGGAACGCGACGAACAGGTCGGCGAGCATCCCGGGTCGCTGGCTGCCCTGGCCGGGGAACAGCATCGCGATCGCACCCGGACCGGCACCGCCCGCACCGGCATCGGCATCGGCACCGGCACCGGCGTCGCGGACGAACAGGCCGGCCTTCGGGTTCGGGGTGAACGTTCGGGCGGCCGCGATCGCGGCGGGCAGAGCGTTCAGATCGTCGACGACGAAGGCGAGCTGCACCGTCCCGGTGCCGGCCCCGGCGGTGCGGGCGAGGTCACGCAGCCGCAGCGGCCGGCCGGCCGCGTCCGCCTCGGTGACGAGCGTGGCAAGCCGGTCCAGGGCCCGCTCGGCGGCGGCCCGGTCCGCGCCGCGGATCACGAACAGTTCCGCGGGCCACTGATCGAGGCCGTGGGCCGGTTCCGGACCGCCGTCGTAGGCAGAAAGCACGACGTGGAAGTTCGTGCCGCCGAACCCGAACGCGGACACCCCGGCGTGCCGGTCGGCGGCCGGCGCGACCCACGGCTTGGCCGACTGGTCGAAGTAGAACGGGCTGGTCTCGGACTTCCAGTAGGCGTTGGGTGTGTCGATGTGCAGCGTCGGTGGTCGCACGCCGGTCTCGAGCGCCTTCGCCACCTTGATCAGCCCGGCCAGGCCGGCGGCGCACTTGGTGTGTCCGATCTGCGACTTCACCGAGCCCACCGCACAGGAGCCGACCTCGGCGCCGTGGTCGGTGAACATCTCCGTGAGGGTGGCCAGTTCGGTGCGGTCGCCGACGACGGTGCCGGTGGCGTGCGCCTCGAGCAGGCCGACGTCGCGCGGGGAGATCCCGGCCCGGGAGTAGGCCCGTTCCAGCGCGCGGACCTGGCCGTCCTTGCGGGGGGCGGTCAGGCCCAGCGCCCGCCCGTCCGACGATCCGGCCACTGCGCGGATCACGGCGTGGATGCGGTCGCCGTCGCGTTCGGCGTCGACGAGTCGTTTGAGCACGACGACCGCGGCCCCCTCGCCGAGGCTGGTGCCGTCGGCGCCGGAGTCGAAGCTGCGGCAGCGACCGTTCGGCGACAGGGCGTGCACCGAGGAGAACAGCAGGAAGTCGTGGGCGCCGGCGTGGGTGTCCACCCCGCCGCACAGCACGAGATCGGAGGTGCCGGCGAGCAGTTCCTTGCAGCCGGCGTCGAGGGCGGCCAGCGACGACGCGCAGGCCGCGTCGACGGTGAAGTTCACCCCGCCGAGGTCGAGGCGGTTCGCGACCCGACCGGCGATGACGTTCGCGAGCATGCCGGGGAAGGAGTCCTCGTCCAGCTCGGGCAGGAACGACTCCAGCTCCGGTGGCAGCGCGCCGAGCAGTCCCGGCCACAACGAGCGCATGCTGTAGGCGGCGGACAGGTCGGTGCCCGCCTCCGTGCCGAACACCACCGACGCCCGGGACCGGTCGAACGCCCGGCCCTCGCCATGCGCCTTCTGGGCCGTGTCATAGCCGGCGTTGCGCAGCGCCCGCGCGGACACCTCGAGGGCGAGCAGCTGGCTGGTCTCGATGCTGCGCAGCGCCCGCGGTGGGATGCCGTAGGCGAGCGCGTCGAACGGGATGCGCGGCAGGAAGCCGCCCCACCGCGACGGCGTGTGGCGTCCGGCGTTCTTGGTCACCGCGTCGGGACGGTAGTAGACCTGCGGGTCCCAGCGGTCGGTGGGCACCTCACGGATGGCGTCGACGCCGGCCACGATGTTCGCCCAGTAGGCGTCGAGGTCGGGCGCGTCCGGGAAGACCGCGGACATGCCGACGATGGCGATGTCGAGCGGCTGGCCGGCACGCGCGTCCTCGACCGGGACGGCCGTGGCCGGTGCGGTGTGGGCGTCCGGCCCGGCGGTCAGACCCAGCTCGGCGGCGCGGGCGGCCAGGGCCTGGCCCGCCCGGGTGGTGACCTCCTCGTGCAGGTCGGCGACCGTGGTGCGGGCCGAGCGCAGCGCCGCGACCTGACCGATCATGAACATTCCCTCCCGGACCTGTGTCTCGGGGTCGACGGTGACGACCGTGTCGCCGTCGCGGCGCAGGCCCTTGCTGGCCACCCGGAGCCGGCCGAGGTTCAGCGACTCCAGCTCCTGCCACATCTGCTGGCGGGGAGCGCCGGCGGCCAGCAGCTCCCGGCGGCGGTCCAGGAAGGTGTGCACGAAGTCGGACTCGACGCACCGGGTGGCATGCCCGGGCGAGGTCTCCAACAGGACGGTGCGTTCGCAGTCGATCGCGGCCTGCTGGAAGCCCGCCATGATCGCACCCGAGACGACGGCCTCGTCGGTGAACAGGTACGCGGTGCCCATCAGCACACCGATGCGGGCACCCCGGGCGGCCAGCGGGCCGGCGGCGGCCGCGACCATCGCCGCGGACCGGGCGTCATGCACCCCGCCGGCGAACAGCAGATGCAGCTCGCCGAAGAAGTCGGGGCCGGCCGCCGCGGACTCGCCATAGGCGAGCAGACCCGCGATCTGCGCCTCCCACAGCGGGAAGCTCGCCCGTGGGCCGACGTGCCCGCCGCACTCGCGGCCCTCGAAGACGAACTTGCGGGCGCCGTCGGCGAGAAAACGACCGAGCAGACCGGGCGAGGGCACGTGCAGGAACGTGTCGATGCCTGCGGCCTCCAGCGGGGCGGCCTGGGACGGACGCCCACCGGCGATGATCGCGCACGGCGGACGGATCTCACGCACCGCCTCGAGCTGGGCAGCGCGCAGTTCGGCCGGGGCGAACCCGAGGATGCCCACCCCCCACGGGGCGTCACCGAGCTGGTCAGCGGTGCGGGCCAGCAGCTCGCGGGTGGCCGGCCCACCCATCAGGGCCAGCGCCAGGAACGGCAGGCCGCCGCCGTCGGCCACGGCACGGGCGAACTCGGCGCGGTCACTGACCCGGGTCATCGGACCCTGGACGATCGGGTAGCGCAGGCCACGGCCGGCGGCGAACGGCGAGCCCGCGTCGAGGGGGCGCACGTGTACGGCGGCGGCGAGACCGTCGCGGATCGCCTGGCGGACCGCGCGCACCACCGACCCGGCGCTGCGGAACCGATCGGCGAACCCGGCGGCGAAGGCGCCGTCCTGGCCGATGGGCAGAAACTGCTCGGTCAGATCCCGAGCGCCGAGCCGGGCCGAAACCGCCCGCGCCGCGGCGACCGCATCGGCCGCGGCGTTCGCGACCGCCTGAGCGCTGGTGACCGCCGGTCCGTCCGACCCCACCGACCCCACCGACCGCGCCGCCTCGCGGACCGTCTGGACCGGCAGGGCACCGTCCGAGGCAACCTCGCCGCCGGTGTCGCGCAGGTCGGCGGTCGGCCCGCCGCTGGCGGCGAGACCGGCGATGGGCAGATCGGGGCGGGTGTAGAGCCGGTGACCGCCGTGCAGGACGGTCTCACTGCCATCCATCGCGCGGATCGCGGCCGCCACCCGCTCGGGCAGCTCCATCTCCTGGACGAGGGCGAGCTGGGTGTCGAGCACGACCCCGGCCGCCCCGCCGGCGATCGCCGCGGCAGCGGTGGCCAGGCCGATCCCACCGGCGGCGAACACCGGAACGTCCCGGCCGGCCGCGGCACTCGGACCATCATCGGCGAGCAGGTGTTGCAGCAGCGTGAACGTGGTCAGCTCGCCGACCGCGCCGCCGGACTCGTTGCCCCGGGCGAGCAGACCCGCGGCGCCGGCCTCGATGGCCGTGCGGGCCGCGGCGACCGAGGTGACCTCGACCCACACCCGACGGCCGGACGACGTCACCTCGGACACCGACCAGCCCGGCACCGGGAGTTCGGTCGCGAGCACGACGAGGTCCACCGCGGCCGGCAGGTCCTGTGGTTGCAGCGGACAGCCGGAGGCGACCCGGACACCGAACGTGCCGGGCGTCCAACGGGCCGCGTCCCGTAGCGCCCGGCGTGCCGCTGCCACCGATCGCCCCAGGTCAAGCACGCCGCACCCGCCTGCCCGCGCCACGGCGGCGACGAGGGCCGGCGCAGGCTGGGCAAACGGGGTGATCACGACTACCAGGTCGGCGGCGGCCAGCGGATCATGGCGGTCGCGACCGGTCGGGGGCACGGGGGAAAGCGGGACGGCGATGGTCATCGGCAGGTCCTCCTGGCGGGTCGTGACCTGGGGCACAGCGAAGAGGGTGCGTACTGGTCCGATTCGGGGAGCGCGCTACGACCGCGCGGTTCGGTGACCGCCGCGGCACCCGTGCGCCCCGACTCGCCCTACTGGCACATGACCCGGATCCAGCGCAACCAGATCCAGGACAATGAAAGCACCTACCTCGCCAACGCGATGGACACGTTTCGAAGGACGAGATCGCCCAGATCGTCGATGACCTCCTGGCCGGAGCCGTTGGGCGACAGTCGTCCCGGGGAAGCTGTATCTGTACTGAGTACGCGAAAAACGCACTGACCCCCAGCAACTCTCGTAGAACTGACGCGACGGACATGGCGTGGCCCCGAGCGCTTAGCCGTCGCGACATCACCGACGTGCGCGGATACTAGTCCGCCTCGGCCCGGCACCCGCATGGTGGCGGGTGACGGTCGCCGAACGGAGTCGGTGGTGCAACCGCCAGGCATGAGACGACCTGGTCTGCACCCGCCCGACGACGTAGCCCACCGTGGCCCGACATCGCCCGCGATGTCACCGGCCACCGTTGCCGGCCGGACTTCGGGATGCGCCGCGGGTATCGACACAACCACAGTCACCCACCGGCCGGGTCAGGTATTCGTGACACACCGACCACAATCCAGAGATCCCTACGCACCGAACATTTCCACCCGGGCTCGAAGACCATTCTCACAACGAACACGAGAATACTGCTTTCCCTTTTCCAGCCACAGTCGATCAGCCGGCGAAAAAACCCGGGAACGTCGGTCCCCAATCAGCGGAAAAACACCGTCCACAGAGGCCCGAAGCGAGATCACGATGCCGGCGGTGCGGGTCAGCGACCGAGGGCGGTCCGGGCGACGAGGGCGGTACCCGACCGGCCAGGACATCGCCAACCTAGCCACAGGTCGCCATCGATCGCAAGCCGGCAGGACACCCACCTTGGCCACCGATCCGCGCCCATCCGCCCATACGGCACAGAACGGTCCACCCATCAAGCCGACATGCCCGGACGCAATGCGCATCACACCCGTTCGGGGAAAAATTTCCCCTCTTTGGGCCTTCTGACCCCACCCGCCACCGAACAGCCGGATCGGCAACCACTCGAAGCGATTCACTGACGAGCAAAAAAAGGGACGAAATGTCCTAAAAGCGGTAGCTCCGTGTTGCATGCCAAGGCACCGTACCGTCGGGCATCCAGGCCGACGACGGGCTTGCGGACGCACCTCGGACCCCGATCGTGGGCGGCCAGACCAGGTGCCGGCCACCCACGATCGGGCGGGTTACGGAGCGCGTGACGTCCGAGCCTGCGACGAGTCGGGCGCGGGGCGGGGTCACCGCGACCGAGGACCAGCGCACCTGTCCCTGGGTGCGGATGGCCCGATCGACGAACAGTCCGATCAGTGCACGGGCCGGAAGCTGCTCGGCCCGACAGCTGCTCGGCCCGACAGCTGCCCGGCGCGCAGAGATGCCCGGTACACAGAAATGCCCGGTACATATAGGTGCCCGGTACACAAAGGTGCCCGGCCCGGGCAGCCCGCAGATGAGGGCCCGGTGGGCACGGCCGCGTAGCCGGCCGGCGATGACGAGGTGGGGCACCATCCGGTGCCACGCCGCGACCTCGGAGTGTCGGAACGCGATGTCCGCCGCACGGCAGTGCGGTTGACGACGCGCCGACGGGAGGGCGGCTCGCCGGCCAGAACGTCCGACCGTCGCAGTATCCGGGGATCGGTCCGTCGCGACGTCAGTGCATCGAACCGGTCGCGACGGGAACTGTCACGGCCGGGGCGGGCTGGGCGGCGCGAACGCGCTGGTCTCCCGCTGCCAGGCGATGGCGAGCTGGGTACGGTTCGTGCAGCCTGTGGCGACCAGGGCGTGGGTCAGGTGGTGCTTGACCGTGTCGATGCTGATACACAGCGCTTCGGCGACCTGCCGGTTCGACCGGCCCTCCGCGACCAGACGCACGACGTCGCGTTCCCGCGCCGACAGCCGGCCGGCGACCGAGGGACCCGGGTCGGTGCGGATGTAGAACCGCAGCAGGTTGCCCAGATGCCGCCCGAGCACGGCGCCGACCGCCCGGTCCCGCGGGCCGAACGCGCCGGGACGGGAGTCGAGCAGCGAGATCAGCGCGCCGACGTTCGACGGACCGAACAGCCGGACGAGCAGCTTCGCGTGAATGCCGTGGGCGCGCAGGAAGCGCTCGAGACGCATGCGCACCTCGGGCCGCTCCGGCACACCGAGATCATCCAGGGTGGCCAGGCCGCGCTCCCGGACCGAGCGCAGGCTCTCCGGGTTGCTCAGCGCCTCGAGCTCGCGGTAGCGCTCCATGTAGGGGCCGGCCAGGCGCAACGCCAGACCGCGACCGGTGGGCCGGGCGTCCTGGAACGCCGTCTCGATGGAGGAGCCGAGAAAGAAGGCCGAGTGCCGGTACCCGAGGTGGCGGGCCATGCCGTCGAGCGCAAGCTCGCGGAAGGACGCCAGCGACGAGGCCCGCTCACAGTCCTCGACCACCCGCAGGATGCCGCGCAGTTCCGCGGCGCCGAGTGCGAGGTCGCGCGGCATCGGGGCGCCCGCCCGGGCCGCCGTCGCGCCGGGGCGTACCGGGGCGCCGGGCGCGGTCCGCGCACCGGCCAGCGAAGCGTCGCCCCGGCCCAAAGGAGCCCCTGACAGTGGCGCCGCGGCCCGGGTGTGAGACAGTGGTCTCGCGGCGGCGCCGCCTGTACCCGTGGCCGGTGCAGGATGCCGCGGAGCCGTGGCGCGATGGGGTGCGGTCGGCGACGTTTGCGAACTCACCGGGGCGTGCCTTGCCATCCGTCCCACAACACCGATATCCGTTGATGTGTCCACGGTCACGCCGATTCGCGGCCGATGGGGTAGGTCCTCGCCGATATCATCAGCCGGGCGAGGGGCTCGGTCGTTCACGCGTGCCTCCGGGGGTCATACGCAGATGTGCACCGGGCAGAGCCCGGTGGTGGTGGCGGGTGCACCGGGCAGAGCCCGGTGGTGGTAGCTGTGTCACCGGATGACATTCCGGTGAAGGCGGACATGTTCGGCAAGCGTAGGGCCCGCCTACCTTGCTACGCCAGCACTGACCCACGCCCCTCGGTCGCTATCCGGACAAACCCACCACTCAGGTGGGAGAAACACGCCCCCAACCGGCCATCTCTTGTCTGCGTTACGTCGCCGGCCCTGCAGACCACTCGTTTGCGTGATGCTCGCCTCTCCCACGCCTACCCCTGTTGGGCTACCTTCACCTAGGTGCAGCCGCCTTCCGTGGCCGCTCGATGGCCTTTTGCGGCCGGGCCGTAAGACGCTTCGGGCTTTCCGCCGCCCCTCTCCGGGCGGCCCGGTCGGGGCTGGATCTCGCCCATCCGGGCCCATCCCTCACTTCGGGTGATAGTTCTCTCGCTCAACGTAAGGCCGCATGGGACGTCGTCACGCAGGGAACAAGCGAGATGCACCAGGCAGGAAAGCGGATCCCCTCCTCCGGTATTCGGCGGGGTTCCGGGCTGACGCCGCGGCCCGCACGGATGCGGATCGACCTGGGCGGCCACGCGCCACCGATTCCCTCTTCCCGCTGGGCGGCGATCCCGCCACCGCGACGGGACGAACGGGGTAAACGGGGTGAACGACGATGACATTGGGACTGTCGGTCTTCCTGGTCGCCGTGGGCGCCACGCTGCGCTATGCCCTCACCTGGCACCCCGGGGGCATCGACCTGCAGGTCCTCGGCCTCATTCTGATGGTCGCGGGCATCGCCACCAGCGTCATCTGCGTGCTGCGGGTCGTGCTGCGCACACCGGCCCGCGAGGACGCCCCGCCCGCCCCGTTCTACGACCGGTTGGTCCGCCCACCCGCAGACAGGACGATCAGCAGTGGCCACGGACCGTTCGCAGACGGCCATGGGCCGATCTCGGCCACCCCGGCGTACCGCGAACTCGAACGACAGCTGTTCGACCCCGTGATCGACGACGGTGCACTGGTCACGGCCGAAGACGGGCCGACCGGCGACGGGCCGACCGGTAACGAGCTCACCGGTAACGAGCTCACCGACGATGAGCGTCCCACCCAGCCGGGCGCCGTCGACCCCGGCTGGCAGGGCAGTCGTCAGCCCGGCTGAGCTGCGCGCGGCAGCGCCGCCGCGCGGCTCACAGCAGGTGCAGCTCGCGCGCGCGGTGGACGGCGTCCCGACGGCGCGGGACGTCGAGCTTGCGGTAGATGCTCTTCAGGTGCGTCTTCACCGTGTTCACCGAGACGTACAGTTCGGCGGCGATCTCGGCGGTGGTCAGCATCGTCGGCAGGTAGCTGAGTACCGCGAGCTCCCGATCGCTGAGGCGGTCGCCGGCCGTGGGTGAGCCGGACCGGCGACCGGCGACCGGCCCTGCGCCGCGCCCCCAGGTTCCCGGTGCGGCCGGCGGCCCGGAGCTGCCAACGCCGTCCGAGTTTCCCGGGCTGCCCGGCCCGCTCGACCGGACCGGCCCCGCCGGGGCGCCGGGACGCACGGGATCGCCAGGCCCACGGGGACCGGCCGGCGCCGGAACCCGGATGGTGGCGTCGCGCTGCGCACCCGGTGCCGGGATGGCCGCGCCACCCCCCCTGCCATCGGGCGCGCCACCGGGTGCGGACGGGTCACGCGGCCCGAGCACCGGATGCGGCGCGCGTGGCGCCGGTCGTCCGGTTGACCGGACGACCGGACCCGACGACCGGTAACCAGGCCCAGTGGCCGGCAGACCGGTGGGCACCGACGCCCTGGGCAACGTGGGGCCGGGCAGCGCGGCACCAGGCGTGGCGGTCACCGGCGTGCCAGGACCAGACGTGCCAGGACCAGACGTGCCAGGACCGGGCAGCACTCCCCGCGGGGACGACACTCTGGTCGCCGACCTGCGGGTCGCCTCCCGGGCCAGCAGATCGTGCAGCTCGGCGACAAACCGCGGATGTGCGGTGGACAGGCCCGGATGCGCGTTGAGCAGGGCGGTCACCTCACCGCCGAGATCGACGAACGGGCTGGCGAATCCCTCGTCCTCGGCGAGTGCCAGTCCCCGGGCGAGCAGATCGGTCGCCCGGGCATGATCGCCCCGACGGGCCGCGACAACCGCGGCGAGAACGCAGGCCGTCACGGTCGGCCCGCCTCCCCCGCCGGTGCGCAGCAGCGCCGACACCGTCTGGTCCGCCGCGGTCAGATCCGCGCAGCCCAGGTCGACCCGGGCCCGGGCAAGGGCGAGGACCTGGTCGGTCCGGCCCGACTGGCCGGCGCGTTCGAGCACTCCCCGAGCGGCCTGGGCGTTGCCGGTCGCCAGCAACAGGTCGATCTCGGCGGCCTGCCACAGCGACACGCACAGCGGCGGGCCGGGCGGGCGGCCCTGTCCGCCGAGCAGACGCCGGGCCGCCCGCACGTCATCAGGATGACCGAGGCGCTGCAGCAGACCCGCCTGCCAGATGGTGACCAGATCACGCAGCCCCGGCGGATGGCCACTGCCGTGGGACGCCCGGGCTGCCTGCAGATGCCAGGCGGCCCGTTCCCGGTCGACCCGACCGAGCGCGACCACCACGAGCGCCAGATGCGCCTCCACCACGCCCGCCGGCGCCATGCCTGCTCCCGTGGTCGGCACCGCGCCCGCTCCCGTGGTCGGCGTGCCCGTCGGCACAGTCGACCGGGGTGGGCCGGCGACGTTGCCGACCGCAGCGGGCTGATCCGTCCCGCCGCGGTGGGCCAGCACGTCGCAGGCGTGTGACTCGGCCAGGCGCAGCCGTCCGCGCAGCGCCAGAGCCAGCGCCAACGCACCACCGGCGGACATCGCGACCGCAGGCGAATCCGCGGCCCGGGCCGCTTCCAGCGCCACGACGAGGGCGTCGACCGCGGCATCCGGGCGACCGAGCCACAGCTGTGCACGTCCCCGCCCGCACCAGGCCAGTGCCTGAACGGTTTCGTCGACGTCCACCGGGGGCTGCAGCGGCGATGGTCGCAGCAACCGGCGGGCCAGGCCCTGCATCTGCTCGGCCGCCCCGCACAGCTCCGCCCGGCTCAGGTCGATCAGGTCGGCCTGCACGCCCAGCCAGCGCCGCCGCGACGCCGGAGCGACCGCGATCGCCTCCCGGGCGGTCCGCAGCGCCCCACCCGCCCGGTCGACCTGGCCGTGGCGCAGCTGGCCCACCGCGGCGACCAGTGCCCACTCCGGGCAGTGCGCGGGGGCGGCCGGTATGGCGGCCAGCGTGGAGTCCAGGACATGGGGCCTGCCCAGCAACGCCCCCACCAGGCCCAGCTGGTCCGCCTGCCCGGGCCCGTCCAGCAGCAGGCAGGCGGCGTACCACCAGTCACCGGCCCGCACGGCGTGCCGCATCGCGTCCAGGGGACGGCGGTGCGCGGTGAACCACAGCGCCGCCCGCAGGTTCAGCTCGTCGACGTCCTCGACGCGCTCCCGGGCCAGCTCGGCGCGCAGCATCGCGGCGAGCAGCCGGTGGTAGCGATAACACTGACCGGCGGTCAGTTCGACCACGAAACCGTCGTGCTCGGCGAGGTCGGCAAGGATCCCCGCCCCCGGCGACAGGGGCCGTTCGGCGACCACGGCGTCCGCAAGCGGGGCGGTGACCTCGTCCAGCAGGCTCGTGCGCAGCAGGAAGCGACGTACCTCGGGAGAATGGCCGGCGATCACCTCCGCCCGGAGGAAGTCGGCGATGGCGGGTACCCGGGCCAGCACGGCCTGCGCCTGGTCCGGCTCCGGCTCCGGCTCCGGCGATGCCAACCCGCTCGGGGGCAACCGGATGTCGATCACGGCGGTCGCCAGGCGCAGCCCGGTCGGCCAGCCCTCGGTCGCGCGCACCAGATCCGCGGCCGACATGGACAGATCCGCGGACGCGCTCAGCGAGGGCGAACGCAGCAGGTCGAGGGCCTCTCGTTCGGAGAAGGCAAGATCGCGCGGGCCGAATTCGGTGACCCGACCGTCGGCGCGCAACCGGTGCAGGGCCATGGCGACCGACCGACCGGCCACCACCAGCCGCACCCGGTCCCCCGCATGTCGCAGGAGCAGGTCAAGCCCGTCGAGATCAGCGGGGTGACGCACGCGGTCGACATCGTCGAGCACGATGACGACCGGCTCCGCCCGGGTGGCGAGCAGGTTGGCCAGGGACCGGTAGCCGGCCGAGACCGCCGGGGTCGGGGCGTCCTCACCGGGCAGCGCGTCCGGCGCCATCAGGCCCGCGACCCGCAGTCCGTGCCGCAGCTGGGGCCACAGCGGCAGACCTGGTCCGCCCTCGGCGGCGACCGGGCGGTCCCCGGCGGATCGTGTCTGCGGATCAAGGCTGATCCACACCAGGGGAGGTCGGCCGGAACGTCCGACCGACCAGGAGGCCAGCAGCGTGGTCTTGCCCCAGCCCGCCGGGGCGCGCAGGACGGTGAGCGGACGGGCCATCGCCGCATCGAGATCGGCCCGCAGCCGCGGCCGATCGACAAATCCGGACGGCGCCACCGGAACGGCGAAGTTGCCGTGCACCAACGGCACCTGTTCGAACATTCCACGCCACCCCCCACAGCAATCTCGCCCTGGGTAGTGGTACAGCTACTTAGACGGAGGGGCAACCCGTGTCGGCCCCGAGGTGCCGGGCACGTCGGCCGGCGCCTCGGGGCAGGCCGGACGGGGCGGGACGAGTCGCTGCCCCGCGGCTGGGACCGGCTAGGCCACGCAGTCCGAGCAGACCACGCGCCGCGGGTCGGCCAACTGGCTGCGGTGCTGCACCAGAAAGCACCGGGTGCAGGTGAACTCGTCCGCCTGACGCGGCAGGACCCGCAGGGAGAGCTCCTCGTCGCGTACCTCCGCGTCCGGTAGGTCGAGCTCGGACTCGAGGGCGTCCATGTCGTCCCCGAGATCCGCCGCCGCGCCAGCGCGCTGTGCCTTCAGCGTCTCCAGGCTCTGCTCCTGAAGCTCGTCGTCCTCCACGTCCGCGCTTCGCCGAGCGTCGAAGTCACGCGCCATGCGTCTCGTTCCCTTCCCTTTCTTTACCCGTCGCTCGCCCACTGGCCACACCGATGGGGAGGGCCACACCGATGGGACCGGAGCCGCCGGACACGAGAAAACCCCGTAACCCGGCACCCGAAGACATCAACTGACTACCGTACGCAGTTAACCCGGGGACGTGGTGAGTACCGGGCCCTATGTCCACATTCCCGGCGCCTCACCACACCCAAGGGTCCCGGCCGGAACGCGGATCTCCAAAGCCGAGCGAAGGATACGGGTCGCAACCGCGTCAGGCCAGACAGGGGACCAGCCGGCGCGGTGTCTGTCCCACCACATTCACGACCGGCCACCACGGCCCGGGCGGCGCACTCGTATGCCGACCGATGCGGCACCGTACACCATTCGGGCCCGGGTGTGACGGCAGGTGGTCCCTGCACGGTCCGGATCCCGCGCAGAAGTTCGGCGGTGCCCCGAGGGTTCTAGAGATACAGGCCGGTCAGCCCGTCGTCGAGGCGCTGGGCGGCCACGGCGTGCACATCCCGTTCGCGCAGCAGGATGTAGGTGGTCGAGTGGAGCTCGACCTCGGCGCGTTCCTCGGGGTCGTACAACACCCGGTCACCGATCTGGATCGTGCGCACGGCAGTGCCCACAGCGACCACATCGGCCCAGGACAGCCGCTTACCCATCTGCGCCGTCGCCGGGATCACGATGCCGGCCTTGGAGCGCCGGTCCGCGGCGTCCTCCCGCGGCTGCACCAGTACGCGGTCGTGCAGCAGCCGGATGGGCAGGCCGCCGGCCTGGGTGACACCCACCGGGACATCCAGCCCAGCCACCCCGTCGACTCCGTTGACTCCGCCGGACACAACAGTCACAGCTCGGGACACTACCCGCCCGCCGCCCGGAGGCCACAAGGATGTCACGCAAGGCCGATTCCGCTGGCGACTTCTCGCGGTGCAGAGAGTGCTGAACCATCCCGGAGCGGGAATGCTCTCCCAACGGGGTATAAGCTGCCGCCCATCGCCGCCCGGGCTGGCGCTGACGGGCGACGTGCCATGACACCTCTCGCTTGTCCGTTGGCGCCTGCGAACCGTCGGCACGTCACGAACCTCAGGGATGGGGCACCACCATGGCATTGCGCATCAGCGTCGATCTCGATGGACTGCGCTGGGCCGATCTGTTCCGCTTTGTCGATCTCGCTCGTAATGGCGGGATCGGTGCGGAGGACCAGGTCGACGTCATCACCTACGGCAGCGATCCGATGTCGGTGAGCCTCTCCGCCCGCATCTACCCGGCGACCGAGGGCTTTCTGTCCACCGAGCAGGCGGACCCGGCCGGTGACGGCCGGCACGGCTCCCCGCTGTCGATCGCACCGGGCGCGTCCAGCGCGAACGGATCCGGTGGGTACGGCTATGACGCGGGCGCCGCCGAGCGGGCGCCGTCGGCGAACGGCGCGCACTACCCGGCGTTCGACAACGCGCAGGACCGCCCGGCCGCCCCGGGCACGCCGCCCATGCCGCCATACGGGCCGGGCTACGACACCCCGGGCGATCGGGGCGCCCCTCAGTCCAACTCCCACTACCCGGCGTTCGACGGCCAGTCCGACCGGATGCCGCTGGCCAACGGCGCCGGCCAGTTCGCGGGCTTCGAGTCGTTTGACCGCTCGGCCCCCGGCGACAAGCCCGGAAGTGCCCCCGGGCAGGTCGAAAGTCCCTATATAGAGGAATTTGCGCGCCTACAGGAGGGCCTGATGCGCCAGGTGCGTCGCACCGACGAGGTCCGACCGGAGCGTTCCTGATCAGCAACGTGCCGGCTCGCCGACAGGACCGGACAACGCGTGCGACTGCAGTGCCCAGCACCCTGCGGGGGTCCCCGTAGACCCACAATTATCACTTTCAGTGATGATTGTGGAACGCTCGGCACCGATTTCAGCCAGTTTGTGGGCGCGGAAAGTAAGGCGTCCGTAACAACACCCTCTTTCGTTCTACACCGTTCGCGCCTTCTCGGCCGCTATGGTGCATGCTGCGTGTGATGGACGATCCGCGGCTTGCAGACGTCGAGCACTATCACGGGCGACTACGCTCCGAGCTCGACGTCATCGCGCGTGGGCCGGTGCTGGTGGGCCCAAAGATCATCGAGCATATCAACTCACTGATCACCCTGATCGACCTGCATCAGCCGAACGAGTTCGAGCTCTGCCTCAGCTGTGACCGCCTCTGGCCCTGCGCCTCGATCGTGGCGATCACAGGCATCTCACTTGAGGATCCCGGCCAGGAGGCCGAGGCCGACCCGGGTGAGCTCGACCGCCCCCTCACTGCCCCGCATGACACCCGTCCTGACGAGCTACCGGCTCCGCGGCCTCCCGTGAGCCGCATCCTGCCGCCCACCCCCACCGCACCCGTGCCGGTGACGCCACCGCCCATGGCCCCACCGCCGCCGATGGCGCCGCCCGTGGAGCACCCCGGCCACCAGCGGGTTCAGGATCACCAGCGGGCCCAGGACCACCGGCCAGCCCAGGACCACCGGCCAGCCCAGGACCACCAGCGGGCCCAGAACCACCGGCCAGCCCAGGACTCCCGCCGGGGTGCGGACCCCCGCTACGGCGATGGTTCCCGGCCAGGCGACGATGCCCGGTACGGCGCCAATGTCGCCCCGCCTGCCGACGACGTCCGGGGCGGCGACGACGCCCGGCTGCGGGGCGAGCGCCGGTACAGCGGCGAGCCCCAGTACCGCGAGGAACCTCGTCACCGCGACGAGCGTCGTTCCCACGGCGAGCGCCGGTACGCCGAGGATCCGCGCGGCGCCGGGCCCCGGCCGGGCAACGGCCCGCAGTACGGCGAGGACGCCCGGTACGGCGAGGACGCCCGCCGCGACGGCCAGCAGCGCCATGACGGCGCACGGCGTTACGACGAGCCCGGCCGTGGCGACCCGGCCGGCCCGCGGCCCGTCCCGGTGTCGTCCGGGTCCGGCGTGCCTTTCCCGCCGACGACCCGCCAGCAGCCGCCCGGCCAGCCACGGTTCAGCGGCGCGGTTCCGCGG
>NZ_JAMQQG010000241.1 GCF_023716925.1 Frankia sp. R82
GGGCCGACCTCGACCTCGTCGGCCGCCCGCGCCCGCCCCCCGTCGCCGGCCTGGTGGCCGGCACCCGCTCTGCCGGTCGGATCGTGGGCGGTCGGGTCGGCGGCGGTCGGGTCGGGCCGGGCCTGCTGACCGGTCTCCTCCGGCGAGCCCGCGCCGTACGGGGAGGGCACCGGCACCGCACGGGTGCGCGGGGCGTACCGGGTCGGATCGTCCTCGTCCGGCCATGTCCCCGCGCCGGCGCCGGCGGGTCCGAACGGGCGGGTGTCCGTCCAGGGGCGCTGTGCGGCAGCCAGCAACAGGTCGCGAGCCCGCTGGGGGCTGATGCGTCGCTGTGGATCCTTCTCCAGCAGACCGTCGAGCACCGCGGCGAGCGCCCCGGCATGCGGCGCCGGCGCCGGCGGGTGCAGCACGATCGCCGCGAGCATCGCACCGAAGCTGTCCCGCTCGAACGGCGGCCGCCCCTCGACGGCGAAGTACAGCGTGCCGCCCAGGCTGAACAGGTCGGCGTCGAACGTGGCCGGGGCGTTGTTGAGCCGTTCCGGGGCCATGTAGAGCGGGGTGCCGAGCACCCCGGTGACGGTCAGGGTGGGATCACCGTCGCCGGTGGCGATGCCGAAGTCGGTCAGCACGGTTCGCCCGTCCGTCCCGATCAGCACGTTGGACGGTTTCACGTCCCGGTGGACGATGCCGTGGTCACGTGCGGCGACCAGCGCGTCCAGCACGGCTAGCCCCACCCGGGCGACCTGGGCGGGCGGCAGCGGGCCGTCGTCGCGCACCACCTCGAACAGCGACCGGGACGGCACCAGCTCCATCACGATCCACGGCAGCCCGTTCTCCAGGACGACGTCGAGGATCGTCACCACGTGCGGATGCCCGCGCAGCTTGGCCGCGTGCCGGGCCTCACGCATCGCCCGCTCGACCCGGTCGGCCCGCTCCGAGCCGGCCACCCCGCCCGCGAGCTCGATCTCCTTGAGGGCCGCCTCGGTCTCGAGCACGCAGTCGAACGCGCGCCAGACCGTGCCCATCGCGCCCGCGCCAAGGCGCGCGAGGAGGCGATATCGACCCGCCACCACGCGGTCGCCTACCGGACCGGCAGCCACGACACCCCCTCGGCTTCGACCATTGTCGCAGGCCAGCTTTTCAGGTGAACGGGGAATGTCACGACCTGCGTCCACCGGCACGGCCGGGCAACCACAGATCGACACCGTCGACCCGTTGCGGGTACCGGCCGACCAGGCCCACCAGCAGGGTCCGCAGCTCGCCCGTCCGATGGGCCGGGCCGAGAACCACCGCGTCCGGGGACAGGTGCGTGTAGGCGGCCCGTACCTGGGTCGAGCCTGCCATGCTCGCCCCCGAGACGGTGCCATTGTCGACGTCGATCAGAGCCGAGGTCAGCGCGTCGCCCGGCCCGTGGAACGACGCCCGTCCCGAGGCGTCCGGGACCGTGCAGTAACAGCCGGGCAGGACGAACCGGAATCCGGCCCGCGCCTGCCACAGCATCGCCCGCGCGTCCTGGGGATGCGGGTAGGGGACGACCAGTGTGGTCGCGTCGGCCGGGATCCGGCGCACCCCGTCGCCGGTGAAGAACGCCGGAGTGGATGCCGACGTGGTCAGCATCGGTGCCGGGATGAGCGCCGCCAGCGTGGCGAGCACGAGCATCCCCGCTCCCGCCCACCCCAGCCCCCCACGCAGCGACGTCCCACGCAGCGACGTCCCACGCGGCAGGACCTTCCGTGGGGGTGACACGCCCAGCGACAGGCCACCCCGCGATGGCTCGCGTCGGGGCAGCGGATGCTCGGGCGGCTCGGGCCCCAGGCGGCGCCGGGACCACAGCTCGTCCAGCCCGACGGCCGTGATCGCCGCGGCACACAACATCACGTAACCGGCGAACCGGGACGGCAGGGCGTTGCGCAGCACCGGCACCCGTTCCCCGAGCAGCCAGGGCAGCGCGATCCCGGTGACGTGGCCGCCCACATGCAGGTGATCGCCGAGCGACAGCACCGCCATCACGATCCCGACCGGGGCCAGCACCCGCACCAGCGGATGGTGGCGCGCCGTCACCGCTGTGCCGATCGCCAGCAGCATCAGCGGAATGCCCAGGTAGCCACCCACCTCGACGGCATTGCCGGTGAAGCGCAGACTGCGCCGCAGCGCCGCGTCCGGGGCGAGGTCCTGCAGCGGTGTCGGGGTGACGAACGTCCACAGGTCACTGACGGCGATGCCGGACGGCTGGATCGAACCGTGTACCCGTCCGTCGCCGAGGAACTGCACCGCCAGCGGCCAGGCGAGCAGCACGCCCGCCGTGGTGGCCGCCACCGTGAGGCCTCGCAGCGCCGGTCCGACCCGTGCCCGCACCATCCCCGGCTGCCACCCGGCCAGCACCACCACGCCGATCCCCGCCGCCAGCGCCGACGACGCGAGCACCTCCTCGCCGATCATCGCCTGACCGGCGACCGCCAGCCCGAGCAGCAGCCCCGTGCGTCCCGGCGACCGCCGCCGCACCCATGGCCGCGGTCCGGGAACAAGCAGATCGATCAGCAACAGGGCGAGAACCGGTGGGAACGGGGCGAACGCCAGATGCAGATGGCCGTACGAGCTGCCGATCACATACGGCCCGAACCCGTAGAGCAGTCCACCCCACGCCGCGGGGCCGACCCGGACGAACCGGCGCAGCAGCCCGTACAACGCGAGGCCACTGGCCACCGGCGCCAGCGTCAGCAGCACCGTCAGGGTGAACACCGGTCCGCCGAGGACCGTGACGGGCGTCGCGAGCAGCGCGAGCAGTACCACCGGCGTGCTCCACAGCACGTTCGCCCCGTCCGGCGCGTTGATCCGGTGCGTGACGAACGGATCCAGGCCGTGCCCGATCGCGTGCGGCGTCCACTGAAGGAACCACGTGTACAGGTAGGCGTCGTTGCCGCCGTAGGTGACCTGCCCGGGGTGCAGCCAGCCCGCCCGGAAGATCCACCCGGCCAGGACCAGGTATCCGAGCGCCACCAGCAGCCAGGCCGGCAGCCGCCTGACCCGCTGCCACCGGTGTCGCCGAGGACCGGCGTCCGCGGGGGTACCGCTCGTGAGCTCGCCACCGGTGGGGGTTGTGGCGTCGGCCGGTTGCGCGGCGGCTGGGTCAACCGCGGATGCTCCGCCGCCGGACGGGCTGGCCTGGGGCAGGTTGATACCGGAGCTGGTCATGAACGGTCCCCCTCGCGGGTCCCACGAGCACGGGGCGGCGATGAGGCGATGGGCGGCCACCGTGCGGGACATTTCAGACGATAGTTCCAACCATGCTTCGATCAACACACTTTCCGGCCATGTGTATTCACAGAGTTACCCATGGCGTCGGAGCGTGACGTTCCTGGTGGGAAGGTGTCGGCAGGGTCATACCCGGACCGTGCCGGGTCGACGAGGCATGGCGCCGGTGGACTGGCGAGGCACGGCAGGTCTCGGGGGAGATGTGTGCCGGCGTGTCCGCGGACGACGTGACACCAACCCACCCCCCCACCACCACGTCACGCACCGCGTGCGCACCACGCCCCGCGGCAGGATCCCGTGCGGTCACCGCCTGATGGCTACCACTTTGTGACCATGCGTTACGGAGATGTGCGGGCTCGGCCTCCTCGGGTTCCGCTGCCCGGCCGCGGCGATCACCTGCTGGAAAAATCTCCCCTACTTCACCCGGGAGGTACTCTCGGGCGCCCCCGATCGCACCAGGTGGCCTTGCTGTGTTGTGTCGTGGTCTCGCCTTCTCCGGTGTGTCGGTTGTCCGCGTCGCCGGGGGTGGTGCTGTTCGCTCTGCAGGGTGCGGCTCCCTCTGCAGGGTGCGGCGCGCGTTTCGTCCCATGGCGAGAGCAGCAACCGTGTCGGCGTCGTCGATCACGGTCGTGGCGCGGGCACGGGTCTGCTTCCGAAGTCCCGGCCGTAACGTCAGGCGACGAGATGCGTGCTGTCAGTCGTTCGGGGGTGGGGTGCTGGGCGGTCGGGCGGCGGATGCGTCGGACCATTCCGCGGTCAGGGCGGCAAGGGTGCGATAGCGCGCCACCGCGTAGTCGGGGGACACGACGCCGTGCTGGTCGAACAGGGCGACGGGATAGCCGCGCTCGGCGCGGTAGCCCCGCTCGCCGATGATGATGCGCCCGCCGAGGCGGACGACACCGACGACGCAGGGCAGAGCCGTCCACCGGGGGCGGCGGGCGGTTGCGAGCAGGTCCGGGGTGCGCCAGGCATACAGCCCACACAGGCAGTGTTCGTCCGGAACCCGATCGTGGCTGGCGGGGGGTGTGGCGGAACCGGGATCGTCCTGCGGACGGCCAGCGATGCGCAGACACCGCGCCTCGGTGATGCCGTCGGCGCGCCACAGCAGCATGTCGGGTGGAAACGGGGACCAGGGCGTCCAGGCGGGGCGCAGCTGACCGTGACCGTCAACCGCCCACTGCCGCCAGCCGAGCAGGCTCACCCGGGCACCGGCTCCCTCTCGGGCTGCGTGACCGGTGTGGCCGGTGTTGCCGGTGTGGCCGGGACGGTCAGCGGTTCGGCGTCGGGAAAGCTGATCGGCTCATCCTCGACTATCCGTTCGGGCTTACCCACGTCACCCATCGCTCCACGGTCGGCGCCGGACGGCGTTCCGTCAATGGCCGGTTCGCGCATGTTCGTCCCGTCCTCGCTCCTGACTTCGGCCGGATCTGTGGTTGACGCGGAGACAGACCTCGTGACTACCCGGCCAGTCGGTGTCAGGTCAACGAAGTGACTGGTCAGAGGTCTGGATGGGGTGGTCGGGGGAGTGGGTGGACTGATCCGGACCCGATCTGGACGGGGTGTCAAGGGCGGTACGGGGGATGCGGGAGCTAGCAAGGTCGTGGTGTTCAATATGACCTTCACATAGCTATAAGAGGTGATAATGGTGCGGGGTTCGTCTGCGGGTGACCGGCTGTCCGTTTCCGTCCTGGCACCGGCGCCCCCGGCTGATGCGGCTGTAGCTGTTGCCGGTGGTGTGGCCACCGACGCGGTCGTCGGAGGCGCGGTGGCACCGGGGCTGGTGGTCGATCCGGCGGGGGACGATCCCTACGAGTTCGCCGCGCGGCTGCTGTGGGCGCGGGTGCTCGGCCCCGGCGGGAGCGTCGGACGCCCCGCGATCTCCGGTAGCCCCACGGTTGCCGGCGACCCCGCGGTCTGCGACGACCCGGTGGACCCGGCGAACCCCGGGCGCTCGGTGGCCTCCGATGACCCCGTGGACGCGCTGGTCGGAATTCTGCGCGACGAGTTCGGCATCGTCGTGCCGGCACACGACATCCGCGCGACGCCGACACCGGCGGGCCTGGCCGACCTGTTGGCCGCACGCCAGGGCGACGCCGAGCGCCATCCGCGGGTGGTGTCGCTGACCGGTGCCGGCGCCGGGACCCCGCTGTTCTGTTTCCCGGAGGCCGGCGCCCCGGCGATCGCGCTGCTGGCGTTCGCCCAGCACTTCGCCGGGCAGCGGCGCGTCCATGCGCTGCAGGCGCACGCCCTGGAGCGCCGTGGCCTGCCCGACTGGTCGGTGGCCGCGGCGGCACGCCGGCATGTGGCGGACATCCGCCTCCTGCAACCGAGTGGGCCGTACCTGCTGGTCGGGCACTCGTTCGGTGGTCTGATCGCGCTGGAGACCGCCCGGCTGCTGCGGGCGGCGGGGCATGAGGTCGCCCTGCTGGCGCTGATCGACACCTACCTGCCGGGAACCGCCCGGCTGACCCGGTCCGGCGCGATCATTCCGACCAGTCAGCTCGAGGGCCGCCATCCGGACCGACCCGAAGCCGTCCCGGACCGGGAGGGGCGCGGAACGCTGGCGGCGGGGGAGGGGCCGGGGCTCGGTCCGCGGGTCGTGGCCGACCGGCTGCGTCAGCTTGTCGAGCTGCCGCTGGCCGGGCTGGTCCGCTTCCGCGGCGCGCACCGCTATGAGGCCTTCCACAACCAGGGCCGGATCCTGACGATGACCTACCGTCCGCACACCTATGCCGGACGCACCTCCGTCTGGCTCGCCGACGATCACGACGAGATCGAGGGCTGGCACGGAATGCTGACCGGTCCGGCCACGATCCGGCACATTCCCGGCGACCACCGGCTCGCCCTGCGGGAACCGCTGCTCGGTCAGATCGTCGCGGACCTGCGGGCCGATCTCGCCGCGGCCACCGAGCGGAACTGAGCGCAACCGACGGGCTCACAGGTTCGCGGATAGCTGATGTGCGGGTCCCCAACCAGGGTTGCTCGGTGGAAGTGACGCATCTCGCACGCTCTTGCCGCAGTATGGAGAGGTGCACCCGGATGCGGTCCCGGATCCGGGCGTGATGATGTCCGGCCCGGGACGGGGGGCTCATGAAGATCCGCATCGGGATCGGGTTCGGCGGGTTCGGCGGGGTGCTCCCCGGCGAGTTCGGCGCGCTCGTCGATCGGCTCGAGAAGCTCGAGATCGACTCGCTGTGGCTGTCCGAGCAGCTCTCCCTGCCCGCCGTCGCCCCGTTTGCCGGCCTGGGGTTCGCCCTCGGCCGCACGAGCCGGCTCAAGGTCGGCACTGGCGTGACCATCCTGCCGGGGCGTAACCCGGTGCTGGTGGCCAAGGAACTCGCCTCGCTCGCGAGCCTGGCGCCACGCCGTGTGCTGCCGGTGTTCGGCCTTGCCCCCGGGCGGGACGTCGACCGGTCGGCCTACCCGGTGCCGGCGGGCCGGCGGGGGGCGGTCTTCGACGAGGCGTTGACGTTGGTGCGTCGGCTGCTGACCGAGCCGCGGGTGAGTTTCCACGGTGAGTTCTTCGATGTTGCCGACGTCGGCCTCGGCGAACTGCCCGCACGACCGCTGGATCTCTGGCTCGGCGGTGCGGCTCCCGCCGCGCTGCGTCGGATCGGCCGGCTCGGTGACGGATGGCTGGCGAGCCTGGTCAGTCCCGAGCAGGCCGCCGCCGGCATCGCCGAGATCCGGGCCGCCGCCGCGGCGGCCGGGCGGTACATCGACGACGACCACTACGGGCTGAGTCTGCGGGTCGCCTTCGCATCGCCGAACGCCGAGACCCTGGCGGCGCTGCGCCGGCGCGACCCGGCGGCCGACCCGGCGCGGCTG
>NZ_JAMQQG010000242.1 GCF_023716925.1 Frankia sp. R82
GGGGGGGGGGGGGGGGGGGGGGGGGGGGGGGGGGGGGGGGGGGGGGGGGGGGGGGGGGGGGGGGTGGGGGGGGGGGGTGGGGGGGGGGGGGGGGGGTCTTGTTCGGGTCGCGCAGCTCGGGGATGTCGATCCGGTCGATGACCTCGGCGAAGAAGCCGTGGACGACGAGCCGGCGGGCCTCGGCCGGCGGGATGCCGCGCGACTGCAGGTAGAACAGCGCCTCGTCGTCGAAGCGGCCGGTGGCGCTGGCATGCCCGGCGCCGACAACCTCGCCGGTGAGGATCTCCAGGTTCGGCACCGAGTCGGCGCGGGCGCCGTCGGTGAGCACCAGGTTGCGGTTGAGCTCGTAGGTGTCGGTGTCGACCGCGTCGGCGCCGATGAGGACGTCGCCGATCCACACCGCATGCGCCGACTCGCCGCGCAGCGCACCCTTGTAGGTCACCCGGCTGCGGCACGAGCGCGCCTCGTGCGTGACCAGCAGGCGGTGCTCCTGGTGCTGGCCGGCGTCGGTGAAGAACACCCCGTTGAGCTCGGCGTCGCCGCCGGGGCCGCGGTAGTCGACGGTCGGGTTGAGCCGGACGAGGTCACCGCCGAGTGTGACGGTGAACGAGCGCAGCTTCGCGTCGCGGCCGACGGAGAAGGCGTGCGCACCGAGGTGCACGGCGCCCGCGTCCCAGTCCTGCACCGAGATCACGGTCAGTGACGCGCCGTGGCCGACGTACACCTCGACGTTGCCGGCGTAGGTGGCGCTGCCGGTGTGGTCGAGCACGACGGTGGCGGACGAGAACGGCCCGGCCTCGATCACGAGGTGGCCGTAGGCGACCCCGGCTGCGCTGGCCGCGCCGGCGGCGCCCTGCGGGCCCTCGCCGTGCAGGCGCACCACGACCGGTTCCGCCAGCGCCGCCTCGGCGGGGATGGTCACGGCGGTCGCCCCGCCCGCGCGGGCGGTGGCGAACGCGGCGACCCGGTCGGCCGGGGTCAGGACCCGGCCGATCCGGGCGTCGGCCGCGTCAAGCTGTTCGACGGCGACCCCGTCCGGTGCCGCGACCGTGACGGTGACCCGACCGTCGGCCTCGGGGCCGGTCGGCAGACCACGCAGACGGCGCAGCGGGGTGAACCGCCAGGCCTCCTCGCGCCCGGTGGGCACGTCGTGGTCCTGCGGGTCACGGGAACGCACCGGGCGGGGCACGGCTCCGGCGGCCGCCGGGGGGCGCCCGGTGGCATCGATGACGGCCATCAGCCGACCGAACCTTCCATCTGCAGCTCGATGAGCCGGTTGAGTTCGAGCGCGTATTCCATCGGCAGTTCGCGGGCGATGGGCTCGACGAAGCCGCGCACGATCATCGCCATCGCCTCCTCCTCCGACAGACCGCGGCTCATCAGGTAGAACAGCTGGTCCGCGCCGACCTTCGACACGCTCGCCTCATGCCCGATGGACGCGTCGTCCTCGCGCACGTCGACGTACGGGTAGGTGTCGGAGCGGCTGATGGTGTCGACGAGCAGCGCGTCGCACTTGACCGTCGAGCGGGAGCCCGACGAGCCCTCGTTGATCTGCACGAGACCGCGGTAGGACGTGCGGCCACCGCCGCGGGCCACCGACTTGGAGATGATCTGCGAGGACGTGTGCGGCGCGGCGTGCACCATCTTGGCGCCGGCGTCCTGGTGCTGGCCGGGGCCGGCGAAGGCGATCGAGAGGACCTCGCCCTTGGCGTGCTCACCGAGCATCCACACGGCCGGGTACTTCATCGTCACCTTGGAGCCGATGTTGCCGTCGACCCACTCCATCGTGGCGCCCTCGTGGCAGGCCGCCCGCTTGGTGACCAGGTTGTAGACGTTGTTCGACCAGTTCTGGATGGTCGTGTACCGGCAGCGCGCGTTCTTCTTCACCACGATCTCGACGACGGCCGAGTGCAGCGAGTCCGACGAGTAGATCGGCGCGGTGCACCCCTCGACGTAGTGCACGTAGGCACCCTCGTCGACGATGATGAGCGTCCGCTCGAACTGGCCCATGTTCTCGGTGTTGATCCGGAAGTAGGCCTGCAGCGGGATCTCGACCTGCACGCCCGGCGGGACGTAGATGAACGAGCCACCCGACCAGACCGAGGTGTTCAGCGCGGCGAACTTGTTGTCGCCGACCGGGATGACCGAGCCGAAGTACTCCTGGAACAGCTCCGGGTGCTCGCGCAGGCCGGAGTCGGTGTCCAGGAAGATGACGCCCTGTTCCTCAAGATCCTCACGGATCTTGTGGTAGACGACCTCGGACTCGTACTGGGCGGCGACACCGGAGATGAGCCGCTGCTTCTCCGCCTCGGGGATGCCGAGCCGGTCGTAGGTGGCCCGGATGTCGTCCGGGAGGTCCTCCCACTCGGCAGCCTGCTTCTCGGTGGAGCGGACGAAGTACTTGATGTTGTCGAAGTGGATCCCGGTGAGGTCGGCACCCCAGGTCGGCATCGGCTTGCGCTCGAACAGCCGCAGGCCCTTCATGCGCAGGTCGGTCATCCACGACGGCTCGGACTTCTTGGCCGAAATGCCACGGACGACCGCCTCGGACAGGCCGCGCTCCACATCGGCGGCATAGGCGTCGGTGTCAGCCCATCCGAACCGGTAGGAGCCAAGGCCCTCAAGGGCGGTCTCGGCAGGGGTGGTCATGGGGCGGAACCTTCCGAAGACGGGGATGATGGGAGTGGTTCCTGCGGCGGGCCCGCTGGGACATGGGTCGTGCAGACGCCGTCGCCGTGGGCGATCGTCGCCAGACGCTGCACGTGGGTGTCGAGCACCCGGGCGAGCGCCGCGGTCTCGGCGTCGCACAGCGCCGGGAAGCGCTCGGCGACGAACTGGACCGGGCAGTGGTGCTGGCAGATCTGCAGCCCGGTCGGCAGCTGCGAGACGCTGGCGGTGTACCCGGCCGCCGTCATCGCCTCGGCCAGCGCCGCCGGCCGCTCCTGCGGGGACGCGGCAACGACCGCCGAACGCACCCGCCGTTCCAGCTCGACCGCGCGGCTGTCGGCGAACGTGCTGATCGCCGACGGGCCGGCCACCTCCGCGAGGAAGCTCAGGGCGCCGGCGGCCAGATCCGAGTAGGCCGACGGGCCGGCCTGGTGGCCGACCTCGGTCAGCGCGTAGCGACGAGCCGGGCGGCCACGGCCCCGCGGGCCGTGGGAACGGGTCTCGATGGGCGAGATGATGCCGTCGGCGACCATGACGTCGAGGTGACGACGGATCCCGGCCGGTGAGACACCGAGCTGACGGGAGAGCTCGGCCGCCGTGGCCGACCCCCCCTCCAGCAGTCGACGCACGACCCGGTCGCGGGTGCGGCCGTCCGCCGTCCCGCCCGTGACATCGTGGTCGTTTTTCACAACGCCAGTGTGCCTTATTTACGGGACGCGGTCGAACCCAGCTCCCCCGATCAGGTCACTTCAGCGCGCTGATCTGCGTCACACCGGCGAGACCGCCACCACCGCAGCCCGTCCGGAAGCCGTGCGAAGGCCGGGCCGTCGCCGGACAGGACCGCGCAGAGGTCGCGCTGCGACCGAGCCGCGGCCAGCTGATGCCAGCAGGCGCCGTCCGAACGGTCCCGTACCCGACAATGCACGCGCAAACACAACATCCACCCACCACCGGCATCTGGTTGACCATCGCCGCCGGGGCGCTGACAGACTGGCGACACTCTCGGGCACCATCGGGCCAGACGGCAGCAGGAGGCGGCGCAGCAGATGCGGGCGGGACGACGACCGGGCATGCTGCCCCGGGCACTGGTCGGGCTCGGTCTGGCGATGGCCCTTGTGGCTGTGGCCACGGTCGCCGGCTGCAGTGGTGGCGGTGGCGACAAGAAGACCAACGGGCTGGAGGGCCTGCCGGCGGCCGAGGTCGGCTCCCGCGCCGTGACGGCGCTGCGCACGGCCCCCGGGGTGCACCTCGCCGGTACCGTCGACGATCCCAGCGGTGACGCCCCCGCCGACTACGACCTGGTGATGTCGCCCACCACCACCCAGGGCACCGTGGAGGAGTACGGGCAGCAGACCCAGCTGGTCAAGATCAAGGCGGACACGTACGTCCGCCGGGCCCGTTCGTACTACACCGCCACCGGCGACGCCGACGCCGCGGACCTGCTCGCCGACCGCTGGGTCCGGCTCGCCGCCGCCGACGCCGCCAAGTACAGCTATTTCACCCTCGACCGGTTCAGCGACTCGCTGCGCAGCTATCTCGTCGGCCTGGCCGGAAAGGTCGAGCAGGAGAAGGTGGACGACGAACGCGCCGTGCGGGTGCGCTCCTCCGACGGCACGACCTTCGAGGTCGCCAACACCGGCCCCGCCTATCCGCTGCGGATCACCCTCACCGCCAACTCGACGACCCGGCTGCGCCTGAGCGATTTCCGCGCGCCGTCGGCCGCCACCGCGCCGAGCTCCCCCATCGACCTGTCCAGCATCGGCTGACCCGCCGCGGTGCCCACAGGGCCAGCGTCGCTCCCCACGCGCACAGACCGCGTGGATCCCACCGGAGCGCGTGGATCGCGCGGGTGGCCATCGGGTGCGCCAGGATCGGACCACGACAGCGGGTGAGCTGTCGGCGGCCGAGCGCCATCGGGTGACCGGCCGCCAGGTGCGAGCGGGAGGCGGACGATGGCGGAATCCGCACACGGCGGCCGAGACCGGGGCCGGGTGGTGGCGGCCGTCGACCAGGGGACCACGGGAACAACGGTGTGCCTGCTGGACGACCAGGCGGTGGTCGTCGGCCGCGGCCACACACCCGTGACACCGGACTTCCCCCGTCCGGGCTGGGTCGAACAGGACCCCGAGCAGCTGTGGCGCAGCGTCGTGGACACCGTCCAGGCCGCTCTGGTCGACGCCGGCCGCCGGCCGACCGACCTGGCCGCGCTCGGTATCACCAACCAGCGGGAGACCACGCTGGTGTGGGAGCGGAACACGTCCACGCCGGTGTACCCGGCGATCGTGTGGCAGGACCGGCGCACCGCCGCGCACTGCGAACGGCTCGCCGCGGACGGCCAGGGCCCGTGGGTGGCCGACCGCAGCGGGCTGGTCCTCGATCCGTACTTCTCCGGCACGAAGCTCGCCTGGATCCTCGACCGGGACCCGGACCTGCGCCGACGAGCCGGACGCGGCGAGCTTGCCGTCGGCACGGTCGACTCGTGGCTGATCTGGCGGCTCACCGGCGGTGCCACCCATGTCACCGACATCACCAACGCCTCCCGCACCCAGCTGCTGAACCTCGCCACCGGCCGCTGGGACGACGAACTGCTCGCCCTGTTCGATGTGCCGGCCGAGCTGCTGCCCACCGTGGTACCGAGCTCCCGGGTGTACGCGACGACGGACCCGGCGGCCTTCCTCGGTGTGCGGGTGCCGGTCGCGGCGGCCGTCGGCGACCAGCAGGCGGCCCTGTTCGCGCAGGGGTGCCACGCCCCGGGACAGGCCAAGAGCACCTACGGCACCGGTTCGTTCGTCCTGGTCAACACGGGTGCCACCGTGCCGGCGCCGCAACCGGCCCGGGCGGCGGGCCTGCTGCGTACCGCCGCCTACCAGCTGGACGGCGAGCCGGTGCGGTACGCCCTGGAAGGCGCGATCCTGTCCACCGGTTCGGCCGTGGCGTGGCTGCGCGACGGCCTGGGCGTCGTCGGTGACGTCGCCCAGACGGCCGCGCTCGCCGCGTCCCTGCCCGGCAACGACGGGGTGTACTTCGTCCCGGCGTTGGCCGGGCTCGGCGCTCCGCACTGGGATCCGCGGGCGCGCGGCACCCTGCTCGGACTCACCCGCGGCACCTCCCGGGCGCATCTGGCCCGCGCAGTGCTCGAGGGCATCGCCCAGCAGACCGGCGACGTGGTCGAGGCGATGGCCGCCGCCGGCTTCGCCGTGACCGAGCTGCGCGCCGACGGCGGCGCCGCCCGCAACGCCTGGCTGATGCAGTTCCAGGCCGACATCCTGGGCGTCGACGTCGACGTCCCCGACAACATCGAGACCACCGCGCTCGGCTCGGCCTATCTCGCGGGCCTGGCCACCGGCTTCTTCCCCGACCTGGCCGCGCTGTCCGGCCTGCGCCACCGCGCCGAGCGCTACCGTCCCGCGCGATCCGCCGCGTGGCGGGCTCGAGGCCGTCGACGCTGGCAGGCGGCCGTCGAACGATCCCGCGCGTGGGCCCTCGATGAGGACAGCCTCGACGACGACAGCCTCGACGACAACGGCCGGTCGGACGGCCGATAACGGTGACATTCACCGGCCATTCGACTACTTTCAGATACAAAATGGAGATCATATCTGACTTTCTGTAGCGCCCTGCACCAGAGGACCACCGTAGGGCCACATTCGGCCGCGCCTTTGTGCGCGAATCGGCTGCCAGGCGGACGGACGCCTGACAGGCTGTCACCGGGGGCGGTTGGCGTCTCCCGTCGACCCTGACCCGGACGGAGACTGTGACCGAGGCGGACTACGCCCTGGAGCTCGGCCGCAGGCTTCGTGCGGCGCGCAATCGGCGAGGTATGTCGTTGCTGGATGTTCAGCAGCGCACCGACGGCCGATGGACCGCGGGGACTCTCGGCGCCTACGAACGAGGCTCCCGTACCCTGCGCGTGCACCGCCTCGTCGAGCTCGCCGCACTCTACGACGTGCCCGCGACCCTGCTGGTGCCCCCCATGGTCGACCGGCGCGAGGTCGACCACCTTCCCCCGCTGGTCATCGACCTGCGGCGGCTACGCAAGCTACCCCCGACCCGCACCGGGCCGCTGCGCCGTTGGATCGCGATCGTGCAGGTCCTGCGTTCGGACAGCGCACGGGACGTGCTGCGGCTGCGCCGTGGTGACCTGCAGTCGCTGTCCCGGCTCTACAGCACGACCCCGGCCGTGCTCTACGAACGACTGCGGGCGTGGGGTGCGCTGGTGGAGTCGAACGAGCCGGCCACGGTCGGCGCCCGGCGCCGCGGCAGCGCCGTCGCCCGCGCCCCCGCCCGCCCCCCCCCCC
>NZ_JAMQQG010000243.1 GCF_023716925.1 Frankia sp. R82
AACCCGCTTCCAGGAGTACGATAAAGCCGCCTAACCGTTCAAAGCCCTACCTGTGAACGAAACCGGGGCAGCTTCAGACAAAGCAGAGATCTACACCCAGCTCGGCCTACAGCTCACCCACCAGCCAGGAGCCCACCGAGTGATCGCCGAGGCCCAGCCTCAAGCGATCATGTACGAACAAGAGTGTCCGAGGGGCGACTCGAACCATTACCCCACCACCGGTCATCCTGTCTGGTGACCTCATTCTCGCAGGCCAGACGGGGGCCGGCCGATGAACGACGCACCCTTCAGTCCACCCGTCGGCCAAGGGAGCCCCCCGTTCGCTCTTCGAGCAGTCACCATGCTGATTGCCAGCGTCGTCGCGTTGAGCTTCCTGTTCGGGCTCGGCAATGTGTGGGCCCTGGGCATCCGGCTCGGCGTTCCCGCCTACATCGCTCCACTGGTCGCCCCCGCAGTTGATCTTTCGGTTGTCGCTCTGCTCGTTGCGACCCGCCAGCTGGCTCTTGCTGCTACCAGTCGGGAGCAGATCCGACCCGCGCAGCACCTCCTGATCTTCTGCAGTCTCGTCACCCTCGCCTTGAACACCGCAGAACTGATCATCGAAGGCCACTACGGCCGCGCCGCGTTCGACGCCGTCGGCTGCTGCTTACTCATCGGCTGGTCCCACATCGGGCCGGAACTCCTTCAAGCCCTTCAGCTCACCGGGAGCAGCGGGGAGCGGATTCCCGCGCGAGTGATCCTGCACCAACCTGTCGCTGCAGCAGGTCATGCCGGGCAGCCGGACCCCTTGGTGGCAGGTCACCTGATGGCGCGCCCACGGGAAGCGACCCAAACCAGCCGTCGCGCACGGCGAGGGCGTGCATCCGATCGGGAGCTTCTCGAACGGGCCCGCGTCGAGGACGCCCACCATTGGCAGGCTCATCGCCGCCCGATCTCCGCTGAAACCCTCCGCAAACACCTTCATGTAGGCGCCGGCACAGCACGCGCTCTTGTCGCACAGCTACGAATTGACCCGAACACTCGGCTTGATTCCGCAGCGGAGACCGATCAGGCCGACAGCGATCCCGTGGCCCCCGGCACCCGAACATCTACCAGCTGTTTCGTAGCCCCAGCTTTCAACCGGTGAACCGCGCCGACATGAGGAGGAACGCCCCGGGGACCACTTACCGGCCGACCCGCACCCGTCGACTGACCCGCACCAGCAATCGGCTGCGTGGCCTGCTCGCCCAGATCCACCCCTCGCGGGAACGTATGCTGGGACCACGCCTGGAACACCCGGCCGTGCGCCGCGGGTAAGGAACGGCGGCGGCTCTGGCAGGGACAACTGTACCGGTCTTTCTTGAATGCGGCGACAAAGGAGGTGTCGGCGTGTTCGTGTACGTCAAGCTACGTGAGGCGATCACCGCGCGTGGCTGGCCCGTCCTGCTGGGTGCTGCACCACGGGCAGATCACAGTTGGCGCGGACGCGGGCACGGTGAACTGCGCGCGGCACGGCCGCTGGGATCTACCCGAGCGCCAGCGGCGCCGCCGCTGGCCGGCGCACACAATGGCCGTGTCGCAGGGCGGTTCGTCGCCGAGGATGCGAGAATGCGCGTTGCGACAGACCGCGCAGACAGGCTCCGGTGGCGCGGCGACAAGCGTCGGATTCTCCCTGGTCGCAGAGAGGATTCGCCGATAGCTGGAGTGCGGCGTGGCACCGCCACAGACGTCGCAGTCCAGATAGAGATCTGACCTGGGCGTAGGCCGCCACACGTCCCGCGCGATGAAGGCGAGCCCCGAGAGAAATTTACGCACCGTCATCTCGACGTCGTCGCGACCACGGCCATGCGCGTTTCGGCTACTCCGCACAGCGAATCATCATCTCATTCGACCGGCCCAGCCTGATGGAAATCGCGAGCAGATCCCCCTGTCCGCAAGAGATCCCCCGCGAACACACCCTGTAGCCGACCCGCGCCCAGCCGTGTCTCGATTGGATTGGCGCAGGGACCCAGTCGCGCGGCGCCAGGCATGTCAGCCTGCGGTCGGGTCGTCAGCCGCCTGGGCTGCCGGCTCAGCGAACAGCCGCGCGCGCTCGGCCGCGACGATGATGTCGTAGACCAGCTTGTTCTCGGACACGTCGACTGCTTCCGGGGTGCTGTCGGCGGTGGCGCTGACCCGGGCGAAGTCGTCGAAGATGGACCCTTTGCGTGCGAGGAGCTCGCGGATCCTCTGGTCGACGCCCTCCTCGGACAGCAGCCGATAGACCTGGACGGACTCGAGCTGCCCCATTCGTTGGGCGCGCCTGATGGCGTGCTCCTCGGTGGAGGGCTTGAGCTGTGGTTCGCACAGGATGACGACGGATGCGGCCTGGAGGTTGAGCCCCATCCCGACGGCAAGGATCGACGCGATGAGTACTGCTCCGCCGGCGGCGGCGGAGAACTCGTCCAACAGAGGTTGACGTTGCGCGACCGGCGTCTTGCCGGTGAGCGGGCCGAAGACCAGGCCAGGTAGTTCCTGCTTGACTTGATCCAGGACGTCGAGGAAGAAGGAGAAGACGAGCACCCGTCGTCCGTTGGCCACCGCCTCAGCGACGATCTCCATCAGCCGGCCGAACTTCTCCGAGTCGCGCCCCTGGATCATCGCGGCCCGCCTCATGGCCATGAAGTTGCCGTCTCGCACCGCCTCCTGGTAAACGGCGAGATCCTCGTCGGACATCGGGAGCACCTCGTCGACCTCGACGAGCGGGGGCAGTTCGGGGAGCACGTCCGCCTGGTTGCGGCGCAGATAGGCCGGGGCCACCTGTGCGCGGAACCTCCGGGGGGACAGGCCGCTGGTCTCGATCACGAGCCTGGGCTGCACGTAGCGCACGAGAGCGACGAACTCGTCGAGACGGTTCTCCAGCGGAGTGCCGGTCAGCAGCACGGCACGATCGGACATCTCCAGAAGGAGCGCCGCCAGCTGCGATCTCTGTGCGTCCGGGTTCTTGACGTAATGGGCCTCGTCAACGACCACGCAGCCCAGTTCGACGTCGTGGAGCTGGGGCAGTAGCCAGCGCAGGGTCTCGTAGGTGGTCACGGCGACGCCGCCGTCGCGCCGCCAGTCGTCCACGGCTGCGTCGCGCCTCGGTCCGTGGACGCGATGGGGGCCCAGCGTCGACTTGCCCAAGATTTCCCGGGTCCAGTTCGTAACCACCGCGGCGGGACAGACCACGATTGTGTGACGGTGGCCGTGTGCGCGAAGGTGGGCGAGCACGGCGAGGGCCTCGACAGTCTTGCCCAGTCCCATCTCGTCACCGATGATGACCTTGCGTCGGGCCAGCGCGAACCGGGCGCCGAAGCTCTGATAGCCGCGCAGTGTCCCGACGGTGAGGTGCTCGGTGTTGAGGGACATCGCGCGGACGGAGGCGACGATCTGCTCGGGCAGGTCGCCATGGATCCTGTTCTCGTCTCCGGGTGCGACTCCGAGCTCGGTCAGCATGCCGAAGTAGTCGGCGGGCCGGGCGAGGAAGTCCTCCCACGGGTCGGCAGCTGGTACTTGACCCGGTTGGACGTCGCTGACCGAGGCCGCACGGCGCAGGACCGAGGTGACGCCGGTCAGGAACTCCTCTGCGGACAGCCCGGCGAGAGGGACCACGGCCAGTCGTTCAGGATGGCGGTCAAGCGCCTGTGCGAGCGGCGCCAGTTCCTGGGCGCGCGCCAGGTCCCAGGCCGCGTTACGCAGCCTGCGGATCGCGTCCCAGGCGCCGAGCTGGCGCAGTAACCGGGTCGCTTCCGGCGTCCGGCGCCTGATGTCGATACGGACCGGCGTCTCGTTGTATGTCGTCTGGTGCATTGTCTGCGCGGCGCCCAGGAGCCTGGCCGCCAGGGTCGACCCGATACCGGACACACCTTCCAGCGCGCGCCCGCGGTCGAGCACCGCCTGCACGGTCGTGATGCCAGCGTCGCTCAGCAGGCCGACGCGCAGCCGATCCCGGGTCACCTCCCGGAGCCGATCGACGGGCATCGTGGCGAGCAGGCCGCGGGTCTCGGCCTCTCGGACCTGGTTACCCGCCTGGATCGCGGCGGCCCGGTGAGCCGTTTCTGTCTGCAGGGCCTGGTCGATCATGGTGATCGCCTGGCCGAGCCCGGCGACGACATGGCCGTCGAGGAGTTCGAGACCTCCGGAGTCGGGAGCGCCGAGGTGTTCGGCGAGCCCGATCCCAGGATCCAGTGCGTCCGCCACGCTCATCCCACGGACGCTGTCGGGGTTCGGCGTCAAACTGGCCAGAAGACCGGGCAGGTCGGTCTCGACTGCCTGGTCTCGGTAACGGATCAGGAGAGCGCCGGCTTCCGCAGCGGCACTGCGTCGTGTGGGTCGGCTAAAGAATCGACGGGCGCTGAGCAGGACCCGCGCGTCGCCGATAATGCCGGGGACGTCGGTGACGAGGTCCTGGATGTCCTCGGCGTCCAACTGGGTGAGGTCGGGGAGATGCGAGCGCCGCGCGAGGGCACGGATCAGGCTTTCGTCCGCGTTTCGTAGGGGGAGGACTCGCCAGACTGTCGCGCCGTCACGAGGAACGTCGATAGCGGCACGACGCAGTTCCTCGCCGGCGGCACTCGCCTCCTCGGCAATTCTTGAACGCTCGGCGAGCAGGCGCTGGGCCTGCGCCAACCAGCCACTTACCTCCTCGACAGCAGTGCTCAGCCGTTCTCTTTCTGCCCTGTCCATCTGCCTCTGGATCTCCCGGATTGTCGTGGCAAACAGATCAATGGTGCCATCAACGCCGTGGTCTAGCTGCAAGAACGCAGAGAAGGGGGCCATTCCCCATTCCACTCTGACTGCGTAAATACGACAAATCATCCTGTGTTGCGAGCGGATTCCGCTCACATACCCGCTCGTCGCGCCGCGGGCCTGGGGGTCGCGCACCTTCCGTTACCAACACACCGACGCCCAGAAGTTCGTGACCACCGCGATCGCTGCCAGCGGCGACCATCGACGCCGAACCCAGGCAGCACACGACGCGCCGGTCGAAGCATCCTGGCACCAGCGGGGCTCTCAACGCCGAGGACGCCATCCAGGCCGCCTACGCCGAGATCGACAACCCAACGGGAACGGATCGGCATCCTCCTGGGTCAACTCCGAGACCTTCGAGCCCAGTGCACCGAGGGCACCGCCCAACGCCTCGCCGAGGAGAACGCCGCGCTCAAGCGGCGCGTCCGCCAGCGGGAGTGGGGACTGTCCGACACTCGGCTCTGCCGCACATCCGGTGGTGACTGATGTGACCTGCTATGTCAGATCTGTCATTATTGGTGTGGATTGCCTAGTGGCGCTGTTGTTCTCGGGGTTGGCGCCGCTGGTCGTGGAGGATGTTGCGGACGAGGGTGACCGGATCCGGGTCGCGGCGCGGACCCCGGACGGGCCGGTCGCGTGCCCACGGTGCGGCGAGCTGACCACGCGGGTGCACGGCTACCACGTGCGGACGCCAGCTGATGTGGCTCTGGATGCGCGCCGTGTGCTGCTGGCCGTGCGGGTCCGTCGGCTCGAGTGCCCGACCCGGGGCTGTCTGCGGACGTTCCGGGTGCGCTGGAGCGTTACCGGCGGCGCACTGTGCGGCTTTCGGCCCAGGTCGGCGCGGTGGTCCGGGAACTCGCGGGCCGCGCCGGGGCCCGGGTCCTGGGCGCGTTGTCGGTGCGGCTGTCACGGGACACCGCGCTGCGCTGCCTGCTGCGCCTTCCACTCCCACCGATGCAGGTCCCGCGGGTCTTGGGCGTGGACGACTTCGCGTTGCGCCGCCGCCACCGCTACGCCACGATCCTGATCGACGCCGAGACCCGCCGCCGCGTCGACGTCGTGGCTGGCCGCGGCGCCGACGTCCTGGAGGCCTGGCTGCGCGCCCATCCCGGAGTTGAGGTCGTCTGCCGGGACGGTTCGGGTGCCTACGCCGAGGCTGTCCGCCGTGTCCTGCCAGGCCCCCGGCAGGTGGGAGACCAGTGGCATCTGTGGCAACCTCGCCGAGGCGGTCCGTCAGGAGGTCGCCGCGCACAGCGCCTGGGCGAAGGCCGGCCCGCTGCCGACCGAGGGGCCCCGCGCCCAGACCACCCAGCAGCGCTGGGCGCAGGTTCATGACCTGCTCGACCAGGGTGTGGGCCTGCTCGACTGCGCGCGAAGGCTCAACCTCTCCCTGAACACGGTCAAGCGCTACGCCCGCGCCCCCGAGCCCGACCGGCTGATCCGCGCCCCGGCGTTCCGCCCGACACTGGTCGATCCCTACCGCGACTACCTGCGGGGCCGCCGGGCCGAACAACCCGCCGTCCCGCTCCTACGCCTGCTCCGCGAGATCCGACAGCAGGGCTACACAGGCAGCCACAACCTGCTCGTCCGCTACATCAACTCCGGCCGGCTCGACGGCGACCAGCCGGCGATGTCCCCACGCGCCCTGACCCGGTTCCTGCTCACCAGGCCCCATGCCCTCACCGACCCCCGGCGCGACCGGCTCGACCAGCTCACCGCCACCTGCCCCGAGATGACCACTCTCGCGAGCCTGGTCCGCGAGTTCGCCGCGCTGCTCGACCCAGCCGACGGCAACGACGACCGCCTCACCGCCTGGATCACCACCGCCCAGACCGCCGACCTGCCCCACCTGCACGCCTACACCCGCGGCCGCGACCTCGACCGGGACGCCGTGAACAACGCGCTCACCCTGCCCTACAGCAACGGCGGCACCGAAGGCGTCACCAGCGCCCTCGCGCCGCCGGCCCGCCACTGTCGCCTCCGCTGGTAGGCCGACTTGCTGCTCACCCGCAACTGCCGGGCCCTACCCGTCGGGTCTGTCCAGGTAATGGTGTAACTGTGGTGAATCGGACTACTTGCGGCCAGCGGTGAGTCGCCCGTCGAAGGCG
>NZ_JAMQQG010000244.1 GCF_023716925.1 Frankia sp. R82
TCCTCGGGTTCCTCTGCCTGGCCGCCGCGATCACCTGCTGGAAGAAACTCCCACACCCCACATGAGACAAGCTCTTAGTGAAGAAAAAGGTGCGTCGATCCTTCACTTGGCCTCGGCAGGATCCGATCAAGGCATCTCCGACCAGCGGAAGATCGCTTCCTGGCCCCGGCGAGATACGCAAAGAGAGCAAATCGGATGACCCGGACGACCTTGCCAACCCGCGGGGCGGGGCGGGACGGGGCGGGGCGTGAAGTAACGGGACGAGGCATGGCGGGGCGGGGCGGGACGAGGCATGGCGGGGCGAGACGAGGCATGGGATGACGGGACGGGACGGGGGGGCAAACGGACACCGGGACGGGTCAGAAGGTGGCGGCGATGGGGATGAGGCGCTCGGCGAGGAGGTCCAGGGGGCGGATCGCGGCCACGTCGGGTACCCAGCCGTGGTAGTGGGTGATGCCGAGGGCGGCCAGCGAGCGCAGGTTCTCGAGGATGCCGTCGATGTTCTCGCCGTTGGGGCCGGGGTCGAGGGGGGCCATGACGGTCTTTTCGATCTCGTCGTAGTCCCGTCCGACGTCGGCACAGTGGGCGCGCAGAACGTCGAGCTTGCGGGCGACGTCGGGGCCGCCGAACAGGTTGCAGGCCTGGGCGTAGCGGGCGACCAGGCGCAGGGTCTTGCGTTCGCCACTGCCGCCGATGAGGATCGGCGGGTGCGGGCGGCGTAGCGGGCGCGGCACGCCGAGGGTGCGTTCGAGCTGGTAGTGCTTGCCCTGGTAGGGCGCGTCGGAGTCACCCCAGGTCTGCAGGCAGATCTCGAGGGCCTCCTCGAGCCGTTCGAAGCGTTCGGCGGTGGATGGGAAGTCCAGGCCGAGGCCGCGGGCCTCCTGCTCGAACCAGGCGGCGCCGATGCCGAGGTAGGCCCGTCCCTCGGACAGAACGTCGAGGGTGGTAACCATCTTGGCGAGCAGACCCGGCTCCCGGTAGACGACCGCGGTGACCCAGGCCAGCAGGTCGATGCGGGACGTGCGGGCGGCGAGATAACCGAGCGTGGTGTAGGCCTCGAGCATGTCGTGCTCGGGCGGGCCGACCGCCCCGATCTGCCAGACGTGGTCCATCACGCTGAGTTTGGTGAAGCCGGCGTCCTCCGCGGTGATCGCCACCCGGGTGAGGTCCTGCGCCAGCGTCGCCGGCCCGCCGGACCAGGTGAAGTCGGCGATGTGCAGCCCGATGTCCATGCCTGTCCTCCCGGAGCGAATATGGAGGTGCCTCCGGATACGGACTCTATCCCTGCCCGGCACCGCCGTTCGGGTACTGCCGCACGCCGGACCCCCGAGGATTCGCGGCGCCCTGGACGTACCAACCGGGTAGGACGACGGACTACCAGGTCAGGCCGGACGGCCTACCGGTCAGGCAGGATGGCGATGACGCGAGCCGCAGCATGAGCAGATCCTCGGCCACCCGCACCACGGCCAGTACCCGCACCACACCAGCCCAGCGCACCACGCCAGCCCAGCGCACCACGCCAGCCCAGCGCACCACGCCAGCGCCGGACACCCCGCCGATGGCGGTGCCGTCGTGGTGGGGGGCGCAGCGAGGGGACGGGCGTGGGGAGGACGCGCGCAGCCGGTTCCGGGTGGATCCCCGGCCGCGCACCCCCACCGCGCTCGGGGTACGTCTGGTCGCACAGCTCGGTCCGTGGCTGGTCGGCGCGGGTGGCGAGCCGACGGCGGGTGCGCTCGGCGTGCTCGTCGACGATGCGCTGGGCAGACTCGTCCAGTTGGCGTCACCACCGGATGGGCCGGGCGCACCCGAGTCCGCCGGCTCGTACGGCGTGCCGAGCGTGCGGGCGGTGCTGACCGAGTTGTCACTGGAGATCGTCACCCGGCCGCCCTGGTCGGGTCCGCATCTGGTGGCCGACGCCCGGCTGCGCGGGCGGGACGAGCGGGGCGCGGTGGCGGTCTGCGAGGTACGTGACAGCGCCGGACGGCTCGCCGCCCTCGCCACCGGACGGTTCCGCTGGGCCTACCGGATGACCGGCAACAACCCGTCCACCGGCGACTCACCCGCCGGCGACTCACCCGCCGGCGGCACGCACAGCGGCGGCACGCACAGCGGCCCACGGTCGGCCCCGCACGGAAGTCTGTTGGAGGCCCTGGGGCTCGCCGCGGCGGGGCCGACCCGTCACGGCGAGCTTGGCCGGCTGATTCTTCCCGGGCACTCGGTGTTCACCACCGCGGCCCGGACGGTGCATGGTGGCGTGCTGCTGTGCCTGTCCGATCTGGTGACCGACGCGCTCGCCGGAGCGGACAGCCCCGAGCGCACCACCGGGATCCGGATCACGCACCTGCGACCCGCGCAGGCGTCGCAGCCGGTGACGGCCACGGCCGAGACGATCCACCGTGACCGGGTGTCGGCGCTGTACCGGGTGACGACGGCAGGACCGTCCGACCGTCCCCACACCCTGGCCACCATCACCCGCGAACCCGCCCGCCCCCGCGGGCTCTGAGCTCGCGGTTTCGCGGGACCGCGGTTTCGCGAGACCGCGGGAGGTCTACGAGGGGATCGCGGCGCGGATCGTCTCGCGCAGCGAACCGAGGGTGGCGGCCAGGGCCGTCGGCTCGTGCCCGCAGTGGGCCATGCAGTTGGCACACCGCGGGTCCTTGCCGCGGCCGTACCGGTCCCAGTCGGTAGTCTCGACGAGCTCCTTGTACGTCTTCGCGTACCCGTCGCTCATCAGGTAACAGGGACGCTGCCAGCCGTACAGCGAGTAGGACGGGATTCCCCACGCGGTGCACCCGAAGTCCACCTTGCCCTCGAGAAAGTCGAGGTAGAGCGGCGAGTGGTTAAGCCGCCACTTCTTGCGGCGACCGTCCGCGAAGGCCTTCCGGAAAAGCTCCCGGGTCTCCTCGACGCCGAGGAAGTTGTCCTGGTCCGGCGCCTTCTCGTAGGCATAGGCCGGGGAGAGCATCATCCCGTCGACGTTGATCTCGTTGTTGAGGAAGTCGAGCACCTCGATGACGTTCTGCGGGGAGTCGGTGTTGAAGAACGTCGAGTTCGTGGTGACCCGGAAACCGCGGGCCTGCGCGTCCTTGATGTTGTCGACGACCTGGGCGAACACGCCCTTGCGGGCGACGATCTCGTCGTGGCGGTCCTCGAGCCCGTCGATGTGCACCGCCAGCGACAGGTACGGTGACGGCGTCAACTTGTCGATCTTGCGTGGCAGCAGCAGCGCGTTCGTGCACAGGTAGACGAACTTCTTGCGCTTGACCAGGCCTTCGACGATCTGCTCGACCTGCGGGTGCATGAGCGGTTCGCCACCGGCGAGGCACACCACGGGTGCGCCGCACTCGTCGGCCGCGGCCAGGGCCTGTTCGACCGGCATGCGCTGCTTGAGCACGTCCGCCGGGTGCTGGATCTTGCCGCAGCCCTCACAGGCCAGGTTGCAGGCGAACAGCGGTTCCAGTTCGAGCGTGATCGGGAACTTCTCGCGACGCAGGATCTTCTGCTTCGCCAGATAGGCGCCGACCCGAATCGCCTGACGCGGCGGAATAGCCATTGTCACCCTCCTGGTGATGATGTGGATTCGCCGGGTGGGTGGGATGGTGCCCTGCTGCCGCCAGTGTAAGTACGGCGATGGCCGACTCTCGACTCCCGAGCCGGTGAGAGATACTTAACCGGCGCCCGACCGTTTTCCTGGAACAGACACGTCCACCGGCGTCATTCATGCAGGTCGCGCGGCATTATCGCCGACATTCACGATCGACGCACACCCCGCGGCACCGGCCCGGCGGTCAATGTCCACTCGTCCTGTTCTCCCGGCTCTCCCGCCCGCCCTCCCCCGCGTCCGCGGACGGGATGTCGCAGCTCGTCGAGGGCCTGCCGCCCCGTCGTCACCACGCCGACCGCCCCGTTACCACCGCGACCATCGGCCCTGCGGCCGACCCGACGAACGGCCCCGCACAATGGCCCGATCGGGATAGCCTCCGGTGGCATGACGGCCATCGCCCGACTCGTGCTTGCCTCCGCGTCACCGCGGCGCCGGGAGCTGCTGGCCCGGCTCGGCGTCCCCTTCGAGGTGGTCGTCAGTGGCGTGGACGAGTCGTCCACCGTCGCGACTGACGCACCCGGGGTCACCGCCGAGCTCGCCGAGCGCAAGGCCCGCGCCGTCGCCGCGTCGCGCCCCGACCGCCTCGTTCTCGGCAGCGACACCGTCGTCGAGCTCGACGGTCGGATCCTCGGCAAGCCCGAGTCCCCCGAGCATGCCCTCGCGATGCTGCGCGACCTGCGCGGACGCACCCACCGCGTGGTCACCGCCGTGATCATCCTGAACGCGGCGACCGGCACGTCCCACGCCGGCGTCGCCACCACCACGGTAACCATGCGTGACGTCGGCGACGAGGAGCTCACCGCCTACATCGCCACCGGCGAACCGATGGACGCCGCCGGCGCCTACACCATCCAGGGCGGCGCCGCCCCCTTCGTCACCCACGTCGACGGTGACCTCGACACCGTCATCGGTCTCCCGACCGCCCTCGTGCGCACCCTGCTCACCGCCGCTGGTACCGCCGATCGTGATTGTTAATCACATCTCGCAATCACATCTCGCATTCACTCGAACCCATACTGCAATAATCTACGTCCACGCGGGCCAGGTCGGAGCAGCGACCAGGGTAGGCAGGGGTTCCACCGAGGGTTAACGGGTGCCATGTGGAGGGTTAGTCAAGGATTCGGGGGCTGAATCCTCGAACAACCCTCCACATGAGGCGTATTGCTGTCATCTCGGAGAACGGCCAACTTCACAGAGTGGCCAACCAGGTACCAACAGCCCACCAGATGCCAGTGGCCGATCAGAGGTCGTGGGTACCATGACGAAGCCCTCGCCCGGCCGGACGCCGCCCCTGGGCACACGAATCGTCACCCGGGGCGGATCGCCACCCGGGCAGGTTGCCCGCGGGGCCAGACCGGGTCCGACCGGGTCCGACCGGGTCCGACCGGGTCCGACCGGGTCCGACCGGGTCCGACCGGGTCCGTGTACAGCGATCAACGAAGAAGACTGGTCATTGATTTCGACCACCCCGGAACGACGATATTTCCGGCTGGACACGGTCGGACCGGACACCGCCGAACGTGAGCGCGAATGGCCCGGTCGGGCTATATCGAACGTGTTGCATCCAAGGCGTGGATCAGGAGCACAAAGCTAGCGTCTCGTACCGCCAGAAAGCCATCTCCCGCCGAGGATCACACATGTCCATCAAGACCATGAAACGGAATTCCCCGACCGGTCACGAAAAGCCCGGATCACGGCCGCTTTCCCCGTACGACCAGGCGTTTCTCGGGTTTCAACAGGGCGCACCGGACATCGCCCTGGACAAGGGGACCCTGCTGTTCGTCGACGGACGCCCACCAAGCGACCAGGAATGGCGGGCCCACGTCGCCGGGCGGATGAACCGCCAGGCGGCGCTGCGGGAGCGGCTCGCGACGAACCGGCGCGGGGAACCGGAGTGGTCGACGGTCCCGATGAACGACATCGACATCGACTACCACGCCGCGGTCTGGCCTGAGCCGGAGCCGACCGGTACGGACCTGCGGAGATCCGGGCCACAGGTGATTGACCGGATCTCGGCCTCCACCCGTCTCGATCTGAACCGACCACCCTGGCGGGTCTTCCTCGTTCGCCGGGACGACGAGAACGCCGACGGTTTTATGATCCATTACCGTTGCAGCCATATCCAGCAGGACGGTGCGGCCATGCACAGTGCACTGTGGATGCTTTTCGGCGAGGATCCGGAACCAGTGTCGACCGGCCGGTTACGGACCCGTCCGCAGGTGCGGCCGCGTGACCTGCTCGCCGAGGCCAACCGGGCCCGGCACAATCCACTGGGGCGCAACGACCTGACGATCTGGGGCGGTCTCCCCACGGGTCCGAGCCGGCATTATCTGGCCGAGACCACCCTGCCGACCCTGCGTCGGGCAAGCCGGCGCCACGACGTGACCATCAACGACATCTTTCTCGCCGCACTCGCCGGCGCCGTCCGTGCCTGGGCCCCGCGGGACTGGGATCTCGCCGCCCATCCACTCCTGCACACCGCGATGCCGCTCAGCGTCCGGCCGCCCGAGCAGGCGCGGACCCTGAGCAACTACTCGTCGGTCGTCTGGGTGCCGTTGCCCGTCGGCGAACCGGATCGTCACCTGCGCCTGCAGCGGGTTTCGAACCACACCCGTGTGATCAGGGACACCGAGCCGGCGCTGTTCGAGCGGACCGTCGTCACCCGACTGCCGGCATCGCTGGTCCGCCAGATCGCGACGACCTCCACGCGCCTCAGTGATCCGAAAAAAGCGAAGTACCCGATCTCGGTCAGCAATCCGCGGAGTATGTCCGGCCCGCTCGCCGCCTGTGGGCGACGGATCACCGGGCTGGCCCATTTCCCGCTGCGCGGCCAGGGTCCGCTGAGCGTCGTCCTCGGCGGACTGGACGACCAGGTGAGCGTCGCTTTCACCTTCGCGGCGAGTGTCTCCAACGCCGACCTGCTACCGGGTCTGTTCCTTCACGAGCTGCATCACCTCGCCTGAGCCGCCGGCCCTGCGACCGCCACTGCCACTGCCACTGCCACCGTCAGATCGCGAAGTCCTCGCCCTGCCAGACGCCGCCCCTCGGGGGACGGATCGTCACCCGGGGCGGGGTGCCGGCCGCGCCGGAGCGGCCTCGACCGCCCGAGCCCCCGACCCCCGCGGCCCGGCCGATGCCGGGAGCCCCACCCGTGCGCGCCGGGCGACCCGCACCGCCGCCCGCACTCCCGGTTGTGCCGGTGGCGCCGGAGCCGGCGTCGCCGGCGGCCCCAGCCCCGGCCCC
>NZ_JAMQQG010000245.1 GCF_023716925.1 Frankia sp. R82
GGCGCGGGGTGGGGCGGACGCGCGCGGCGGGCGGCTGCGCCGCGGGGCGGTGCCGGCACCCGGCGTCGATCCGTCTGGCCCGGAACGTGTCGATGCGTGGGGGTCGGATGACCGTGGGATACGGTCGGCTTCCGGATGACTGCGGGGGGCAACGGCGGCCGGCCGACCGGCACGCCGGCCACGGCTACTGCGGGACCGGTTCGTGTCCGGTGTCGCCGGCCGACCGGACGTGACGTCGGTATCGCTTACACCATCCGCACCCGGTCCATCCGTCGATGTCGCATCATCGAGGTGGAATGCCTCGCTCTGCCACGCTTCGTCGGTCGGCTGGGCCGGGTCGGGCTCGGTCCGCCGACGATGGCGTCGTCGCCCGGAGCGCGCATGGGGAGGTAGCTCGGTGTCATCGACACCGGCTGTGACATCCATCCCGTACGGGTCGTCGGGATCGGCTGCCCGGTTGCGGGAAGCCGCTGAAGGGAGGCGGGCTCCGATGAGGGAGACAGGCCGCGCATCGCCTTCCTCACCGTGCGGTGCCTGTGGCACGTCGCTCACGGGCCGTCGCCCTCCCGGCTCTCTCATGGTTAGCTAGTGCCAGTTACGGTTACTTACCGTTACTTATCTTGAGCTGTGGTCGGATCGATGTAACACGAGCTGTTCGAGTATGACAAGCTCAGGTTGAGGCTATCCAGGACACGTGGGTCGGTGTAGCTTCCGGAACCGGACAGCCACGGGTCGAACGGCCCGGATGGGCCGCACGCCGTCCGTCGACGTTCGGTCGCCGCTGTCCGTCCACTGCGGTTCGGTCACCGCAGTCACGCAACGCAGTCGTAGGTAGCTGCCACGTGCAGTAGGTCAGGTTCGCAGTAAGCAGGGTGAAAGGGGCGTCGGTGGCGCAGGACGGCTACTCGATGGCGGCACGTCCGCCGTCCGGCCGCGCCGGGCTGCCGGCTGGCGCAGCCCCGCCGTTGCGCGGCACGCCGGTCGGGAGTTCCTCGGCGCGCTCGGGATCAGGCGGCGGTGCCGGCTCCGGCCTGGCGGCCGGCATGGCCGCCTCGGCGGTGACCACGCCCGCGCCGGCCGGGTCGGCGATGTCCACGATGGCGTCGGCGCCGCCGGTGCGCCCGACCGACGATGACGACGTCCTCACCGTGGACGAACTGGTCGCCTGGTTGCGGCTGTCCGAGAGCACGGTGCTCAAGCTCCTGTCGGAACGTGCGATCCCGGCCCGCAAGGTCGGCCACCAGTGGCGGGTGCGCCGCGGTCGGGTGCGGGACTGGCTGGACGGGCGGGAATGACCCGGCACGGCGATGATTTCCCGCGGCACTGACCCTCGCCGTGCAACGCTGACGGCGTTGCTGGTGCTGGTGGCGTTGACGCTGTCCGGCTGCGGGTCGTTCGGGCAGACCGACACCCCGGCCCCGAGGCCGGCGACGACCACCGGCCCACCGCCGGGGGCCAGCCAGGCGCCGGGTCCGCCGCTGGCCACGGCCACCGTCGGCGCGGCCACCCCCGTCCCGGGCGGGGCCGTCGACAGGACCGATCCGGCTGCGGTCGCCGCCGACTGCTTCACCCGCTGGCAGTCGTTCGACGCCCGCACCGACGCCGGCCCCGCGGCCGGCGTGGAGCGAGCTCGGAACTGCCTCACCGTGGACTTCGCCGCCACCCTCGGCGCCGCCGGATCCACCGGCGCGGACGCAGACGGCCAGGCCTGGCAGGACCTGCGCGCCGCCGGCGTTCACTCGCAGATCAGCGTGCTTGCGACCACGCCGCTGGGCGGCATCGACACGACGGCGACCGGCCGGGTCGTGCTCCAGCTCAACGTCCGCCGGCAGACCGTGACCGGCGACCAGCCGGCGGTTGTCGCCGTCTCCACTCCTGCCCTGACCCTGCTGCGCCAGCCGGACGGCACCTGGCTGGTCGCCGGGGCGGATCTCGCGAGCGTCGCCGGCGACGCACCGGGGCGGTGAGGCGCGGATGGCCCGTAGTTTCCCGGCTACCCGCCCCCGGCTGGCCGTCTGGGCGGGTGTTGGCTTCACGATCGTCGTCGGCGGGATCATCCTGCTGGTCTCGATGCTGATTCTCACGCTCGCCGGGCCGTTCATCGGTCACCACGACGGCAACAGCACGATCAAGAACTCCAAGGGCATCCCCGAGGAGTACCTGCCGATGATCACGGCTGCGGCGAACGTGGCCGGCTGCGAGGAGGTGACGCCGGCACTGTTGGCCGCCCAGCTGCAGCAGGAGTCCGGTTTCAACCCGCAGGCCCGCTCACCGGTCGGCGCGATGGGCATCGCCCAGTTCATGCCTGGCACCTGGGCCAGCCATGGTCAGGGAGACGTCTGGAACCCGGCCGATGCCATCCCGGCCGCGGCCCGGTACGACTGTGCGGTGGCGGCGAGCGTCGCCACGGTGCCCGGCGACGGGCAGGAGAAGATGCTCGCCGCCTACAACGCCGGCGCCGGGGCCGTGCTCGCCTTCGCGGGTATCCCGCCCTATACCGAGACCCGTAACTATGTACGGACGATTCTCGCGCAGGCCCAGGTCTACGGCGACGATCTGGGTGTCGGTGCGTCCGTTCCGACCGGCTCGGTCGAACCCGTACTGGCGTTCATGGCCTCCCAGGTCGGCAAACCCTACGTATGGGGCGCGGTCGGTCCGGACTCCTGGGACTGTTCCTCCCTCGTCCAGGCCGCCTACCGCACGATCGGCGTGGAACTACCGCGGGTCACCACCGATCAGTTGGCCTACGGTCCGCAGGTCGCCGGGGTCGATCCGCAGCCCGGCGACCTGCTGTTCACACCCGGCACCGACGGAACCGCCGACGCGCCCGGCCACGTCGGCATGTACATCGGCGACGGGCTGGTCATCGCCGCGAAGGGCGCCCGCTGGGGAGTCGTCGAATCCGACATCTCCTCCTGGACGGGAACCGTCGCGGTCACCCGTCCACTCGCCAAGGACCTTCGCTGAGGACCTTTGCTGAGGACCTTTGCTGAGCCCGGTGCGGCGCCGATGGTCGCTGACGTGGTGAATCGGCTGACGCCGCGGATCGGTTGACTTCCGGTCGGTCAGGCGAAGTTGCCGACGAAATCCGACAGGCCGGTGCCGACACCCCCGAGGAAGGCGACGATGCTGCGGACGAGGTCCGCGGCACTTGCGGGGGAGGTAACCAGGAAGAAGAGCACGAAGAGTGTGATTCCCCATTGGAAAAGAACCTTGCTCATGTGGGACCTCGCAGCACAGCTCGCCGGTACGGCCGGACACCGACGTCGGCCTATCACCGACAGCATTTATCTACTCACTTTGAGTAGTCGCCGCAAGCGGAATCGCCGTGCGCTCAGTGTCACTCTCGTTGCCTCTGTGTCCTTCACCCAGGACGGGTGACCGAATCGGGGCGATATGAACATCCGCCCCTGATCGCGACGCGAAATCCCGACAAGGTATCGACGCTGATCGTCCAACGGCGAGCCAGTAGGCGGACAGTGCCTGACGGGCGTGTAATAAGGCACCGCCCCGGGCCGGTGACGTCGACTCCCGGCCCGGGGCGGCCAACCGTCCGCCGCAACCAGCCGCCCGGCTCGGCCCCCACCCAGGGCCGGCCCCCACCCAGGGCCGGCCCGGCCGGGCCGGGCGTTCAAGCGGGGGTGAGGCCCTGGGCGAAACGGAACAGGTTGTTCGGGTCGTAGGTGCGCTTCGCCTGGCGCAGACGGCCAAGGTTGTCGCCGTAGTAGGCCTGGGCCCAGTCGGCCCGTTCCGGGTCGATGTAGTTCTGGTAGGCCGATGACGACACGAAGGGCGCCATCGCCGCAACGGTCGAGCGCAGCCAGCGCTGGTTGGCGTTCTTCGCCGCGGGCGGATCGGTGATCTCGTAGCCGGCGACGTACTGGGCGCTGGCGATCGCCGAGCGGTGGACGAAAGCGGTGTCGGTGGGCGCCACCCGGTTGATCTCGCCGCCCCAGGAATCCAGGATCACGGCACCCGAGCGGACGCCGGCCGTGCGCTGGCGCTGCTCGATCGCCCCCAGCAGGGTCGAGACGCCGCGGGCGGACAGCGGCTCGGTCAGGAAGGCCGAGGCTGCCCGCTGGGCGACCCGTGGCAGGGTGCCACCGGGCGCGCGGTCCCGCAGATGGCAGGCGGCCACCTCGAGGCCGGCGCAGCCGGCTTCGATGAGCATCGCCCGACGGTGATCACGGGGGGTGACGGTGGTGCTGGTCGGCTGGTGGCCGGCGGCATCGGCCAACGTGGCGAGCTGAGCGTGCACCGCGGCGAGGCCGGCGTCGTCCGCCGCGGCGCAGGACACCCCGCTCAGGCGCAGCGCGGGCGTGCCGCCGACGCCGCCGTTGGGCGTGGACGACGCGACGCAGGTCGACCAGAGGGTGTCCGGGGCGCCACCGGGATCGGAGATCCACCGCTGCCAGGCGGTCAGCACGTCGGCGGCCGCCGCCCACGGCCAGTGGCAGGTGAACAGCACCAGCGGCGTGGCCGCATGGGTGGCGAAGCCGAACGAGGTGACGATGCCGAGGTTTCCGCCGCCGCCTCCACGCAGCGCCCAGAACAGGTCGGGTTCATGCCTGGCATCGGTGTGCACGAGTTCCCCGGAGGCGAGGACGACGTCGGCGGACAGCATTCGGTCGCAGGTCAGGCCATGGCGGCGGCCGAGTACGCCGATGCCGCCGCCGAGGGCGAGCCCGGCGATGCCCACCGTCGGGCAGGATCCCGCCGGCAGCGCCCGCCCGGCCCGGCCTAGCTGGTCGTAGACGTCGACGAGCAGCGCGCCCGCGCCGATCCGGGCGGTTCCGTCCGCGCCCGGGGTCACCGTGGCCATCGCGGTCACGTCGACGACCAGGCCGGTGGTGGACGAGTACCCGCCGTAGCTGTGGCCGCCGGCGCGGGCGGCGATCGGCAGACCCTGCTGGCGGGCGAAGTCGATACAGGCCGCCACGTCCGCGGGGGACTGGGCGCGGGCGACGGCCGCGGGATGGATGTCGTCGAACGCCGGGTCGAACAGGCGGCTCGCCGCGGGGTAGCCCGGATTGCCGGGGCGCACCAGCGGCCCGGCGAGTCGCTTCTCGAACGCGGCCCAGGCAGCCGGGTCGGGCGAACCGGACGGCCTGGGCCGCGTGGCGCCGTCCTGGCAGCCGGCGAGTGTCCCACCAGCGAGGACGAGGCCGGCCAGCCCCAGCCCACCCACCCCCGCGGCCCGCAGCACCGACCGTCGATCCGGACCGTGCACCTGACCTCCCGCGAACGTGCCGCCGCCCGGCCGGCCCGGCTCGGCGCGTGATCTGCGGCGAAGGTATGTCATTCCCGGCACCGGCGCAGTGGCCTGTCCTCGGCAGGTCGGAGCGCGATCCGTGGTCCGTCCCGCCTCGTCCGCCTCGTCCCGCCTGGTCAGGAGTCGGGCGGTCGCAGGACGGTCGACATGGTCCGGTCGGCGCCGACTCGCCGGACCGTCCCGTCCGCGCAGGCGAGATAGAGCGCGCCGGACGGGTCGACAACCACCCCGGAGGGTTGGTCCAGATAGGCCTGGGTGGCCAGAGCGCCGTCCTGGTTGCCGCTGGAGTAGGACGCCGAGCCGGCCACCGTCGAGATGATCCCGTTCCTGTCGATCCTGCGGATCACGTAGTTGCCTGTGTCGGCGACGTACAGCGAGCCGTCGGCGCCGAGCGCCAGGCCCTGCGGGTTGTAGAGCAGGGCCTTGGTCGCGGCCCCGCCGTCACCGGTGCGTCCGTACGTGCCGGGCCGGCCCGCGACCAGGCTGATGCGTCCGTTGCGGTCGATGCTGCGCACGGTGTCGCTACCCCGGTCGGCGACGTACAGGGTGCCGTCCTTGGCGAGGGCCAGGCCGCTGGGCTGGTAGAGAGTGGCGTTGATGGCTGGCCCGCCGTCGCCGGCCGAACCGGACTCGTTCGCCCGGCCGGCCACCGTGGTGATCGAGCCGTCCACGATCCGCCGAATTCGATAACCCTCGGTGACATAGACGGCGCCCTTGGCGTCCACGGCGACGGCGGTCGGGTCGTCGAGCCGGGCGCGCAGCGCGTTGCCGGAGTCGGCGGCGAACCCGTCCGCGTAGTCCGGGCCGGCGCCGGCCACGGTGGTGATGGTGCCGTCCGCGGCGATCCGGCGCACCCGGCCGCTGTCGGTCTCCGCCAGGTAGACGGACCCGTCCGGGCCGACGGCGAGGCCGTTCGGCTGGCGCAGGTCGGCGCGCAGCGAGGGACCGTTGTCGCCGAGCACCGGCGTCGGTGACGGTGACGGAACCCCGCCGGATGGGGTGGGCCGCGGCCCGCTGCCACCGACCTGGCGGGCCTGACCGGATGAGGTGAGCCGAACGATCCGACCCTGTCCGCTCCCGTCCCCGCTGCCGGGGACGGAGACGTAGAGCGCGCCGTCGGAAGCCAGCGCGATCCCGGACAGCTCCCCCAGCCCGGCGAACGAGACGGCGTCCGCGGCATAGGCCGACCGGCCCCGGGCCGGGTCGTCGTCACCGAGCACCACGACGTTCACCAACAGCCCGACGACGAGGCCGACGGCCGCGACCGACGCCACCGCCACCAGTGCGCGGCGCCGCCCGGAATCACCCCGCCTCCGCCGCCCGGCCCGCACGGTCGGGGCCAGCGGGGCCGAGGGGGCCAGGGCCCCACCTGGC
>NZ_JAMQQG010000246.1 GCF_023716925.1 Frankia sp. R82
GGCCTGCCGCCGGCGACGCCTCGGCGGGGCGCGTGGCCTCCGCGGCCGGATCGGTCGCTCCCAGGCCACAGCCGGCAGCCGCGAATGCAGGTAATCCCGCGGCGGCACCAGCAGCTGCGGCGGCACCAGCACCGGTGCCGGCAGCGCCGGCAGCGCCGGCAAGCAAGACCTGGGTCGACACCGCGACCGGCGCCTGCCTCGACAGCGATGGCAGCAGGGTCTACACCCTCGGTTGCAACGGTGGCGACTACCAGCAGTGGATCCGTGACGGGCTCCGGCTCCGCAACGTCCATTTCGGCAACTGCCTGACCAGCAAGGCCGGCGGGTACAACGCGGAAGGCGCCCAATATCCGGACGGCCTGTACGTGATTGCCTGCGACGGGTCGAGCTCCCAGCAGTGGGTGGCCGCGTCGGGCACCCGTTTCGGCCAGACTCTGCGCAATGCGGGCACCGGCAAATGCCTGGACAGCAATCAGTCAAGCCCGGAGGGAAAGGGCTATCAGGCCTACATGCTGCCCTGTAATGGCGGGAACTACCAGAACTGGACATAGACACCGGGTGGCCATGTCACTTTCAGTAAATGAATCGGCGTGTCGGTACTCGGCGTGTCGATCTTTGTGGTCTTCTACCGGGTTCCGAGCGGAAAAATATCCGTTTCGTCCCGGTAGAAGGACCATTGGCGCCGACAGCCCGGCGGGGCCAGTCGCGTGCGGTGACACTCGGGCATCGAGGGCCGCACTCCAGCCGGGAAGGGTCGACACGGCGACGGCGAGGCGACGGCGAGCTGACTCAAGGCGAACAGCCTGCGATGTCACGCGACCAAAGGCCTGCGTTGAGACGCCTGTGCGCGACCTGAATTCAGGCGCCGATCGGGACGGTGGGCGCGGTGGCAAGGACAGGTGCGGAGTTCGCGGGGACAGCCGAAGGCGTGGGAGCCGCGAGGTGGGTGCCGATGAGGGAGGTGTCGTGTTCAGCGGCCTGCACCAACGGATGGGCCAGGAGGTCGGCGAGGAAGGGCGCGGTGGTGGCGAGGCCGGGGCCGTCGACGACCGTTTCGCCGAGGGCGCGGCGCATCCGGGCGAGGGCGCCGGCGCGATCGGGGGCCCAGACGATGACCTTGGCGAGCAGCGAGTCGTACAGCGGTGGGATGCGGTAGCCGGTCTCGAGGTGGGTGTCGACGCGGACGAACGGGCCGCCGGGCAGGCGCAGGCGGGTGACGAGGCCGGGGGTGGGGCGGAAGTCGCGGGCCGGGTCCTCGGCGTTGACGCGGCATTCGATGGCGGTGCCCCGGAACTCCACGTCGTCCTGGGTGTAGCCGAGGGGTTCGCCGGCGGCGATGCGCAGCTGTTCGGCGACGAGGTCGATGCCGGTGACCATCTCGGTGACGGGGTGTTCGACCTGCAGCCGGCAGTTCACTTCCATGAAGTAGTAGCCGCGGCGCTGCGGGTCGTAGAGGAACTCGACGGTGCCGGCGCCCACGTAGCCGGCGGCGAGGACGGCGCGCACGGCGTTGCGGCCGAGTTCCTCGACACCGTCCGGGTCGACGTTGGGCGCCGGGGACTCCTCGACGAGCTTCTGGTGGCGGCGCTGCAGCGAGCAGTCGCGGGCGCCGAGGTGCACACCGTTGCCGTGCGCGTCGCAGAGCACCTGGATTTCGACGTGCCGGGCGGAGGCCAGATACCGCTCGAGGTAGAGCTGTCCGTTGCCGAAGACGGCGAGCGCGGTGGCGCGGGTGTCGTCGTAGGCGGCGATGACGTCCTCGCGGGAGTGCACCACTCGCATGCCCCGTCCACCGCCGCCGGCCACCGCCTTGAGGATGATCGGGTATCCGATCTCGTCGGCGAGCACGAGCGCGGCTTCCGGACCGGGCAGGGGCTCGCGGCTGCCCGGCAGCAGCGGCAGGCCGGCCTCCCGCATGATGCTGCGGGCGATCGCCTTGTCACCGAGATCGGCCATCACCGAGGCGGGTGGTCCGATCAGGACGATGCCCTCGTCCTCGCACACCTCGGCGAACTCGGCGTTCTCGGAGAGGAACCCGTAGCCGGGGTGGATGGCCTGCGCGCCGCGGGTGCGGGCGGCCTCGATGATGGCGGGGATGTTGAGGTAGCTCGCCTTGGAGGGACCCGGCCCGACCTGCACCGACTCGTCGGCGGCGCGGACCGCGGCCGAGTCCCGGTCGGCGGCCGAATGCGCCACGACCGTGCGGATGCCCAGCTCACGGCAGGTGCGCACGACCCGCAGCGCGATCTCGCCGCGGTTGGCGACCAGGACGCTGTCGAACATCAGCCGTTCCCGTCGGCAGCGCCGGCACCGGGGGCGAGTACGAACAGCGGCTGGTCGTGCTCGATGGCGGTGGCGTCCTCGACGAGGACGCGCACGACGCGGCCGGCCCGCTCGGCCTCGATCGGGATCATCAGCTTCATCGCCTCGACGATCCCGACCTGCTGCCCGGCCCGCACAATGTCACCCTCGGTGACGAATGGCGGCTTGCCGGGCTCGGGCGACCGGTAGAACATCCCGACCGACGGCGACCCGACGGTGAACGTCCCAGGCTCGTCCGCGGCAACGGCCTCGGCGGTAGGCGCGCCACCCGCACCGTTCACCGCAGTGCCCTGGACGCCGGCACCGTTCGCGCTGCCGGCTCCGGTACCGGCTCCGTTCACGCCGCTGCCGTTGTGGCCGGTTCCAGCACCGTTGACGCCGCCAGCACCGTTGACGCCGCCGGTGCCGTCCGTGCCTGGGGCCGATCCCGAGGTGAGCGCAGCGGGGCCGGCGGTCAGCGCGGACGGGGCCGCCGACCAGCGAGTACGCGCGGCGATGGCGTCGCCGTGGGCGGGGCCGGCGGCGTCGGGGGCCCAGCCGATCTCGACGGTCACGTCGCCGGCGGAGACCCGCACGAGGCTCGGCGCGTAGGGCGCGCGCACGGCCAGGTCCAGCAGATGGGTACCGAGCACCCCGACGACCGCGTCCACGGTCGACAGCGCTCCGCCGACCGCGGGCGGGCGGTTCTCGTCGTCCGCGCCGCCGCCCTGCACGGGCTGGGTCGCCTGGTCGATGCTCATCGGTGCGCCTCCGTTGTCGTCTCGAGCTGGGCCGGCTGGGGCTGGGTCTGGGCGGTGTGCGCGGTGGTCACGTCCGGGATGGTGGTCTCGTCCGCCATGGTCGTCTCGTCCGAGCTGCCTGGCGCGTCCGACGTGGTGGGGACGCCGAACTGACGGAAACGGGTGCGGCGGCGGGTCACGAGGGTCATCTGGTCGAGCGGGGTGAGGTCGGCGAGGCAGGTGCGCAGGGCGGCGCGCAGGGCGGCGGCCGCGGCGGCCGGATCGGTGTCGGCGCCGCCGTCGGGCTCGGGGATGACGCCGTCGACGATGCCCAGGCGCAGCAGTTCGCGGGAGTTCACCCGCAGCGCGGCGGCGGCCCGTGGCGCGGCGGCCGGGTCCTTCCACAGGATGGACGCGCAGCCCTCGGCGCTGATCACCGAGTAGACGGCGTTCGCGCACATGAGCACCCGGTCGGCGAAGGCCAGCGCGAGCGCGCCGCCGCTGCCGCCCTCACCGGTGACGACGGCGACGACCGGAACGGCGAGGCCGGCCATCAGCCGCAGGTTCTCCGCGATCGCGACGGCCTGGGCCTGCTCCTCCGCCTCCCTCCCGGGATACGCCCCGGCGGTGTCGATCAGGGTGATGACCGGCAGGCCGAGCTTGGCGGCCAGGCGCATCACCCGGGCGGACTTGCGGTAGCCCGACGGGGTGGGCATCCCGAAGTTGCGATGGCGCAGTTCGTCGGCGGTGTGGCCCTTCTGGGTACCGATGACGGCGACGGGGATGCCGTCGAGGCGGCCGAGGCCGGCGACGAGTGCCGGGCAGTCGGCGGACATCCGGTCGCCGCGCAGCTCGGTGAAGTCCTCGAGGATCATGTCGATGTAGTCGAGGGTGGACGGGCGGCCGAGGCGCCGGGCGGCGCGCACCGATTCCCAGGCGTCGCGTTCGGGCAGGTCAGCGATATCCGTGAGGATGGCGCCGCCGGCACGGAACTGCTGGCGGGGGATGCCGTCGTCGCGGCGGCTCGACACCGACAGCAGCCGGCCGAGGGCGGGGCGCAGCTCGCGGCGCGGGCTGATGATGTCGACGACGCCGTGGGTCTGCAGGAACTCGGCGGTCTGGAAGTCGTCCGGGAGCACCTGGCGGATGGTCTGTTCGATGACCCGGCGTCCGGCGAACCCGAGACGGGCGCGTGGCTCGGCGATGATGACGTCCGCCAGGGTCGCGAACGACGCGGCGACCCCGCCGAACGTCGGGTCGGTGATGATCGAGACCGTGAGGATGCCGGCCTCGTCGAGCTGACCGAGGGCCTGGCTGGTCTTGGCCATCTGCATCAGGGCGATGGCGCCCTCCTGCATCCGGGCGCCACCGGAGGCGGTGACGGTGATCAGCGGGGTGCGTTCGCGCAGCGCCACCTCGGCGCCGCGGGTGAACACCTCACCGACGGCGGCACCGAGGCTGCCGCCGAGGAAGCGGAAGTCCATGACGACGACCACGACCGGATTGCCCTCGATCGTGCCGCGCACGGCGACGGCACCGTCGTGCAGACCGGTGGCGGCGCGGGCGGCGCGCAGCCGGTCCGGGTAGGGGCGGGAGTCGACGAAGCCCAGCGGGTCACCGTCGATCGCCAGAACGTCGATCTCGCGCCGCGAACCCGGGTCGAGCAGCAGGTCGAGGCGGGCGTCGGCGGTCAGCGGGCCGTGCCAGCCGCAGTCGGCGCAGACCCGTCCCGCCCGGTCGAACCGCCGGCCGTAGATCATCGTCTTGCAGCCGCCGCACAGCAGCCACGACGATCCCGACGCGGACGCGCCGCCCGGCACCCGAGCCGCGCCGGGTCCCTCACCGGAGCCAGGATCACGCACGGTGCTCGTTCCCAGGGTTGCCTCGATCGTCATGACGTGCTGCCTCTCCTCTGGACGAGTGATGTGGCCAGACGGGTCGTCGTGGGGGGCGAAACAGACATGAACCCCCCACGACGACCCGTGCAGCGGTCACCCATCCGAACATCGGACAAAAGCCGTGAATACTCACTACCGAGAGTCAGTGATGACCAGGTTGGGACGCGGTCGGGACGGACGCTGCTGGTGGGGACACTGTCGGGATGTAGGTGGTGGCGGACGCGGGCAGGCGCACCCCGGCCGCGCGCAGGGCGGCGGCGCGTTCGTGGAACGCCGCGCCCGTCATCAGGTGGGCGGCGACGTCGGCGACGTGGCGGTTGCCCACCTCGGCGAGGTGGGTGCCGGCGACCCAGCTGTTGAACGCGCCCATCGCCGGGCCGCACCACACCTGGTAGTCGGCGGCCCGGTCGGGCTCCCCGGCGATGCTCCACCCGGACGAGCGGCCCAGGTACCAGCGGAAGATCAGCGCCATCCGCCGGCGCGGGTCGCCCTGCGCCCGGGTGATCTGGTCGGGGTCGCGTCGGGTGAAGAACTCGACGCAGTCGGCCCACACGTCGTCGAGGGACCGGCGGAACACCTTCGCCTCGAGGTTCGCCCGCACGTCGGCGGGCAGCGCGTCCACTCCGTCGTGGGCGCGGTAGAGCTCGTAGAGCTGGCGGGCACGGCCGGGGAACAGGGTGCCGCGGCGCAGGACCTGCACCTCGACGCCGAGCTCGAACATGTCCGCGGACGGGGCCATCGTCGTGTCGGCCACGCCGGTGGCCCCCAGCAGCCGCTTGGTGATCGCCGACTGGTCGGCCTCCACGGTGGCCTGGTTGACCGATCCGGTGACGACGTAGGCGGCGCCGAGCGCGAACGCGGCCGCCACCGCCGCCGGGGTGCCGATGCCACCGGCCGCACCGACCCGCACCGCGGCGCGCCGGCCCTGCTCACGGCGGATCCGTTCGGCCAGGGCCAGCAGTTCGGGCAGCAGGACGGTGAGCGGCCGGCGGTCGGTGTGCCCGCCGGAGTCGGCCTCGGCGGTGAGGTCGTCGGCGAGCGGCACGGTGCGGGCAAGCTCGGCCTGCTCGGCGGTGACCGCGCCGGCCGCGAGCAGCTCGCGGACCAGCGCCTCGGGTGCCGGGCGCAGGAACCGTTCGGCGACCTCCGCCCGCGACACCTTGCCGATCACCCGGTGGGTGGCCTCGACCTGTCCGTCCCGGCCGCGGCGCAGCCCGGCGAGCCGGTAGCGCACGAGCTGCGCCGTCGGTTCGACGAACGCGGACGCCTCCAGGGTGGTGACGCCGTGGCGCAGGCAGGCGTCCACGGTGGCCGCCTCCAGCGCCGCCTCGCTCGGGCTGTGGATCAGGTTGCAGGCGAACGGTGCGCCGGCGGCGTCGCGGACGATCGACGCGAGCGCCTCGTCGACCTTCGCCGGCAGCACCCCGGCGGCGCCGAACGAGGCGAGGAACCCGGCGCGGGCCAGCGCCGCGACCATCGAGGCGGACGCGATCCCGTTGGCCATCGCCCCGGCCAGGTACGCGTACCGGACGCCGTGTGCCGCGCGGAACGCGCCGTCGCCGAGCGCCGTCGCCGGCCGGGGTCCCACGGCGGCAAGCACCTGCCCGCCGGCGGCAACCACCCGGGCGACGTCGTCCGGGTC
>NZ_JAMQQG010000247.1 GCF_023716925.1 Frankia sp. R82
CGCGCACGACCAGGGTGGTGGCCAGGGTGGCCGGCTCGCCCACCTGCAGGGCAGCGAGCGTCGCCGGAGTGCACTGGGTTGCGGGGCGGACCGAGCCGGTCGCGCAGGTCCAGCACGATGCGCTGGGCTCCCTTGCGCCCGATGCCGGGCACCCGGGTCAGGGCGGTGAGATCCTCCTCGGCGACGGCGCGACGGACCGTGTCGGGATCGTGCACACCAAGGACGGACTGGGCCAGTTTCGGGCCCACACCGGCCGCGGACTGCAGGATCTCGAAGACGTCCCGCGCGTCGGCGTCGGCGAACCCGTAGAGGGTCAGCTCCGTCTCGCGCACGACCAGGGTGGTGGCCAGGGTGGCCGGCTCGCCCACCTGCAGGGCAGCGAGCGTCGCCGGAGTGCACTGGACCAGCAGCCCCACCCCGCCGACCTCGACGACGGCCGACACCGGCCCGAGCGCCCTGACCGTGCCCGACACCGACGCGATCACCGCACGCCCCCGAGACCGGTGCCGGTGCCGGCTGCCGCGCGCATCCGGGCCAGGGCCGGCCCGCGCCACAGGTGACACAGGGCGAGCGCCAGCGCGTCAGCGGCGTCGGCGGGGCGCGGCGCCTCGGCCAACCCGAGCAGCTTACTGATCATGAAGCCGACCTGCGCCTTGTCCGCCCGGCCGCTGCCGGTGACCGCGGCCTTGACCTCGCTGGGCGTGTACAGGCCCACCGGCAGATCGCGCCGCGCCGCCAGCATGATGGCCACGGCTCCGGCCTGGGCAGTGCCCATCACCGTGCGCACGTTGGCCTGGCTGAACACCCGTTCCACAGCTACTGCCTGCGGCCGGGTGCGGTCCAGCCAGGCGTCGATCCCATCGGCGATGGCCCGCAACCGGTCGGCCACGTCCGCCCCGGCCGAGGTGCGCACCACTCCGACCTCGACCAGGGTGGCCCGGGTGCCAACGCCGCCGTCGACCACCCCCAGACCACACCGGGTCAGCCCCGGATCGACCCCGAGCACCCGCATCCACCCTCCCGAGTACGCACGCCTGGGAACCGCCCCGCCATGGACGCCCGGCTCCGTGGATGCACCGCCGCACGAACGCACCGCCGCACGAACGCACAGCCGCACGAACGCACAGCCCACGATCACACGGTGCAGACCCGGGCACGGGCCCACGCCACGGTAGGAACACCCGTTCGATACTACGGCGCGCGGTGCAACCGCGACATCCACGACACGCCGATCGCGGCCGACCGGCCGAGTTCGGTGCGGTCAGCTGGTGACCAGCTCCATGACATCGTCGGAGATGTCGCCGTTGAACCAGACGTTCTGCACGTCGTCCAGGTCCTCGACCGCCTCGACCAGTTTGAGCACCTTGGCGGCGGGCTCGGCGTCCAGCTGCACGCTCACGCTCGGCAGCCAGGAGATGTCCGCCGAGCTGACCTCAAGGCCGGCGTCGGCGGCCGCCACCCGCACCGCATGCAGGTCCGTCGCCTCGGAGATCACCTCGAAGTCGTCCCCGAGGTCGTTGACCTCCTCGGCACCGGCATCGAGGACGGCCAGCAGCACGTCGTCCTCGGTCAGCCCGTCGGACTTGGCGAGCAGCACGACACCCTTGCGGTTGAACAGGTACGACACGGAGCCCGGGTCGGCCACAGTCCCGCCGTTGCGGGTGATCGCCACCCGGACGTCGGACGCGGCCCGGTTGCGGTTGTCGGTCAGGCACTCGACGAGCACCGCCACCCCGGCCGGCCCGTAGGCCTCATAGGTGATGGACTCGTAGTTCGCGCCGCCGCCGAGCTCGCCGGAGCCACGCTTGACCGCCCGGTCGATGTTGTCGTTCGGCACCGACTGGGACTTCGCCTTGGCGATGGCGTCCGCGAGTGTCGGGTTGCCGGCCGGGTCGCCCCCGCCGGTCTTGGCCGCGACCTCCACCGTCTTGATCAGCTTGGCGAACAGCTTGCCGCGCCGGGCGTCGATGACCGCCTTCTTGTGCTTCGTGGTCGCCCACTTGGAGTGACCGCTCATGTCCTGCCCCTCTTACTCTCGATCACCGACCAGATCCGGATGATCGCACGATGTCGACAAAGAGCCGGTGGACCCGGAAGTCACCGGTGAGCTCGGGGTGAAACGCCGTGGCCAGCAGCGAGCCCTGCCGGACCGCCACCGGCGCCTCGGCCACGCGGGCCAGTACCTCGACCCCGTCGCCTGCCTTTTCCACCCATGGTGCCCGAATGAAGACCGCATGCACCGGCGGTCCCGGCACACCGACGACGTCGAGATCCACCTCGAACGAGTCGACCTGCCGGCCGAACGCGTTGCGCCGGACCACCATGTCCAGCCCGCCGACCAGAGGCTGGTCGGGCCGGCCGTCCACGACGTCCCGTGCAAGCAGGATCATGCCAGCACACGAGCCGAACATGGGCAGGCCCGCCGCGGCCCTCTCCCGCAGCGGTTCCAGCAGTGCGAACACCCGCAGCAGCCGCCCGATGGTGGTGGACTCCCCGCCGGGCAACACCAGCCCGTCCACCTCGTCCAGCTCCGCCGCCCGGCGGACCTCCACCGGCTGCGCGCCGGCCAGGGTGAGCGCACGGGAGTGCTCGCGTACGTCCCCCTGCAGCGCGAGGATGCCGATCCGCGGGCCGCTCACCAGCCACGATCGGCGTAGCGGGCCGCCGCGGGCAGCTCCGAGACGTTGATGCCGACCATCGCCTCGCCCAGGCCGCGGGACACCTTCACCAACACGTCCGGATCGTTGAACATGGTGGTGGCCTCGACGATCGCCCGGGCCCGGCGCGCCGGATCGCCGGACTTGAAGATCCCGGAGCCGACGAACACGCCGTCCGCGCCGAGCTGCATCATCAGCGCCGCGTCCGCCGGGGTCGCGATGCCGCCGGCGGTGAACAGCACGACGGGCAGCCGCCCGAGCCGGGCCACCTCGGTGACCAGCTCGACCGGGGCGCGCAGCTCCTTGGCCGCCGCGTACAGCTCCTCGGCCGGCAGCGCTGCCAGCCGGGCGATCTCGGCGCGGATGGTGCGCATGTGCACCACGGCGTTGGACACCTCGCCGGTGCCCGCCTCGCCCTTCGAGCGGATCATCGCCGCTCCCTCGGCGAGCCGACGCAGGGCCTCACCGAGGTTCGTCGCCCCGCAGACGAACGGGACAGTGAACTTCCACTTGTCGATGTGGTGGTGCGGATCGGCCGGGGTGAGCACCTCGGACTCGTCGACATAGTCGACCCCGAGGGCCTGCAGCACCTGGGCCTCGACGAAGTGACCGATCCGCGCCTTGGCCATCACCGGGATCGACACCGCGGCGACGATCTCGGAGATCATGTCCGGGTCGCTCATCCGCGCGACCCCGCCCTGGGCCCGGATGTCGGCGGGCACCCGCTCCAGCGCCATGACCGCGACGGCGCCGGCGTCCTCGGCGATGCGCGCCTGTTCCGCGGTCACCACATCCATGATCACGCCGCCCTTGAGCATCTCCGCCATACCGCGCTTGACGCGGGCCGTACCGGCGTGGCGGGCCGCCGGGTCGCCGGGGCGGGTGGAGTCGGCCGCCGGGCCGCTGCTGGGGGCGCTCTGGGCCTCGGACATGATGTGCCGTCGCTTTCGCTCCAGTCGGGCACCACACACGAGCCGGCACCGCCATCGCCCGCGCCGCGCCGGTTCGGACGCTGCGGGGGAGCTCGGATGCCCGGCCCGGTGATTCCCGTGCGGGTGGGTCGGTATCCCATCGTACGGCGCAGTCCGGTCGGTCAGCGCCGCCGTGGGGCCGGGCGGGGGTCAGGTGGCCAGGTCCGGCAGGTCACCCCGGGCCGGCAGGGCGTCGTCGATCTCGAAGTAACCGGGCCTCGGCCGGCGCCCGGCCAGGTGCAGCAGCCGCACCAGCCGGCGCCCGGCCAGGGCCCGCAGATCCCGGACCGCGTCGTTGTGGAACTGCCGGGCGAGGGCGACCCGGGCGGCCTCGCTGTCAACGGCGTGCAGCTCGGCGGGGAACCGCTGGCCGGCTGCCGCGACCTCGCCGGAACGCAGCGATCGGCTCAGCACGTTCTCGGCCAGCTCCACCGCGCCGTCCAGCGGGCCACCAGCCAGCAGCACCGGGTGGACCGCCCGCGCCCGGCGGACGCTGTCGGCGAGATCGGTCAGCGCGCAGCAGGTGGCCAGCGTGTTCGCGGCATCGGCACGGGCCACGAGCTGGGTGACCAGTCCCTCGCGGGCGTCGGCGACCCGGGCGGCGAGTCGGTCAAGGCGCAGCGCCAGCCAGGTCAGATAGGTCGCGATCGCCACCACCAGGGCAACCACCACCACGAGGGCGTCCATCTCGCGCAGCGTAGCCAACCTCCGAGTGTGACCAGGCCCGCGGTCAGCCGGAGGCGACCGATACCCGCCCGTCGCCGGAGACCATCTGGTAGACCCCGACGATGCGCTCGGCGATGGTGCGCCAGTCGTACGCCTTCGCCACCGTATGGGCGTGACGCACCAGATCGGTGACACCGCCCGGGTCGGTGAGCACCTCGGCGAGCACCGCGGCGAGCCGTGCCGGATCGCCGACCTCGAACAGCCGCCCGGCCCGGCCGTCGTCGAGGACCCGGCGGAACGCGTCCAGGTCGCTGGCGACCACCGGGGTGCCCGCCGCCATCGCCTCCAGCAGCACGATGCCGAAGCTTTCCTGGCCGGTGTTCGGCGCGCAGTAGACCTGGCCGGAGGCGAACACCCGAGGCTTGTCCGCGTCGGAGACGAGCCCGATCAGGTCGACCCGGTCGCGCAGCCGCGGGTCGAGGCGGGCACGCAGGCCGGCGACGTCCCCGGGACCGGCGACGAGCAGTCGGACGTCGGGGACGGTGGCCAGCAGCGGCCCCATCGCGGCGAGCAGGACGTCGAGTCCCTTGCGGGGTTCGTCGATGCGGCCGAGGAACACCACGGTGGGCTGGCCGTCACCGTAGCCGGGCAGGGGCTCGGCGTCGGCGAAACCGTCCACCGCGACCCCGTTGGGGATCAGGATCGCATCCGCGCCCAGATGCTCGACCAGGGTGCGCCGGGCCGCCTCGGACACGGCGATGCGTGCCCGCAGTTTCTCGAACGACGGCTGCAGTGCGCCGTGGGCGGCGGTGAGGAACCGCGAGCGCGGGTTGGCGGTGTGGAACGTCGCCACGATCGGACCATCGGCGAGCATGCAGGCCAGCAGGCCGATGCTGGGCGCGCTCGGCTCATGGACGTGCAGCACGTCGAAGTCGTGCTCGCGCAGCCAACGGCGCACCCGGGCGGCGGAGACCGGGCCCATCAGCAGCCGGGCCACCGAGCCGTTGTAACGCACGGGCAGCGCCCGCCCGACGTCCACCGCGTACGGCGGCAGGGTCCGCTCGTCGTCGACCGGGGTGATCACCGACACCTCGTGGCCGGCCGCGATCAACGTCTCGGCCAGGTCCCGTACGTGCACCTGCACCCCGCCGGGCACGTCCCAGGTGTACGGGCAGGCGATTCCGATTCTCATGTCCCCGACGCCGAAGCCGGCGCCGAGACCGAGACGGGCGCCGAGACCGAGGGCACATCGTCGCGCCAGACCCGCTGCAGCATGTGCCAGTCGGCGGGATGAGCGGAGATGCCCTCGGCGAAGGCGTCGGCAAGGGTCTGGGTCATCGTGGCGACGTCACTGTGCGGGACGGGCGGGTGGATCCGGCCGCTCCAGCCGTCAACGTCGAACCAGAGGGTGACCGGCAGCAGCACGGCGCCGGTCTCCAGCGCCAGGGCGGCCGGACCGCCGGGCATCGTGGCGGTCGCGCCGAAAAAACGCACCGGCACCCCGGAACGAGACAGGTCCCGATCGGCCAGCAGACACAGCGTGCCACCGGCCCGCAGCCGTGCGGCGAGCAGCCCGTAGGGCGGGGACTCACCGCCGGTCAGCGGGATGACCTCCATGCCGAGAGCGGTCCGGAAGGCGACGAAGCGCTCGAACAGCGACTCCGGTCGCAGCCGTTCCGCGACGGTGGTGAACGGCGTACCGCTGGCCACCAGCCATGCGCCGGCCTGCTCCCAGTTGCCCATGTGCGGCAGGGCGATCACAACGCCGCGGCCCTGGGCGTGGGCGTCGCGCAGGGTCTGTTCGTCGAGCAGCCGCATCCGGCGGACGATGCGCTCGAGGCCAAGGTCGGTCAGCCGGAAGACCTCCAGCCAGTAGCGGGCGTAGGAACGCATCGCGGCGCGGGTGAGGCTGTCGAGATCGGTGCCGGCCGGGACGACCCGGGCCAGGTTGGCGCGCAGCCGTCGCACGCCACGGCCGGCCCGATGCCAGGCAAGATCGGCGCCGGCCCGAAACAGCGCGGCGGCCAGCGGCTCCGGTAACAGCCGGACGACCCGCCAGCCCAGTGCGTAGGCGAGATCGGTCAGCCGCCCGGCACTCACGATCGCGGCGGGCCACCACGCCCGGTCATGGCTGCGGCCGGCCCGCCGGCCGGCCG
>NZ_JAMQQG010000248.1 GCF_023716925.1 Frankia sp. R82
GGCGTCGCCCGCGCGGCGGGTATCGCGGGCCGCCGCTCGCCGGCCGGACAGCGCGGCCAGGGGGGACGCGCCGCCGAGCCCGTCGACGGGAGCGGCGGTGACGAGCGGTTCGCGCAGGACCAGCAGCACCTGGCGGGTCAGCAACTGCATCTCGACCGCCAGCTGGCCCAGGTAGGTGGCGTGTTCACGGGCCGCGTGTGCCAACGCCGGATGAGGGAGCTGGTCGGCGGCGTCGTCGAGCTGCTGGATCTGGGCGGACAGGTCCGCGGGCATCGCCCGCACAAGGATCTGCACCGGCGCGGTCAAACTGTGCAGGTAGCGAGCGAACACGGCGACGAGCCCGTCCTGCTCACCCGGCGTCCGCAACGCAAAATTGATCGTGGAGGCGACCGCGACCACCGCCAGACCGTCACCGCCGAGGTCGATCACGCCGATCCCGGCCTGGCCGGTGATCGTACGGGCAGGCAGCCGCAGCGGCGCTGCCTGCTGCTCCCGCCCACGCCGGCCGCCGCCGGCTGTGCTGGTGGCACGGGCGGCAAGCCACGCCGGCGGCGCCGCCACACCTTCCGGTGCGTTGATCAGGTGCCGCGGGCGGGTGCGCTGGCGGACCGCCGCCATCAGCAGCCGGTCCAACGACAAGCCGTCGCGCTGACCGAGGACCAGGGTGGCGGCGCCGGCGGCGATCGGGACCGCCCCCAAGCCGAACACGGGCAGCGGCAGCAGCGTCCGGGTGGCGGCCCAGGCGAGGTAGAGCACGGCGGCGGTGAGCGCGAGGATCAGGACCTGACGGGCGGTGAGGTTCGCGACGATCCGGTCCTCGCGATCGACGTCGGCGGGGATATACACGGGGTGGGTCATGGTCGCGGACCTCCAGGCGGTGGCGGAGCGGTGAAACGCGGCATCGGAACCCCACGCGGCGCCGGCCGGCGCGGCGCTTGCGGGCGCGGCGCTTGCGGGCGCGGCGCCTGTGAGCGGGGCGTTTGGGGCCGGGGCGCCTGTGGGTGGGGCGTCTGTGCGCGCGGTGTTTGCGGGTGGGGCGGGTGTGCTGGGGGGGTGGTGGGACGCGGTGTTGTCGTGCGCGGTCGGCGTGGTTGCTGCGGGGCTGGGGTGCGGGGTAGGGGTGGGGGTGGGGGCATCGGCGGGCTGACCCGGCCCGGTGCCGGGGAGCTGAACAGCACCGGCATGGCGGTGCCCGTACGGGCACGCCGTCCGGGAGCCGCGACGCGCGGCGGGCTCCCCACCGGCCGGGCCGGGTCCGGCGGGCGGAACCTGACTGGTGCGACCGGACCTCGCGGCCGGATCGGCGTCGAGGACCCCGACGGTGTCGGCTCGGGGCCTGGGGGTTGGAATCGGACCCGGGTGGGAGCGCCGGACGGTGCTCGAAACGCCGTCGCCGATGCCGTCGGGGTGGATGCTGCGGGCGGTGTGCCGGTGCTATCCGGAGAGCGGAACACCGGCATGCCGGGTGGCCCGGTCGGGCGGGGCCGGGGAGGGGTGTTCTGGTCAGGGTCGGCGCCGGGTGTCGCAGGAGCGCGGAAGACCGCGGGCGGCACCGGGCCGGTGGCCTTGCCGTTGGCGCGATGATGCATAGACACCGCCGGTAGGGGTTGGAGGAACTGGGGGGTGGTCCGGCCGCGCGGAGGCTGCCGCCGGGATGGGATCGGGGGTTGCGCCGGCCGTCGCGGGGTTGTGGGTGCCGCGCTGCGGCGGGCGCGGATAGGCGTTCTGCCGCGGCCGAGCCGTCCGCCGCCCAGCAGGCCGAGGGCGCGGCCGGTGATGTAGGCGCGCACGACCCGGCCAAGAATGCCGCTGCCGCCCTGGCCGATCCTGGGCATCATCCAGAACGGAATCTTGAACAGGAAGTAGATCAGGGTGATGGCGGCCAGCAGGTTCACGACGCCGTCGGGGCTCGGGCCGAAGACGGTGAAGCCGCCCGGGGTGAAGAACACCTTGAAGCTGGCGATCAAGATAAAAGACTGGGCGATCTGAATGCCCAGGCAGCCAAAGAACGCCCGCCACCACCAGAACGCCACCTTCTCGGTGAGCGGATGGCCGTGCCCGGCCAGCGCCAGCGGTGCCGCACCGATGAGCGCGACCTCGATCGTGATACGCGCGATGTAGGTGCACAGCAGCACCACGACGGAACCGGCGAGGAACAGGCCGAGGAAAATAACGAAGATGCTCTTGCCGTAGCCGCCGGGTGTGGGTGCGATCGCCCCGAGGACAACATTTTTCAGCTGCCCGGCGGCGGTGTCAGGGTTCAGCCCCTGGCCGAGGATGCCGCCGGGCACCGCGTTCGCGATCTGGATGGCTTTGCCGGCCAGGAACTGCGACAGACCAGAGGCGAGGAAACCGATCGGGATCCGTGGGGCGAGCTCCTTGATGGAGATGCGGGACTGGACCGTGCCCAGCGACATGACCGCGATCCCACCGAACATGACCAGCGTGCCGTAGGCGGTGATACTGATCGCCCACGATGTCGACCACAGTTCCCCGATCGCGGGAAGCTGGGACGGTTCCGGTGTGGTCAACAACGTACGGCCCAGGAGATCGAGCAGCGGGTTGAGCGCGGCCGTCACCAGCGTGCGGAAAAACGCGGTAATGGCGCCGTTGATCGCATTGGCGATCCAACCGGTAATGCCGCCACCGCTCCCGCCCGTGGAGGGCGCAGTGGGGGTGGTATGCGCCGAGGGAGGCGCCGGAGCCGACGGCTGCGCCGGGCAGTCGGCCGCGTCGTCCGTGCACGTGCCGGGACTGACCTCGTCCGCGCCCGCAGTGCTGTCGTCGGTGCCCGTGGGCGGCACATCTCCTGCCCAGGGCAGGCTGCCCGGCGGTGCACTCGGCGATGCGGACGACGCCCCGGACGAACCGGCGGGCGCCTGGGGGGACGGTCCGGGTTGCGGATTCGGGGTGGGCCGGCTGCCGGCGGACGCACCTGCGGAGGGTGCGGGTGCGACAGCGTCAGCGCGGGCCAGCGCGGGAAACGCCACGACCAGCAGGAGCGTGAGCGCCGCCGCCCCGACCAGCCACAGGCCCCAACGCCCGCGGCCATGTCCCCGACCAGCTGCGCGGGCTGTCTGAAGGACGGTCCGCGCACTCAGGACAAGGGCACGGCACGTATGGACGGCGGCGGCCACGATCAGCCCCCGACGATCTGCTTGAGGATTCCGACGACGACCGGGGCAAGCGCGGCCAGCCCATAGCCCCAGGCCGCATTACGGAAGGAGTCCTTGGCCTTGCCGACCTCGCTCGGCTCGCCGTTGGAGATCAGGTAGCGCACGCCGCCGATCGAGAGGAACACCGTCGCCAACAGCGCCAGAATTCCCATGATCCAGTTGCGGACGTTGTTCAGGACCGTGTTCAGGTCCGGCGCCACCGGCGCCGGCGGCGTCGTCGCCGCGAAGGCCGCGACGCTGCCCGCGAGGACGAACGCCAGCACGACGACGGTGAGCAGTACTGCCCGGCGTACCAGCGCCTGCCGACCGCCCGCCCGGGATCGGCCGGGAGGAGCCACGGGGTGCGGCCGGGTCGGGCTCATGCCGGCACCCCCGCCACCGCGACCGCAAGCGCTGGCGCGCTGGCCGGGGGGAGGGAACCGACGACACCGACCGGTGGATGTGGCCGGGGCGGGCGCTCACTGGCCGTCGCGCGTGCGGCCCGGCTGCTACCGGTCGAGCCGGTGAGGTGATCAGCGAGGCGCTGTTCGGCCCGGTTGCGTAGTCGGGCGGCGCGGCGGGGTGCTGTCGCGTGGCGGGCGGCCCACGCGCTGACCGTGAGGTCATCCAGACGGGTCGCGGCAATCAGATCGGCTTCGGTGTCGCTCAGGACGCCGGCGACGACCGCGCCAGCCAGGACCTCCTCGGGTCCCGTCAGGCCCGGACCGGACCGTGCTGCCTCGGCCGCGGCGACGGTCTGGAACAGGTCCGGGTCGGGACGGGGGGCTTCCCGCTGCTGGACGGTCAACGCCAGCCCGGCCCGGTAGGCGGCCCACCGCAGCCGCACCGCGATCCGCGGCAGGTCCAGGCGGACCGTGGCCACCGCTTCGAGGAACCCGGTGAGCACCTCGGCCTGCACGTCGGCGGCGTCGAGGTCGCTGTGGGCGCCGAGGCGCGCGCAGACCGCGTACAGGGCGGGCAGGGCCATCCCGGCGGCGCCCACCGTCCACGCGCCGCCGTAGCGGCGAGAGCGGCGGATCACCACCGCCCAGGCGGCGTCGCGGAGGGCTGGCAGGCAGGAGGCGGCCAGCAGCAGGTCGCGTAGCTCGTCCAACGCGACCGGTCGCGCCGGCAGACCCGCCACCGTCGACCCGTCCAGCGCCAACGGCGCAGGCCCCGCCACCAGCAGGCCAAAGCAGTCCCGCAACGTCGCCAGTGGCAACGCGGGCGCGCCCCGGCCGGCCGATCGCGGAGGAAACGAAGACATTCCGTCGGGCATTACAGCCGCCCTTTCGCTGTCACGGAAATGTGGACAGCTCTAAGGACGCCACGTCATGCCCAGCAAAAACCCAGAAAGATCTCCCAGTACATGCACAGCAAAGATCGCTGGCGCCCAGAACAATCCCAGCGATCTTGAATGGGCTTGCTGCCGGCCTCGAACGCGAGTCGATGCCAGCGCCCGCCCGAGCCTGCCCAGCAGGGCTCTGAGCTGCAACGCTGTGACATCCCTCGAAGATCGCTGGGCACTCTGCTGGCATGGCGGGCAGCCGATCCTGATGCCCAGCGAGAAAAATCTTGAAAAATTTTTGAGCGTCTCCTCCGGGTACTGCCCAGTGAGCTGCCAGCGATCAATAGTCCGGTCAGGCTAGGCCATGCCCAGCGAGAAAAATCTTGAAGAGAGTCGCTGGGTGAGTGTCCGAAGCATGCCCAGCAGACGGTCTCCTTTTACAGCCACGAAAAATTCGTCCGCCGTGAAAGGAACCTTTCTCGATGCCCGTATCCGATCCTGGCCGCGACGGGGGCGTTGGCGTCTCCGCGGGCCGGCCCACGACCGTCTGGCCGTGCCCGCCGGACAGCCCCGGCCGGCCGTCGGCCGGTTGGCTTGCCGCCGCCCTCGACCAGCTCGTCGCCTGCTACACCCGGCCCGGCGACCCGGTCCTGATCCTGCTTCCACCGCATGCGGACGGGCCCGCCGCGGTCTGCCGGAAGGCGCCTGCGGACCGGCTCGCCGACGCCGGCAGGGCCGCCGACCGACTCGGCCGCGCCGTCCACGTCCGCCCCGCGTCCGCCACCGGGCCCGCACAGCCGTCTGGGTCCGGACCCGGACCCCGTACGCCAGGCGAGGGTCCGCACAACGACCGCCACCCGCTGGTCGTCACCGTCGTCGACCCGACGCGGACCGGCTGGGTGCACGGGATCTCGTGGGACCGGCTGGTTGCTCCCGAGGGCGTACTGGCGGTGATCACCCGCAGCGACAGCATCGGCGGCTGGCTGCTCGACCCCACCGGCGCGCTGAGCGCCGCCGCCGGCCGCCACGGGCTGGCGCTGCTCGACCGGCTGGTCCTGCTGGAGGTCCCCCTCGACGAGCTCGGCGGAGCCCCCACACCCCTGCCACAGCAGGCCGTGGCCCGCAGGGTGCACTCCGCCCTGTTGGTGTTCGCCCCGCTGGCGCCGCCGATATGGGACGCGACCCGATGACCCTCGAAGACGAGACGTGGCGCTGCGACGCGCGGTGGGCGACGGTCTGGCCCACCGGCCCAGTCGCCGCCAAGGACGATGCCTCCGGGGAACGGGCCGGTGGCAGCGAGGCTGACCTGGCGGTCCCCTCGGCGGTCGTCGCCTATGCCATCGCCCTCTACAGCCAGCCGGGTGAGACCGTCTGCGACCCGGACTGCACCGACCCGACGGTCGTCGTCGAGGCAGTCCGGGCCCAACGGCACGCCCTGGGTATCACCTCCGACACCCACACCTGGCAGACCGTCCGCGCCGCCCTGACCATGGCCAAAACCCAAGGCGCACCCGGTGACGGGACGATTCTGGACTGCCGGCCCGACAGGGGGTCCTGGGCCGGACCCGGGCCGGTCGACCTGCTGCTGACCGGGATCGGACCCGGATCGGACCCGACCGGACCCTGCGGTCCTCGCAGTGACCGGCTGGCAGACCGCCTCACCGGATACCAGGACCTGGCCGGGCCGGCGGGCCGCCTCGTGGTCGTGGCCGCCTACCACGTTGCCGGTGGACTCGACCTCGCCAGCCGGATCGTCGCCGCCGGACGTCAGGCGGGCTGGCAGCCCGTGCAGCGCGCGGTCGCACTCACCGCCATGGCGCACCCTCGCGCCCTCGACGCCGCGCCGGTGCACGGCCGGCCCTGGCCCGCCCACCACGACGTGCTCCTGTTCCGCCGCAGCAGGCGCGGGCGGCCGGCGCGCCCACCGGATCTACCGCCGCCCAGTCCGGCGCCCGCC
>NZ_JAMQQG010000249.1 GCF_023716925.1 Frankia sp. R82
GGGCTGCTAGCCTACGCTTATGTGCTGCCCCGAGGGGGCGTGGTTCTGCTCGACGATTCATAACCGGCCCAGCTGCACGCCGCCGCCCCGCCGGCCCCGGCCGTCCCACCGGTATCCCCTGCCATCTCCCTGGCCTCCCCCGCCCACGCCGTGTCGTCCTCCCCCGCCGCGCCCCGGGCGTCCCGGACCTCCCACGCGGCGCCCCCGACGCCCTCCGGTGATGCGCACTCCGACTCCGGCTCGGCCGGTCCCAGGGACGGCGGTGCCGCCCGTGACGGCGGCGCTGCCCGTGACAGCGGGGTCGCCCGTGACGGCGGGGTCGGGCGTGGCCCGGTGAGTGATCCGGGCAGTGATCCCGACGCGGCGACGCTGCCGCCGCGACCAGGCTGGTCAGGCTGGTCGGACGGGCCGTCGGAGTCCGGTGCCCCGGTCGGACCGCTGCCGGTCGCCGCACCACCGGTCGTCTGGGCAGCCGGTGACCCGTCGGGCGTGGCACGTCCCGCCTCGGTAGCTCCGGCGCGCTATCCGGCGCCCCGGGTCGGCGCAGGGCGGCCCTGGGCCGCGGCCGGCAGCCGAGCGGACCGTCGGACGGCAGACAAGGCGCAGGTCCGGGCCGCCGACGCGGCCGGCGGTGCAGATGCAGCGATCGGTGACGACAGCGCTGGCGCTGGCGCGGCAGCCGGCTGGTCCGCCGTGGCGGGATCAGCGGGCGGGACGGGGGCGGCGGGCGGTGCGGGGGCGGCCGACAGCCTGGGGGCGGGGCTGGTGGAACTGCCCGCGGTCGAGCAGCCCGATCCGACGTCGCTGCTGCTCAACGACCCGCGACTGCCGCTGCGGCTGCGGCTGTGCCGAGGCTGCGGAGAGCCGGTGGGACGGGCGCGGGCCGGCCAGCAGGCACTCGCGGAGGGGTTCTGCGCCGGCTGCGGTCAGCCGTACTCGCTGCGTCCGTCCCTGCGCCCGGGCGATCAGATCGGCCGGTACGAGATCGAGGGGGTGCTCGCCCACGGCACCCACGGCTGGACCTACCTGGCCCGCGACCACACCGCCGCCGCGGACGCCCGGGTGGTCTTTCGCGGGCTGAGCACCGCCCCCGAACGCGACGTCCGGGTAGCGGCCATGGCCGAACGCCGTTTTCTCACCGAGCTGGACCATCCCGGGATCGTGAAGGCCCACACGTGTCTTGAGCACGGCGACACCAGCTATCTCGTCACGGAACACGTCGCTGGTCTTACGCTTCGTGAGATGCAACGACGACGGCAGACAGATGCGGGCCGGCCTGACCCCCTGCCGGTGATCGCCGCGATCGCCTACGTCCTGGCCACCCTGCCCGCCCTGGACTATCTGCACCGCCGCGGCCTGGTCTACGGGGATGTCCGGCCGGACACCATCATGGCCAGCGGGCACCAGGTGCGGCTGATCGACCTGCGGGCCGTGCAACGCCTCGAACGTCGTGCGGGCGGTGCCCGCGGCGGTGCCGCGGTGGGGGCGCTCGGGTTCCAGGCACCGGAGGCGGGCACCGACGGGCCGTCGGTGGCCGGCGATCTGTATGCCGTCGGGCGAACCCTGGCCGCGCTGGCTCTGGACCTGCGCGGTTTCACCTCGACCTACCGGTTCAGCCTGCCCCCGGCGTCCGCCCATGCCGTGCTCGCCCGGCACGAGTCACTGGCCCGGCTGCTGGCCAGGACCACCGCCCGCGACCCGGCAAGACGCTTCCACCGGGCCGACGACCTGCGCGGCGAGCTGCTCGGGGTGCTGCGCGAGATCGTCGCGACCGAACGCGGCCGGCCGTCCCCGCCCCCCGTCCGCAGCACCCGCTTCGGCCCCGACACCAGCTCCGCCCCCGACACCGGCTCCGGCCCCGGTACTGGCGCGGCTGCCAGCAGGGCCACGGGCAGCGGCACCGCCGTCGACACCACACCCGCCGATGGCGGGCGACCGAGGTGGCCGGTGCTGCCGTGGACGGCGCTGCCCCGCCTGCTCGCCCCGCCGGACGACCCGGCCGCCGTCGCCCTCGCGACACTGCCCGACGTCCCGCCTGCCGAGCTCGCGGCTCTGCTTGCCGCGTTGGGGGCGTCCAGCCCGGCCGCCCGGCTGCGCCTGGCCGACCTGCACCTGCGCACCGGTGACCGGGACGCGGCGCGCACGCTGCTCGACGCCGCCCTGGCCGCCGACCCGCGGCAGTGGCGCGTCCACTGGCAGCGTGGCCTGCTGCTGCTGGCCGAGGGTGACACCGACGGCGCCGCCATCGCGTTCGACCGGGTCTACGACGAGGTGCCCGGCGAGCTTGCGCCGAAGCTCGCGCTCGCGGTCACCGCCGAGTCCGCCGGTAACGACGATCGTGCCCGGGTGCTCTACGACCTGGTTTCCCGCACGGACACCAGCTTCGCAAGCGCGGCGTTCGGGCTGGCCCGGCTGCGGCTGGCCGCCGGTGACCGCACCGGGGCCCTCGAGGCCTACCGCCGGGTGTCGCCCACGCCGGGCGATCACGTGCAGTCACGCATCCACCTGGTGCGGGCGCTCGGCTCGGCCGGTGACGACCCGGCCACGCCGAACCTCGCCGGGCTGCGCAGTGCCTCGGCCATCCTCGCCGACCTGGACCTGCCCGCGGCCACCCGGGCAGAGCTGACCCGTGATCTGCTCACCGATGCGCTGCGCCTGCTACGCTCCGGCGCCCAGGCTCCCGACCCGGGCACCGAGATCGCCGGCACTCCGCTGCAACCCGTGCCCGTCCGCCTCGGTCTGGAGCACGCCTACCGCACCCTCGCCCGCCACGCCCCCACCCGCACCGAACGCCACCGCCTGGTGGACCTCGCCAACCGCATTCGCCCCCGAACCCTTTTGTGATGCCACCCATGACCTCTCCTGCCTCCCCCACGCCGCCGCTTCCGCCGACGCCGGCAGGTTCGCCCGCGAACGGCACGGCGCCGGTCGCTCACCGGGCTCCCACCGACAGCACCGCGCCGGACGCCCACAGCGTGCCGGTCACCGACGACACGCCGACTGTCGACATCGTCGCGTCCATGGTCGGAAACGGCGGCGACGACGGCGAGCTCGATCTCGGCGCGGCTGCTGCCGTCAGCAACGTCGGTCTGGTGCACCAGACCAACGAGGACGGCTACGCCCTGCGCACCGTGCAGCTGCCCCCCGCCCGCAGCGACGCCACCGTCCCAGCTGGAGCTGACATCCCCGACCGCGGGTCGGCTCGCGTTGACGGGTCGGCTTACGCGTCAGGCAACGGCAGCCTGGCCGGTCACGCCGAGTCGATCACTCTCGCCGCGGTCTGCGACGGGGTGTCGACGGCTCCCGGCTCCGGTCCGGCCGCTGTCCGCGCGGCCCGTGACGCCGTCGACCTGCTCGCCCACATCGCGACGACCATGTCCGCCGCCGTGCTCCCCGCCGACGAGGCCATCGCGGGCGGCGCCGGACCAGGTACCCCCGTGGACGGTGTGCCTGCCACCGGCGGTGTCGCCGCGCACCTCGCGGGCGACGTCACCGTGGGTGGTGCGGATGCGGGTGGTGCGGACGCGGGTGACGTCGGGGACGACGACGCGCCGACCGTCGGGGGGGACTTCGTAGCCGGCGACACACGTCCGCTGGGGCCCCGTCGCCATCCAAGCGACGGACCTGGCACCGCCTGGCAGCCGAGCGCGCTGCGGGCCGCCGCGGCCGCCGCCGAGCGAGGTGCCCTGGCCTCCGTCGTCGACAGCCACGACTCGCCGGCCTGCACCTTCGTCGCCGCGATCGTCACGTCCGAGCAGATCACCATCGGTTGGCTCGGGGACAGCCGCGCCTACCTGCTCGACCAGTCCGGACCGCAGCTGCTCACCCGGGACGACACCGTGGCCGCCGAGGCCGTGCGGGCCGGCCTGCGACCGGCCGGGACCGCCGAGTCGGGCCCGGGTTCCCACACCATCACCCGGTGGCTGGGCACATCCAGCCCCGGCACGGTGCCGCATGTCATCACGTGCACGCCGTCCGGATCCGGTCGTCTCATCCTGTGCAGTGACGGGCTGTGGAACTACCTGTCCGCCCCGGAGCGACTGGCCGCCCGCGTTCAGGAGCTCCCCGCGGACGCATCGCCCCTCGCCGTCGCCCGGCATCTCACCTCCGCGGCCCTGGTCGCCGGCGGCGGCGACAACATCACCGTGATCGTCGTCGACCTCCCCTGACCGGTGGCACGCGCTTTCGGCGGGGTGGGGCGGGTCAGGTTACGGGGAGGACGATGTGCTCGTCGAGAATGCTGGTGATCTTGCCGGGAATGCGGAAGACGGCGTTGGGGGTGCCGGCGGCGGCCCAGACCTCGTCATACTGTAGAAGGTCCTCGTCGACGAACAGGAGCATTGGCTCCCGGTGGCCGAGCGGGGGGACGCCTCCGATGGGGAAACCCGTGGTCCGTTTGACGTAGGCGGCGTTCGCCCGGCCTATTTCGCTGCCGAGCACGGCCGCGATCTTCGCCTCGTCCACCCGGTTCGGGCCGCTGGCCAGCACCATCACGGGGCCATCGGTCGCGGTGTTGCGAAAGACCAGGGACTTGACGATCTGTTCCTTCGCGCAGCCCAGGGCGCGGGCGGCGTCGTCGGCAGTATGGGTGGAGTCCGACAGCTCCACCACCTCCAGATCGAGCCCACGACCATCGAGCATTTCCTGGAACTGCCGGGCCCGCTTGCTGAGACTCACCTGTGCCGCTCCTCGGATTCGACGCCCGACAAACCAATCGGACGTAAACGGCTCAACATTACCGACAACGGCGAGGCCGACCAGCCGAACGAGGAAGTCGACCCGTCCGATCCCAAAGGCGACCAGCCGAGCGGCGAAGGCGAACGGCCGCACGACGGGCGGCGGTGCCGCCCGGGTGGGGCACGGCCGGTGGCCGGCATGCCGTGCGTCGGGGCTCGTAGCGGGTGTGGCGGAGGCGGCGGACGGGTTGCTGTCCGTGTGGGCGAGGTGGACACGTCCCGGCGCGGGTACGTCACCGAACACCCCCGGTCGGGCGGTCCGCTCGGGAATCGCTGACTTCTCTGGCATGCTGGACGGCGCGGAGACAGTGCGGGCAGCGGCGTCTCATCGGACCGTCTAGGTGCCGGCATCCTGAGGTGGCCGGCCGGTGCGGGAGGCCGGTCAGTGTGAACGGACCCAACGTCTGGGCCAGGGCAGACAGCTCGGCCACCAGCGACGGCACCGCCAGCTATGACGGCTCGGCCGCTGCTGACAACCCGGCCGATTCCGACGGCTCGGCCCGCTCCGACGGCTCGGCCCGCTCCGACCACCCGGCCGGTTCCGACGACCTGGTCGACGCGGATGGCGTGGTCGTCCTTCGGCTGGACGACCGGTCCGGCGGTGTTGACACGGTGCGCCGGACGGTGGCGAAACTGCTCGCCGGTGGGCGCTGGGAGCCGTTCAGGGATGACGCCTGCCTCGTCCTCAGCGAGCTGACGACCAATGCGTTGCTGCACGGTGACGCGCCGATCGAGGTGCGCGTCCGCCTGGGTGGGGCGGCGTTGCGGATCGAGGTCGCTGACGGAAGCCGGGTCCTGCCGGTGCGTCCGCCGGCTGGCGGGGATGCCCTGACCGGTCGCGGGATGGTGCTGGTCGCCGCCGCGTCCGGCCGTTGGGGGGTCGATCCGCTGCCCACCGGCAAGGTCGTCTGGGCCGAGTTCCGCCCCACCGACACCGCCGGTGACAACGACAGCGAGACGGACGGTCACACCGCGGCGGTTCGCGGGCTTACCGGCATCCGCGGGGTTCGCCCACAGATGCTGCCGGTGACCGGTCCGCCGCCGTCCTCGCCGGGGCATGTCGTCCGGCTCGGTGATGTGCCCACCGATCTGCTGCTGGCCGCCAAGAACCATGTGGACGGGCTGGTCCGCGAGTTCACCCTGGCCGCCGGGGGCGCCGCGTCGGGCACGAGTGTGGCGGTGCCCGAACGGCTCGCCGAGCTGCTGACGATCGTCACCACCCGGTTCGCCGGGCCGCGCCAGGCGATCAAACGGCAGGCCCTGGCGGCGGCCGCGAGCGGGCAGCCCCGGACGCCGCTGGAACTCGTCCTGCCCTCGAGCGCGGCAGCCGACGCCGAGCAGTATCTGGCGGCGCTCGAGGAGATCGAGGGTTACGCCCGGGCGGCCCGATTGCTCACCGTCGAGTCACCGCCGCAGCATGTCGCGTTCCGCCGCTGGTACATCGGGTCTCTCGTCGCACAGCTGCGCGCGGCCGACCGCCAGCACCGCGACGGTGGTGCGGGCGGTGCGGGCGGTGCGGGCGGTGCGGGCGGTGCGGGCGGTGCGGGCGGTGC
>NZ_JAMQQG010000250.1 GCF_023716925.1 Frankia sp. R82
GCTGGCTGTTTCCGGTCATCGCCGGGGTGGGCCTGTTCGTGGCGGTGGTGGCCGCCGTGCTGCTGCTGACCGGTCCGTCCGGCGACGATGCCGGCCCGGCCAGCAGCGCCCCGCCCGCCGGCCCGTCGTCGGCCACAGCCCCGGTCGGGTCCGGTGCGGCCGGGACGGCGTCCGGGGCCGCGGGCCAGCCGACGGCGTCGCCGGTCGCGGGCCGCTCGCCGGAGCAGGTCTGGCGCGGCGTGCTCGGCGGACTCAACACGGCCCGCAGCAAGGCGTTCGAACAGGGTCGGGAGGCGACGCTGGCGGATTCGGACGCACCTGGCAGCCGGGCCTATACCGACGATGTGGCGCTCATGCGCACGATTGTCGGCCGGGGGGCGCACTCGTCGCCGCTGCGCACCGAGATCCTCGCCCTGCAGGTACGGTCCAGCTCTTCCGAGCAGGTCACCCTGCGGGTCACCGACCGCTTGGAGGCCTACGACTTCCTCGACGTCCGCGGTCAGGTCGTCGGCCACCAGGACGCCAAGGCGCCCCTGCAGCGCGATCTCGTGCTGGTGCACACCGCCGCGGGCTGGCGGGTGTCGCAGTCGTTCACCGTCGCCAGCTGAGGCTGGCGGCCAAGGTCGGCAGCCAAGGTCAGCAGCCGAGGCCGCAGACCGAGTGGGTGCGGGTCAGGCCTGGCGGGCCAGTACCGCGCGCAGGGCCGTTTCGATGCCTGGATGGGTGAAGCGGAAGCCCGCCTCGGTCAGCACCGTCGGGGACAGCCGCTGTGAGGCCAGTACCCCCTCGTCGGCGAATCCGCCGAGGGCGACCCGCAGCGCGACCCGTGGCACGGTGGCGAACGCCGGTCGATGCAGCGCGCTGGCGAGCGCCGCGGTGAACCGGGCATTGGTCACCGGCTCGGGCGCAACCAGGTTCACCGGGCCCGCCACCGCATCGCCGGGACCGGCCTCCAGCAGGAAGCGCAGTGCTCGGACCTGATCGGTCAGGGTGATCCAGCTCAGCCACTGCCGGCCGGAACCGAGCCGTCCGCCGAGGCCGAGGCGAAACAGGGGCAGCTGCCGGGCAAGCGCCCCGCCGTCCGCGGCGAGCACGACGCCGGTGCGCAGTGCGCAGACCCGGATGCCGGCGTCTCGAGCCGGCTGGGCGGCGGCCTCCCAGTCCTCGACCAGGTGCGCGAGGAAGCCGTCGCCGGCCGGTGCCGACTCGTCGAGGGGACCTGTGTCGCCGCCCGCGGCGGTGCCGTACCAGCCGATGGCGCTGCCGGACAGCAGCACCCGCGGTTGCGGGGAGAGCCCGGCGAGCGTGCGGGCGAGCAGACCGGTGCCGTCGATCCGGCTGTCCCGCAGGGTCCGCTGGTAGGACGCGGTCCAGCGGTGATCGCCGATGCCGGCGCCGGCCAGGTGGACGGCGGCGTCGACGCCGGCCAGCGTCGCCGGATCGAGGCGCCCGGCGCCCGGATCCCAGCGGATCTCGCCGTGGGCGCGGGGTGGCCGGCGGACCAACACGTCCACCTCGTGCCCGTCGTCACGCAGGGCGGGCACGAGCGCCGAGCCGATCAGACCGGACGCCCCGGTCACCACGATGCGCATGGTTGACCATCGTGGCCGGTCGCCGTCGACAACGCGAGCCGACCGGCCACGAGGTGCGCCCGTGGTCCGGATCCCGGGCCGGTCCGGGATCCCCGTGGCTAGAGGCCGAGGTCGGCCTCGAAGGCACCTTCCTCGAGCCGCCGCTTGATGAAGGTGAGGAAGCGGGCGGCGTCCGCGCCGTCGACGATGCGGTGGTCGTAGGTCAGCGACAGGTAGACCGTGGAACGCACCGCGATGATCTCGCCGAGGTCTGGGTCGTCGATGACCGCCGGCTTCTTGGCCACGATGCCGGTGCCGAGGATGCCGACCTGCGGCTGGTTGAGGATCGGCGTGTCGAACAGGGCGCCCCGGCTGCCGGTGTTGGTGAGGGTGAACGTGCCGCCACCGAGCTCGTCCGGGGAGATCTTGTTCGCGCGGGTGCGGCTGGCCAGATCGTCGATCTTGCGGGCCAGGCCGGTCAGGTTCAGGTTGCCCGCGCTGTGGATGACCGGCACGACCAGCCCACGCTCGGAGTCCACGGCGATGCCGAGGTTCTCCTCACCGTGGTAGGTCACCGTCCCGGCGTCCACGTCGATGCTGGCGTTGAGCTGCGGGAACTCGCGCAGCGCCTCGCAGGTGGCAAGCGCGAAGAACGGCAGGAACGACAGCTTGAGGCCCTCGCGGGCGGCGAAGCCGGCCTTGGCCCGATCACGCAGCTTCGCGATGCGGGTGACGTCCGCCTCGACGACGGTGGTCAGCTGCGCACTGATCTGCAGCGACTCCACCATCCGGCGGGCGACCAGGGCCCGCAGCCGGGAGAGCTTCTCCGTGCGCCCGCGTACGGGGGCCGGGGCGGAGCTCACCGGCGTGGCCGGGGCCGCGGACGGCGTGGCCGGGGCCACGGACGGCGCGGTCGGGGCGGACGTCGCGGCGGGAGCGGGGGCCGGGGCGGAGCTCGACGGCGTGGCCGGGGCGCCGCCGGAACGGGCCGCGTCCTGGATGTCCTGCTTGGTGATCCGACCGCCGGGACCGGTACCGGCGACGTCGGCCAGGTCGACGCCGAGCTCGACGGCCATCTTGCGCACGAGCGGGGTGACGTAACGGCCGATGCCACCGTCGCCGTTCGCGGCGGTGGTAGACGCCGGGGCACTGGCCGCCTGGGCGGGCACCGGCTGCGGAGCCGGTGCGGGCGGGGCGGGCTTGGGCGCGGGCGGCGGCGGGGGGGCCGCTGCTGCGGGCTTTGCCGGCGCCGGGGGCGGGGGCGGCGCGGGGGCCGGCTCGGGTTCCGGCTCGGGCTCCGGCGCCGCGGGCGACTCGGCCTCGGCGGCGGGGGCGGAACCGCCGGACCCGTCATCGATGACCGCGAGCTCGACGCCGACCTCGACGGTCTCGTCCTCGGCAACCTTGATCGAGCTGATGACGCCGGAGGCCGGGGCGGGGATCTCGGTGTCGACCTTGTCCGTGCTGACCTCGAGGAGCGGCTCGTCGGCCTCGACGCGCTCGCCTTCCTGCTTCAGCCAACGGGTGACGGTTCCCTCGGAGACACTTTCCCCGAGCCGGGGCATCGTGACAGATACAGACATGCTGGAACGACTCCTTCGTCGCAACCGGCATGCACCGCGCGAGCGGCCGGCCGGAGCGTTTGATGCCGTGTCGTTGCGTGCTGGGGTGTGGGCACACTGGCGGTGGTGTCTGCCAGCGGTGGTACGTCTGTTGCGTCGGTGGCCGGATGCGGGGTCCGTGGCCAGCTGGGCGACCCGCGGCCGCGGCTAGCCGTGGACGTGCAGTGGTTTGCCGGCCAGCGCGAGATGAGCCTCGCCGAGCGCCTCCGACAGGGTGGGATGCGGATGGATGAGCTGGGCGACCTCGGCGGGTTCGGCCTCCCAGTTCGTGATGAGCTCCGCCTCGGCGATCAGTTCGCCGACCCGGTCGCCGACCATGTGCACGCCGACCACGGGACCGCCGGGCAGCGCCACCAGGGTCACCGCGCCGGCGGTCCGCAGGATCTGGGCCTTGCCGTTACCGGCCAGGTTGTAGGTGAAGGTGCGGATCTCGCCGTGCCGTTCCCGGGCCGCGGCCACCGTGAGCCCCACCGAGGCGACCTCGGGATGGGAGTAGGTGACGCGGGGGATGTTGTCGTGGTCCACCGGCACGGGGTTGCGCCCGGCGAGCCGTTCGGCGAGGTAGATGCCCTCGGCGAAACCGACGTGGGCGAGCTGCGGACCGGGGCGCAGATCGCCGAGTGCGGAGATGGTCGGGATGTTGGTGCGCAGCTCACGGTCGACCAGGACGTAGCCGCGGTCGGTGGCGACCCCGACCTCCTCCAGACCGAGGCCGGCCGACACCGGTCCGCGGCCCACCGCGACGAGCAGCAGCTCCGCGTCGATGGTCGTGCCGCTCTCCAGTGACACCGTCACGCCGTGGTCGGTGGTCTTCACCCCGGCGAACCGGGCGCCGAGTTCCAGCCCGATGCCGCGCTTGCGAAACGCCCGCTCCAGCAGCCGGGAGCTGGACTCGTCCTCGAGCGGGACGAGATGCGCCAGCGCCTCGACGATCGTCACGTCGGCGCCGTAGGAGCGCCAGACCGAGGCGAACTCGCAGCCAATCGCCCCGGCGCCGAGCACGACGACGGAGGCGGGCACCCGGTCGAGCGTCAGCGCGTCATCGCTAGTGATCACCCGTTCGTGGTCGATCTCCAGCCCGGGCAGCGTTTTGGGCTGCGAGCCGGTGGCGAGCAGCACATGGCGACCGGAGACCACCCGGTCCCCGACGGCGACCGCGGTCGGGGAGACCAGCCGGCCGAATCCCTCGATGACCTCGATGCCGCGCGAGCGGATCAGCCCGGTCAGCCCCTTGAACAGGCCCGCGACGACCGAGTCCTGGTAGGCGTGGACCTTCGCCATGTCGATGCCGTCGAGGGTCGAGCGGATCCCGAAGGACTCGCTGTCGTTGATGGAGTCGACGATCTCCGCCGAGTGCAGCAGCGCCTTGGTCGGAATGCATCCTCGGTGCAGGCAGGTGCCGCCGAGCCTGTCCTTCTCGATCAGGGCGACGCGCAGGCCGAGTTCGGCGGCGCGCAGTGCGGCGGCGTACCCGCCGCTGCCACCACCGAGGACGACCAGGTCGACGGGACCGGCCGCTGAGTCCGCCACGCCTTGGGTCCCTTCTCGTTGACTTCACGAACCGCGCCGGACTGGCTGGCCCGGCACGAGACGACGGCGTCGGACGACGTTGCCGCCGGTGGGCCACCGTCTGCTGGGCCATCGCCTGCTGGGCCGGCGTTCTGGGGCCACGACTGTCGCATCACGTCGGTCCGAGCCCAGTCTTTCACGCCGCCACCCACCGGCCGCTCGGATGGGGGAGTGCAATACGTCGCGTGCGCCCGCAGGAGGCGCGGGCCGATGCGGGTGCGGGTGTGGTATCGGATGCGAATGCGCCCGGATCGGGCCGCGACGTCCTCAACCGGTGTGGTTGGCCTGGTTCTCGGCGAGCTGCACGAGAGTGCGGACGATCACGCCGGTCCCGCCCTTGGGTGTGTGCCCATAGGGCTCACCGCCGTTCCACGAGGGACCTGCGATGTCAAGGTGCGCCCAGGCGACGTCCTCGGCGACGAAGGCTCCGAGGAAGTGGGCGGCCACCAGCATCCCGCCCTCGCGGTTGCCGCCCGGCGCGACGTTGGCCAGGTCGGCGACGGTCGAGTCCAGGCCCTTGCGCAGCTCCGGCGGCAGCGGCATCGGCCAGACGCTCTCCCCGGCGTCCGCCGCCGCGGTCGCGACCGCGTCCAGGGCGTCCCCGCGGCCCATCAGCCCGCTGGTGCGCATGCCGAGCGCGACGATCTGGGCGCCGGTCAGCGTGGCCACGTCGACGATCATCGCCGGGGACTCCTCGGCGGCGCGGACCAGCGCGTCGGCCAGAACGAGCCGGCCCTCGGCATCGGTGTTGAGCACCTCGACCCGCCTGCCGCCGCGCATCGTCAGCACGTCGGACGGGCGGATCGCCGCGCCCGAGGGCATGTTCTCCGCGCACGGCAGCCAACCGACCACGGTGATCGGCAGTCGGAGCCGGGCGATGGCGATCACCGCGGCGAGCACCGCCGCCGCGCCCGCCATGTCGGTCTTCATCCACTCCATCGCCGTCGACGGCTTGAGCGACAGGCCGCCGGAGTCGAACGTGATGCCCTTGCCGACCAGCGCGAGCGCCGGGTGCTCGGCATCGTCGCCGCGCCATGCGAGCCGGATCAGCCGCGGCGGGTTCGCCGACCCCTGGCCGACCCCGAGAATCCCGCCGTACCCGCCCTCGGCCAGCGCCGTCTCGTCCAGCACCTCGACCTCGACCCCGGCGGCTCCGGCCTGCTCGCGGGCCAGGTCGGCGAGCAGGGTGGGCGACAGGTGGCTCGGTGGGGTGTTCACCAGGTCCCGGACCAGCCGGACCGCCGCCGTGGTGACCACGGCCCGGTCGACCTCGGCCGTGGCCAGCGGCAGGCTCGCCTCGTCCACGACGACGACGAGCTCGCCGACCGGCGCCGCGCGGCCCGCCGCCGAGACCGTGCGCAGCCGGTCGAACGTGTAGGCGCCGAGCAGGGAGGACTTGCCAA
>NZ_JAMQQG010000213.1:0-31192 GCF_023716925.1 Frankia sp. R82
ATGTCGGTGATCTCATGCCGACCAACCATGGATCATGAAGCCTACCCGGCAGTCAAGATCCACGAGAAACTGCCTAGAGCGTTGTCGGAGTGCGGGCCGAGGATGTTGGTGAAACGAAGCACCGTGACCGCGATGTCGGGCCGGCGTCGACTGAACCCACGTACATACCCCTCGACCTCGACGGCATCCTTCGCGTAACCGGCCATGGGCAGCGAACGTGGTTGCGTATCCTCGGTGAACAGTGCGGGATCCCGAGAGGAGGAACCGTAGATCGCGGTGGTGGACTTCACCACGAGCCTGGTGACCGTCGTCGACTTCTGGCAGGCTGCAAGCAGCTGCATTGTGCCGATTACATTCGTCTCTTTCATCGCCGCCCGACCACCGGCCCCGAGCGGTGTCGCAATGACGTTGAGATGCAGCACTGTGTCGATACCCGTCGCGGAGATCACTTTGGCGATCAGCGGGTGTCGAATGTCAGCTCGCACGAAGTGAGTGCGACCGAGATCAACCTCGGGAACGGCGATGTCCACCCCGACCACCGCCTCGATCTCGGGATCCGCTGCCAGCACGGAGGCAACCTCGGCGCCCAGCGGGCGGGCGACTCCGGTCACCAACACCCGGCGTGGTCTCATCGCAGTCTCCCCGCCTCGCCCCGCGTGCACGAGCCCCCGCGCGCCGATAGCTGGCCCCTCGGAGCGGCCCGGCTCCGACGCGGTGACGTGCCACGTTGCCCTTGCTGTTACTCGTGAGGTCCCCCGCGGACCACCAGACGCCCACCGAGTGTTCGCCAGACGCCCGTGACTCTGCCATCGTCATCGTCATCGTACGCCTACACACGCCGCATTCGCTGCACAGCGTAAGGGAACACGGGCGTGTCAACTACTCTCGGTAGCCACCTTGTACCGCCGAACAGCCGACCCGACCGGGCGGAACGGACGGAGCAGACGGAGCAGACGAGCCAGACGGACCAGGTCGGTCAGACGGGCAGCGGCAGATCACGGATGATGTGAAAAGGAGCTGCCTCTCGAGGGAGCTGGCCGACGACGACGGCGTCCTCGCGACGCAGCCGCAGCACGTCACAGGCGCGCCCACAGTTCACGGCGATCATCACGCGCCGCAGTGCATCCTCGCAGATGGTGACTCCACCTCGGGGTACCTCGCCGTACGTGTGGGTGAAGGTCAGGCGCATGACCCGGCTACCAGCACGAACCTCCACGGGATCGCCGAGGAGGATGCCGGCGGCCTCCAGATCGATCCGCGTCATGTTGAGCGAGAGGTTGCCGAAATGATCGATCGACACGACCTCGCCGTGGACGTGGTCGTCGTTAACGGCACAGGTGCGGGGACGGAACTGGGTCAGGCTCACGGGGTCGAGCCGCGGCCCGACCCGTGCCAGGTCGAGACCCGCCGCGAGCCGTGCCGCCACGGGCGCATATACGTCACGACCGCGGAAAACGGCGGTCGGCAACGGCAGCCACAGCTCGCGATTGGCGATCTCGCGCACCTCGGCGATCCCGCCACGCGCATCCCAGGCCAGCGAGGACACACCGTTGTCCGGGCAGACGAACACGGAGCCATCAGCCGCGCGCACCGCGATCCCCCGAGTGTAGCCGTCCGCATCGAGGCGCTCGACGACGACGAGATGGATACCGGTCGGCAGATAACCCACCGCATCCGCGAGGGTGATGGCCGCATGCCCCACGTCCTGCGGAGCAATCGCGTGGCAGAGATCAAGCACCCGGGCCAACGGAGCATGCCGGGCGATCACGCCATGACAGACCCCGACGCAGGCATCGTCCACGCCGTAGTCGGACAGGAAGTTGATCCACGAATTCGCCATCCCACTCCCCAGCCCGCGTCAGCAGGCGGCAACGCCACCTGTGGCACTAGCCTGCCACACCGCAATCGCAGGAGCACGTAGAGCGATATGCCGAACCCTCTCCGATGCACAACCCGCACAACACGCGCGACGCACGCAAAAAAAACGCGCAGGGCACACGAAATGCACAACCGACGCAGCGCACACAGGGCATATGTCACCCAGAGTTACAAGGATCATAAGATGCACGCGGCGCCACGAAGCAAGCGGCACGAGACACCACCCCAGTCACGCGCAGAGCTGCGACGGGGTGGTGACGGTGGATCGGGTGAAGCAGGCGGGCGCCCGCGCTGAACGCGGGCGGCCGGCTCGTCCGACGGACAAGCTCCGACGGACAAGCTCGGACGAGCGGGATCGCAGGAGCGAGACGGCAGACCGTGCCTACTTCTTGTTGCGGCGCTGGACGCGCGTGCGCTTGAGCAGCTTGCGGTGCTTCTTCTTGGCCATCCGCTTACGACGCTTCTTGATGACTGAGCCCACGTACCCGACCGATCTATGTTGAGGAGGTTACCGAGCGAGCCTACCCGCCGCGGCGGGCAAACACGGGAGCCCGGTGCTCCGGGCTGCCACGAGCGAAGCCGACCGGCTAGGCCTGGCCGAGTTCACGCGAGCGATCGCTGGCGGCCTGGCATGCGTCCATCAGCGCCGCGCGCACCGCCGCACGATCCAGCTGGCGCAGGGCGGCAATGGTCGTGCCGGCCGGTGAGCTCACCGCCTCGCGCAGCAACGCGGGGTGCTCACCGGTCTCCCGCAGCATCAGCGCGGAGCCCGTCGCGGTCTGGGTAACGAGCTGCGTGGCCAGCGCACGTGGCAGCCCGAGCAGCACTCCCGCCTCGACCAGCGCCTCGACCAGGTAGAAGAAGTACGCCGGACCGCTGCCCGACAGCGCGGTCACCGCGTCGAGCTGTGCCTCGCCCACCCGGGCGACCTGCCCGACCGGCGCGAGCAGCGCCTCGGCCGTCGCCAGATGCTCCTGGCCAGCGTGCTGACCGGCGCAGATTGCGGACATCGCCTCACCGATGAGCAGCGGAGTGTTGGTCATGACCCGGATAACCGGCGGTCGCGACGGCAGACACTGCTCGATCGCCGTGGTCGTCACCCCCGCCGCGAGGGAGACGACCAGGGTGCCGGCGCCCACCTGCGGGGCGATCTCGGTGAGCAGGACGGTGACATCCTGCGGCTTGACCACGATCAGCAGCACGTCCGCCCGCGCCGCGACAACCGTCGGTGGATGAACCACCACCCCGTGTTGATCCGCGACGTCGGCCGCCCGAGCCGCGTCCTTCTCCGCCACGATGATGTCCCCGGCGGCGTGCCCGGACGCGAGCAGACCCGCGAGCACCGCACCCCCGAGCCGGCCTGCCCCCATGACCCCGATGACCATGAACGTCCCTTCCCTGAGTCCTCGTCCACCTCGTCCACCTCGTCGGCCTGGAGAGTATGGCCCACCAGGGCATCACCCGCAGTCGGCCAGACCCGGCCACGGCCGGAGCCGCCGTGGACGGAGCAGGTCACGGAGCGGAGGTTCGACGCGCGACGGTCCGCGGCGGGTACCAGGAGTCGCCCGCGAGCGCATGGGTATCCGTCGCACGGGCATCCGTCGCACGGGCCTGGACGATCAGCTCGCCGGGGTACCTCTCCTCCAGGTACGCCGGATCAGCCGGAGGCCGACTCGGGCCGGTCACCGGATCCCAGCCGGATCCGGGCCAATAGTGATCACGCATCGGATGGTCAGGTGGCCCAGCCGCCTGACCAGGGGCGTCATAGCCACGGTCGGTAGCACTCGGACTGGTCTGTTCGGAGTAGTCGGCGTACCCGGCGGGGGTACGCGCATAGCCCTCGTCCACCCAGATGTCGTCGGTCTCCGGCTCGCCGGGCCATGGACTGGCCCGGTCCGGCCCTCGGGTACCCCTCCGGCCACCGAGCTGGATGGTGTCCTCACCGGTCCGGACAGCATCAGCCCGCTCATACGCCTGGCCACCGTCCGCGGATTCCCATCGCCAGCGGAGCCGGGCAGTCTCCTCCAACCACCCACCGGGATGGGGCTCCCGCGGCGCCGGCGCATAGGCGCGCGCCGGTGCATGGACCGGTGCCGCGGCAGAGGCCGGCTCCGCCACGGCGGCGACGCCCGCGCCGACGGTGTGCGTCGCCCTGGCCGGACCGCGGGGGGTGTCCGCCCAGGCAGGACGGGCGCGCTGCGCCGGCCGTTCGACGAGGCGATGGGAGAAGTAGGCGATGCACGTGCTGATCACCGCCGCGCAGACCACCGACGGCCACAGCCCGATCCGCGGCACGAGCTGCCCGCTGGCGGCCGAGATCACCGGGTAGTGCCACAGATAGATACTGAAGGTCATCTTGCCGAGGAACGCCATCCGCGGACGGCCGAGCAGCCGGACCCAGGCAGCGTCCCGGCGCAGGTCCGCGCTCAGGACGACGATCGCGGCCAACAGCGCGCTCGGCAGGTAGGCGGCGCGGTCGAGCCAGTTCGCGTCATGCACGTTCTTGTTCGGACCGGCGAGGGCGAACACGATCAGCCCGATCGCGGCGGCCAGCCCCAGCGCGGCGATGCGCCGCCCCGCCGGCCAGCGTTGCGCTACCGCCGCGGTCACGGTCTGCCTGGCAGCGACGCGACCATCGGCAGCACGACCGTCAGCAGCGCCACCGCCCATCTGACCACGCGAGGCATGCCGCCGACGCCGCCCCTGCCCCTTCGACACGGACGGGATGGGCGACGACGCGTCGGAGGCCCCGGAGCGGGCCGAGGACCCGGACCGCCGGGAGGATCCGGAGCCGGCGGGCGGGACGGGCGGGGTCAGGTCCTCGGCCCGGGACAGAGCCCGCAGCCGGGCGTCACGCCAGACGGCGAGCAGGCAGCCGACCAGCAACGGCGCGACGTGGGTGTCGAGGGCCAGATAGACGCGGGAGTGCGGCGCGCCATCGCTGGCCACCACGTACGTCCAGCCGGCCACCAGCGCAATCAGGCCGGCCAGGATGATGCTCAGGTGCGGGCGCAGCCGCGCGGACCGGGTCACCACCACGAACAGCGCCGGCCACAGCAGGTAGAACTGCTCCTCCAGGGAGAGCGACCAGACGTGGGCGAGCCAGCGACCACCTGCCGCCGGGTGCAGGACCTTGTACCAGTTGTTCACATTGAAGAAGGCGGATGTCGCACTGCCGATATAGTCGTCACGGAACGCGGTGTCGTCCCATTTGAACGCCACCGTCACGGCAAGTCCGACGAGCAGGTAGACCCACATCGCCGGCATGAGCCGGAAGGCGCGGCGCACCAGGAAGCGACCGATCGAGACCGTTCCGGTCCGATGGCGTTCGGCCAGAAGCAGAGCCGTGATCAGGAAACCGCTGAGGACGAAGAAGACGTCCACCGCGACGTTGCTGGCCCGGATTGCGCCCATGTGACCGGCGAGGATGACATAGATGCAGATCACCCGCATACCGTCGAGCGCCGGACTGTAGGCGAACTTCGCGGCCGCGTCGGCGGCGTCCCTGGCCGCGACATCGGCGGTATCCCTGGCCGCGGCCGTGCCGGCGGCTCTCGTCCTGTCGCCGGTCCGCTCCCCACCGTGCCGTCCGCCGACTCGCGGCTCGCCTCTGTGCCCGGCGCCGCCGTGGCGCTCGCCGCCGTGGCTCGCCGACGTACCCCGCCCGGCCCGGCTCGGTGAGCCAGCAGTTCGGTGGTGCGCCTGCGCGGTCACCCGTACCGCCGAGGACGGCCCGAGGGGCCGTTCCCGGGGGGCGTCATCCACGGCGCTTCGGTTCGCAGTACCCCGCATAATGGCCGTCGCCTCCTCCACCGGCACGCCGACGGGCGGCGCCCTACGTCCGGGTGGGCGCACGACGGCGGGATGGGCCGTGCACGGCCGCGCCGCGCCGGAAGCAGGGCACGGAAAAGGCCCACGGCCCACCGCCCACCGCCACACCGGCGAAGTACGACCCCACCCCGCGATCGCGGCAAGACTAACGGATCGCCAAACGAGACCGAAATCGATAGCGAATCACCCCGACCAAATCAACACGGGGTATTCGATTCATTACAAACAATTACCCATCAGAAATCAAACAGATACCCTACAGGGTTACCCGGTGCTTATCCGGCGCACTCCGGGAGAGCCCGGTACGGGGGTACCCGACAGACCGTCAGCTGGACGGCCTGTCGGGATCGGGCCAGAATCACCGTCCACTGCCTGCTCCAGGTGCTCCACGTGCTCCGCCCGCTCGGACCGTTCCAGCGTTCAGGTCACTCGGGCGGCCTCAGGTCACTCGAGCGACTCGGGCCGGCCCGGAAGTCGGGCGACGACCAGCAGGGTGCGGAAGGGTTCGATCACGATCCCGTCCGGAAAGGCGCGCAGGACGCTGTGCCGCTCGGCCGCAAGGTAGTCTTCAAGATCGTCACCGATGGCCGCGACGTAGGATTTCGAACGCTGCCAGGTCAGGTAGTCGTCGATGGCGATGCGCCGCTGCCACCGCCCGGTGAGCGTGACGACCTCCTCGAAATGGCCCGTCCAGCGCAGCTCGTCGGCGTACGGACGGGTGCGGTAGTCGCGCCGGTAGCCGGGGCTCATCCGCTCGAGCCGGTCCTGCTGACGTTGCCACCAGCGCGCGTCCGACGCGTCGACGTCGTTCCACCAGACCGCAAGTGCGCCGCCGCCGCGCAGCACCCGGGCCGCCTCGCCCGCCGCGACCGGAACGTCGACCCAGTGCCAGGCCTGGGCGTAACAGACCAGGTCGACCGTGCCGGTGCGCAGCGGGAGCGCTTCGCCGTCGCCTCGCACGGCGGGCAGCCCGGGGGTGGCGGCGAGCAGCCGGGCGAGCATCTCCGGCCCGGGTTCGACCGCCAGGACCCGGGCACCACGCTGGCGCAGCAGACGCGTGGCGATACCCGTGCCCGCGCCGACGTCGACGACGTCCGCACCGGACAACGGGCGGCCGAGAATGCGCTCGATGTCGAGCAGGATCTGCTCCGGATACCCGGGCCGGGTCGCCGCGTAGGCGTCCGCCAGCTCGTCGAAGATCGAGCCGGTGGCGGTGCGGGCGCGGGTCACGGCCTGATTGTGCCGAGCGCCCCGTGCCGTGTCAGCCCCTCACCGGGGGCTACGGCCGGACGGCGGCGCCCGGGGCGATCGTGAGCGCGGGGGCGGCGAAGTGCAGGCGGGTGAAGGCCAGTGCCTCGGCGAGGTCGGCCTCCCGCTGCACCCGGGACTCGGCCCGCCTGGTGTTGATCTCCACGACGATCGTGCCGTCGAACCCGCCGGTGGCGAGCAGCTCGAGCAGTTCGGCACAGGGCTGGGCGCCCCGTCCCGGGACGAGATGCTCGTCCTTGGCCGAGCCGACGCCATCGGCCATGTGCACGTGGACGAGCCGTTCGCCGAGCTGGCCGGCCATCGCCATGGCATCGGAGCGGGACACGCTGGTATGGGACAGGTCGAGGGTGACGTGGGCGTAGTCGTCGTCCACGGGTGACCAGTCGGGCGCGTAGGCGGAGACCTCCCGGCCGCGGGCGCGCAGCGGGAACATGTTCTCGACGGCGAACCGGACGTCGGTCTCCCCCGCCATCCGCTCGATGCCGGTGATGAACTCACGCGCGTAGTCGCGCTGCCAGCGAAACGGCGGGTGGACGACGACCGTCGAGGCGCCGAGGGTCTCGGCGACGCTGCGGGCGCGCACGAGTTTGGCCCACGGGTCGCTGCCCCAGACCCGTTGGGTGAGCAGCAGACACGGCGCATGCACCGCCAGGATCGGTATCCCGTGGTAGTCGACCAGCCGGCGCAGGGCCTGCGGATCCTGGCTGACCGGATCCGTCCAGACCATGATCTCGACGCCGTCGTACCCGAGCCGGGCGGCCATTTCGAAGGCGGACGCCGTCGACTCCGGATACGTGGACGCGGTGGACAGCGCCACCCGCGCCGTGGGCACCCGCAGGGCCGGACCGGTCTCCCGCCGCGACGTCACGATGGCCGGACCGGCGCTGCGCCCGGACGACAACCCGGCTCCCCGCCCACCATCGGTCGCCGCTGCCGATACCGGTGCCGAGCTGGCGGAGGGCGGCTCGGGAAGCGGCACTGAGGGCTGGGAGGGCTGGGAGGGCGGGGGCGGACCGGCAGCATCCGACCGGGCCGAATCGGCCGGCCGTGCGTTCAGACGCCTCGCCCGCAATCCCTCTCCCTGCCGTAGGAGCCGACGGCCGGAGCCGACAGCTGCCTTCCTCGTCCAGGCTAGGCCATCGCCGCGGGTTCGCCCATGGCGCGGCTCATCAACCGAAAGCACATAGCCCGACATCGCACGCGACAACGGCCACATCAGATCATCATCGCATCCGGCCCGTCGACCCACAACCAAAAAGTACCTTTTCACCTTTATGTGCCGATGATGTCAGCCGGAGTTGAGCCAGTCGAGCCGCCGCAGGATGACTCCTTCCCGCAACGCCCAGGGACAGATCTCCGCCTCTTCGACGCTGAACAGATCGAGCGCCTCGGCTGCCACGATCGCGCCCGCGACGAGCTGCCCGGCCCGGCTCGCCGACACTCCGGCCAGCGCCGCCCGTTCCTCGACGGACATCCGGGTCACCTTTGCCACCACATCCGCGAGGCCGTCGCGACGCAGGACCCGACGGGTGTAAGGGCCACGGCTGTACGGTTCGGCACCGGCGATCCGGGCCAGTGAGCGGAACGTCTTCGACGTCGCCACCACCCGGGTGTGCTCGCCGAGATGGTAGATCGTGCCGACGACCGGCGCGATCTGGGCCCGTACGTACCTCCGCAGCTCGGCGAGATCGGCCCGCCGCGGCGGGTCCTCACCGGCGGCGGCGAGCCAGTCGCGGGTAAGCCGACTCGCGCCCAGCGGCAGTGAGGCGACGACCTCGGGATCCTCGTGCACGCCGGCGCCGATCTCCAGCGAGCCGCCACCGATGTCGAGGGCCAGCAGGCGCCCGGCGCTCCAGCCGAACCAGCGGCGCGCGGCCAGGAAGGTGAGCCGGGCCTCCTCCTCGCCGGACAGCATGCCGATGGCGACCCCGGTCGCCGTGCGGACCCGGGCGAGCACCTGGTCACCGTTGCTCGCGTCGCGCAACGCCGAGGTCGCGAACGCCGCGAGATCCTGCACTCCCAGCGCCTCGGCCTGCTCGCGCATGTCCCGCACGCAGGCGGTGAGCGCCTGCTCTCCCTCGGTGCCCAGCGAACCGTCGGCCTCGAGCAGCTCGACGAGCCGCAGGGGCACCCGGACGCTGGCCGCCGGTTGCGGCTGCCCGCCCCGGTGGGCGTCGACGACCAGCAGATGCACCGTGTTCGAGCCGATGTCGATCACACCCATCCGCATCGGGCCGGGATGCGGCCCTGCCGGCAGTGGCCCGACGGCGGCACCGGGCAGCACCAGGCACCCCGCCTGCGCAGACCCCGTTCCGGCAACCGGCCCCACGGCCGGTCCGACGGCGATGGCGGCACCGGGCACCGCGGCACCGCCGGATGCCACCGAACCAGCGGATGCCGCGGAACCGCCGGATGCCACCGAACCATCGGACAGCACCGCACCATCGGACAGCACCGCGTCGCCCAGCGGCACCGAGCCTTCCAGCGGCACCGAGCCTTCCAGCGGCACCGAGCCTTCCAGCGCCGCCACGGCCCAGCTCTGCGCGTCGGCGCCCGACGTAGGCGATTCCGGCGGCTCTGCCCCCGAAGTCCCAGCCGCCCCAGCCGGGCCGGTCGGCTCGGTCGGCTGCGCCGTCCCGGTCCCGGACCCGGTCGCCGCCCGGTCCGACCCGCCGGCCCCCGACCGCGAGGCCCCGCGATGCGACCCGAGCGGAAACCAGCCCGTCGCGCGAACGCCACCGAGCACCCGAACACCGCCCCTCCGCCGGGACCGGCCAGCGGTCACGGCTCGAACTTGTAGCCCAGGCCCCGCACCGTCACGAGATGACGGGGGTTCCCGGGTTCGCGCTCAATCTTCGTCCGAAGCCTCTTGACATGTACGTCCAGGGTCTTGGTGTCGCCCACATAGTCGGACCCCCACACCCTGTCGATCAGCTGCCCCCGCGTGAGTACCCTCCCGGCGTTACGCAGGAACATCTCCAGCAGCTCGAACTCCTTCAGCGGCAGGGTCACCATCGCGCCCTCGACCGTGACGACGTGCCGTTCGACGTCCATCCGCACCGGTCCGGCCTCCAGCGTCGTGTCCGAGACCTCCTCCGTCTCCGAGCGACGACGCAGCACCGCCCGGATCCGGGCGACGAGCTCGCGGGACGAGAACGGCTTGGTGACATAGTCGTCCGCGCCCAGCTCCAGGCCCAGCACCTTGTCGATCTCGCTGTCCCGGGCGGTGAGCATGATGATCGGCACACTCGAACGGGTCCGCAACGTGCGGCACACTTCGGTGCCGGACAGCCCCGGCAGCATGAGGTCGAGCAGGACCAGGTCGGCACCGCGGCGATCGAACTCCGCCAGGGCACTCGGGCCGTCCGCGACGACGCCCACCTCGAAACCCTCTCGTTCCAGCATGAACGACAACGCGTCGGAGAACGACTCCTCGTCCTCGACCACCAGCAGCCGGGTCACCCGATCGCTCCCCACGTCCCATCCGACGGACCGGCCGACCCGGACCGCTTCCCGTGTTCCCCCCGGAACCCAGCTTCATGATCGCTCTGACCCCGCTGGCCGTCGAGAGCCGCCGTGGACCGGTCCTTCCCGACGTCCACCGTCGTCTCTCCCGCGGCATCCGCTGCCGCCGCGGCGGCAGCCCGGACGGACGAGTCGGGCGGGACGGCGTCGGTGAACAGGGGCAGGCGGATGGTGAACGTCGACCCGGTGCCCTCGGCACTCCACACGGTGACGGCGCCGCCGTGGTTCGTCGCGATGTGCTTGACGATCGCAAGACCGAGGCCGGTGCCGCCGGTGGCGCGGGAACGGGCGGGGTCGGCCCGGTAGAACCGCTCGAAGACCCGCTCAAGATCCTTCTCCGCGATACCGATGCCCTCGTCGGCCACCGAGATCTCGACCGTCGTGCCACTGCGGCGCATGCCGAGCACGATGCGGGTGCCCCGCGGGGAGTAACTGATCGCGTTCTCCAGCAGGTTCGCGACCGCGGTGACCAGCTGCCCCTCGTCCCCGAGCACCCGCAGGGCGCCATTGCCGATCACCGCGAGGGAGATCTCCTGGGCCTGCGCGAGCAGCCGGTTGCGGTCGACCGCCTCGGCAAGCAGGTCGCCGGTGAGCAGCGGGCGCAGGTCCGGCAGCGGCTCGGCGCCCTGTAGCCGGGACAGGTCGATGATCTCCTGGACCAGCCGGGCGAGCCGATCGGACTCGCGGGCCATCCGGGAGGCGAAGCGGCGCACGGCAACCGGGTCCTCACTGGCCGCCGCGACCGCTTCGGCGAGCACGTGCAGCGCGCCGACGGGCGTCTTGAGTTCGTGGCTGACGTTGGCGACGAAGTCGCGACGCACCGCCTCGACCCGACGCGACTCCGTGATGTCATCGAGGATGACGGCAACATGACCAGTCGAGTCCAGCAGTCGTGCGCGGGTGCGCACGGCGAGCGCCTCCTGGTCGGGGCGGGGACGGGTGAGCGGGGGTTCCGGGACGGGCGGCAGGTCGATCTGGCGTTCGTGGTCGCGCCCGGCCAGGCGGGTGGCCCGCACCAGGTCGGCGAGTTCGGCGACGGCGATCTCGTAGTCGCGGACCACACCCATCCGCCGGGCAACCGTGTTGACCAGCACCGCCCGGTCGGCGGCGTCCAGCACGACCAGTCCGGTCGGCAACCCGGAGATCACCCGGCGGATCAGCTTCGCCGGCAGGAGCACGCCGTCGAGCGCGCCCCCACCGGGTCCGGTGTGCGCCGGCGTACGGCCGGGTACCAGCGTCATCATCCATCCCTGGGACATCCGTCCGCCGAAGCGGGACGGAGAGCACAGACAGGCACCTTCACGTGGAGCATGCGGCTTGTCACCGCATCCACCGACCTGTCACCCACTCGCCGCATGCTAGGTGTCGCCATGCCTCCTGGGCATCGATGTGCGGGCCTGCGGCGCCGATCGTCGCTCGTTGTTCATCGGACCTATCGTCGACGTTCACCGAACCGCGAGAGCTGCACCCCATCGTCAAGGTTCGGCGTGTCCTACCCACGCCGTTCCTGTGATCTCATGGATCGCGTCCATTCGCTCGTCGTTCCTGCCCTGTCCCCTTTGGTCCACGCACCACCTAGCGAAGACAAGGAGCCGTCCGTGCGGGACGCCTTCACCGACGAACTTGACAGCATCGACCAGTCACTGATCGAGATGACCAATCTGGTCGCCTCGGCCATGGCGCGGGCGACCACCGCGCTGCTCGACGCCGACCTGCAGCTCGCCGAGAACGTGATCAGCGGCGATGAGACCGTCGACCTGCTGCGCAACGAGATCGAGGAGCGGGCGTTCGACGTGCTGGCTCGGCAGGCCCCGGTCGCGACCGACCTGCGGACCATGGTCACCACGCTGCGCATCGTCGCCGACCTGGAGCGGATGGGCGATCTTGCCCTGCACGTGGCGAAGGTTGCGCGCCGCCGCTACCCAGGGCGAGCGGTCCCGCCGGAGCTGCGCGCGACAATGTTGGAGATGGGCCAGATCGCCCAGCGCATCGTCGCCAAGGCGGGCTCGGTCATCGCCAGCCGCGACACCGACCTGGCCAAGCAGCTCGAGGCCGACGACGACATGATGGACGGGCTGCACCGCACCCTGTTCCATGTGTTGATCGAGAAGCCCTGGCCGCACGGCATGGAGGCGGCGATCGACATCACGCTGTGTGGCCGCTACTACGAGCGGTACGCCGACCATGCGGTGTCGGTGGCGCGCCGGGTGATCTACCTGGTCACCGGGGAGAGCGCGTCGGCGCGACCCTGACCGGCGGCCCACCCAGGCCCGCGACCGCGCGCGGGCCTGGTGGACGTTTCGACAGCTACTTCTTCGTGCCCTGCGCGGCGACGGCCGCCGCGGCGCTCGCCGCCGCGTCCGGGTCGAGGTACCCGGAGCTGACGACGGCGAGGTCGTCGTCGAGTTCGTAGCGCAGCGGAATGCCGGTCGGGATGTTCAGGCCGGCGATGTCGGTGTCGCTGATCCGGTCGAGGTGCTTCACCAGAGCGCGCAGCGAGTTGCCGTGCGCGGCGACCAGCACGGTGCGGCCGGCCCGCAGGTCCGGCACGATCGCGTCATACCAGTAGGGCAGCATCCGGGCGACGACGTCGGCGAGGCACTCGGTGCGCGGCACCAGGTCCGGGGCGAGCTCGGCATAGCGCTCGTCGACCCCGCTGACCTGCTCCGGGCCGATCTCCGGCGGCGGCGTGTCGTAGGAGCGGCGCCAGAGCTGGAACTGCTCCTCGCCGAACTTCTCCAGGGTCTCGGCCTTGTTCAGACCTTGGAGGCCACCGTAGTGACGTTCGTTGAGCCGCCAGTGGCGGCGGACCGGAATCCAGGTCCGCCCGGCGGCGTCGAGGGCCAGCCACGCGGTGCGGATCGCCCTGGTCAGCACGGACGTGTGCACCACGTCCGGCAGCACGCCGGCTTCCAGCAGCAGCTCACCGCCGCGGGTGGCCTCCTTCACACCCTTGTCGGACAGGTCGACGTCCACCCAGCCGGTGAACAGGTTCTCACGGTTCCAGTTGCTCTCACCGTGGCGGAGCAGGACGAGAGTCGGCATACCCGAGATCCTGCCCGTCCGGCCCGCGTCTCGGCCAGCATTGCCGCCATGACAACTGCCCCGGGGCCGGGCGAGGGCGCATCGTGGCCGGTCACCAGGCGCTCGACCGCCGCCGGTCGCCGCACCGAAAGGCGGGCCGCAACGCAAACGACCCCCGGGCGTTTCCTCGCCCACGCAGTGCGTGGAGCGAAGACCGTCGGGACTTGTCGACGGCGCCCGGGGGTCGGGTGATCTGCCTGGTACTCGCCGGTGCCGGTGCCCGTGGGGCCACCCGGCTAGAGGTGAGGACCACGAGACCGGCTAGCGGACAGTCACCTCACGAGTCCTATGAGCATACAAAGCGTGGACCACCTCCCTTCTCGTGTACCGAGGACGCTACGCGGCCCGGGGGGTACCCCGCAACGCCTTTTTCGTCGTGTCGACTGGGACGCTCGCGACACCGCTCGACGGGAACAAACGAGCTCCGTCCTGCACGCCATCGGACAGCCAGGTCAGGCCCGGTACCACGCCGGACGGGCCGTCGGAGGCCGGCCCATCCGGTGATCGTGGCCGGGCCGGCACCACGCGGCGACCTAGACTCGGTTCATGAGCGCCGAACCCACGACGGCCCCGACCGCCCCGACCGCCCCGACGGGCGCCGCCCCCTCGGTCGCGGCGTCCCCGCTGCTCGGGCTACCCGGCGCGGTCGCCGGCCAGGGCATCGACGGCGCGGTCGCCGCCCACTACGGTGATCCGCTGCGCGACCAGCGCAGTGCGTTCACCGGTGCCGTTCTCGTCTATTGTTCCGATGGCGGCGTCGTGCGCGTGGGCGGTCGGGACCGCCTCGGCTGGCTGCACAGCATCACCTCACAGCACCTGTCCGGCCTGGGCCCGTTGCGCGGCAGCGAGGCGCTGGTGCTCTCCCCGCAGGGCCACGTCGAGCACCACCTCGTCCTGCTCGACGACGGGGACGCCACCTGGATCGATGTCGAGCCCGGTACCACCGCCGGGTTGCTGCGTTACCTGGAGTCGATGCGCTTCCTGCTGCGGGTCGAGCCGCAGGACGTCACCGCCGACCAGGCTGTCCTGAGTGTGCTCGGCCCGGACGCGGCGCGGGTGGTCGCGGCCGCCCTTGCCGACGGTACCGACCTCGACCTGCCCGATCCGCTGCCCGCCGAGCCGACCGGTGCCCCCACGGCCGGTCCGTACCCGGTGGTCCGCACGGCCGGCGGCACGCTCGTGCGCCGGTTGCCTCACGGGCTGGACCTGCTCGTCGAGCGGTCGGCCCTGGCCGGGACGGCGCAGCGCCTGCGGGACGCCGGTGCGGTGCCCGCGGGGCTGGCGGCGTTCGAGGCGGCCCGGATCGCCGCCCGCCGCCCACGGCTCGGCCGGGAGACCGACCACCGCACGATCCCGCACGAGGTGGACTGGCTGACCAGCGCGATCCATCTGGACAAGGGCTGCTACCGGGGTCAGGAGACCGTCGCCCGGGTCCACAACCTGGGCCGCCCGCCGCGCCGGCTGGTCCTGCTGCATCTGGATGGGACGGTGGCCGCGGCCGGTTCGCCGGTGACGGCACAGGGCCGTGAGATCGGGTTCGTCGGGAGCTCCGAGATGCATGCGGAGCTCGGGCCGATCGCACTGGCGATCGTCAAACGCTCCGTCGCCGGGGACGCCGCGCTCGTCGTCACCGATCCGGACGGCGCCCCCATCGCCGCCGCGATCGACCCCGACGGCGAGGAGTCCCCCACCATGCCGAAGCGTCCTGCCGGACGTCTGCTCCGCTCTCCCTGATCCGCCTGATCCGCCTGATCCGCGCTGTCTCTGCCCGCTTCCCTGACCCGCCCGGGCACGCCACCGCGCGGGCCGGCCCCCGTGCGACCGGCGCGGACGGCAGCACGGCGTGCCGGTCAGGCGGACCGGGCGAGGGCCTGGTCGAGCTCGCGAGCCTCCGGGTCGCCGCTGTGTCGCCGTAGCCGTCGCCGCACCTCGTCGGCCCGGCGGGCGTTGCGCTTGGACCGGGTCGCCTCGAGCATCGGCATCGCCTCCCGGGTCAGGGCACAGCCCTGGTCGACATTGCCGAGGTCCATCTGAACGCTTGCGCGGCGCAGCAGGTACGTGGCCCGGTCCCGGGCCCGGGATCCGGGCAGGGCCAGCAGCGAGCGCTCCAGCCAGCGGTCCGCCTGGACGAGATGCCCCAGGTCGATGTAGCAGCTGCCGACCTGCGCCAGGAACTCGCCGTCGTCGAAGTAGTCCGCCCAGGCGGGCTCTTCCGGGGCGGCGGAGGCCATGCCCTCCTCCGAGCGCACGATGGCCTGCGCGCAGGCGGATGTCTCGCCGGTGGCGGCATATGCCCGGGCCAGCCGCATGTACAGCATGGCGCTGACCCGGCTGCTGGCCGAGCCGACACTGGCCACCGCGGCCTCGGCCAGTTCGACCGCCTCCCGCGGACGGGCGAAGTCGACACACTGCAGGGACATGTTCTTCAGGACGTTCGCGCCGAGCAGTCGATCACCGCCCGAATGCGCGCAGTGCAGGGCCGTCGTCCAGTACCGCTGGGCGGCGGTGTGGAAGCCGGCGTCGAAGGAGACCCAGCCGGCGAACCGGGCCAGCTCCGCGGCGACCGTGTGCAGATGGCGCCCGACCTGCTCGGTGTAGGAACCCCGCACGAGCAGGTCCGCGACGAGCCCGAGCTCGGCGTCGACCAGGCGGCGCACGCTCTCCCCGCCGAGCCGCTCGTCCATTACCCGGAGCCCGGGGATGTTGTGCTCGATCCGGTTGACGATCTGGTCGTCGACCCGGCCGCCGGCAAGCGCGACGGACAGCTCCGCGGGTTCGAGGCCGAGCCACTGCGACGCCAGCTCCGCCACGCCGACCCCGGTGATCGTCAGAAAGCCCCGCCGGTCGGACAGAGCGTCCTCGACGACGTCCATCAGGGAGGTGACGCTGCCACCTGGCGTCCACGGGTACTCGGTGCGGACGGCGTCGCCGGTGGGCAGCCAGGCGGGCCAGGGGTGCGACTCCAGCCGGTCGTTCGGCACCCCGAGCTCGGCGGCGAGCGCCAGCTGCGAGACCCGGTCTGGAACCACTCCCCGATGCTCCCAGCGCCAGACCTTCTGCCGTTCCGCCGCCATGTTCGCCACCCCGAGATCACGGGCGCGGCGAGCAACGACGCGGGCGAGTCGCTGATAGGACCAACCGCGCTGGGCGCGGACGAATGCGAGCGGATGTGTGCAGGCGTGCGCGTTATCCGTCAGCATCGACGATCTCCTCGAGTCGGATCTCCTGGGCGAATTCCGTGAGCGCTCACTAACGCTATGTCGCGACATCCTGGTGTCCATAGTGATTACCCCAGTGCGATGCGCGCACAGGGGTCACGGAGGGACCACTGTTGGCGGCGATTGCACGCCCCTGGCGGGAATCACACCACCAAATGACCAAACATTGCCCGAAATGTCTCCCACGACCACCGCAACAGGTGGTCGGCCGACCTAACAGGCCGAACCCCGCGTCCGGACATCCAACCGGACAGAGACACCCGCACCCCGCGTGCATATGGAGTCTTCCGCACGACACCCCGCACCTCGACAGCAACCCCTCGGTTCCACCGGAACCTCACCGCCTCCGGCGACACCATCCCGATCGGGCGGGTACCTCCGACACACTCCATCTCGTTTGACGACAAGCAAAGCACATCCACGGGCCGACGTCACGCATTTCCACTCGCGTCTCCAGTTCGCCGCGAAATGTGGATTGACCGCACTTCTACAAATGAGATGACCGATTAATCTTCCGTCGCCCTGACAGGTCGGAAGCTATTTCGTCAGGTCCTCGGCCTCCGCCTGGGCCGCGGTCAGCGTCCGACCCGGGTCCGCACCGCCCAGCAGGCGCGCTACCTGTGCGCTCAGCGCCGCGGCTTCCTGCGCGCCACGCGATCCGCCCCAGGCGGGGGGACGCACCAGCGCACCGGCCAGGCCGAGGAACGGTCGCAGCTGTGGGTAGCGGGCATAGAAGGCATCGAGCTGGCCGACGGCCGCGGTGTCGACCGGGATGGTGCTGGCCACCCGGGCGCCCGCGGCGACGACGTCCGGCGAAAGCAGCGTGACGATCAGTTCGGTGGCCATCTCACGCTGGCAGCGGTCGGTGGCCAGCACGCTCAGCGCACTGCCCAGGGCGACGGGATGGTCGGTGCCCCCGGGCAGGGTGGGGAACGGCGTCGCACCGACCCGGAATCCCCGCGCACCACTGCCGGCGACGAACTCCAACGCGCCGACGAGCGAGCCGACGCTCATCGCGAGCATGGCCGTCTGCCGGCGCAGGCCGAAGCGCAGCAGCGCATCGGTGGCGTTGGCGGTCTGCGGACCGTAACCGCCGGCCTTCGCCAGGAACGCGGCCGCCTCGCGGGCCGCGGGCGTGGTGAGCGCCGGGCGACCGGCGGCATCCTGGATCGGGGTACCGCGGGAACTCGCCAGGGCGGCGAGCAGCCACTGGCCCCGACCCTGGCCGGTGGGCAGGTCGATCGCCTGGATGCCGTGGCCGGCCGATCTGATCCGTTCGGCGGCGGCGAGCACCCCGTCGGTGCTTGACAGGGACCTCGGGTCGACCCCGGCCTGCGCCAGCGCATCCTGGTTGTAGACCAGTGCCAGGGAGGTGACCTGCGCCGGGATGCCGACAAGCCGGCCGCCCACGGTGCCGAGGCCGAGCAGGCGCTGGTCGTAGGAGGCTCGCAGCGACCGCGCCGACAGCGGCTGGGCGCCGAGTTCCCGGGTCAGTCTCGGCAGTTCGTCAAGCTCGGCGATCGCCACGTCGACGCCGCGGCCCGCGGCCCGGTCGGCCCTGATCTGCTCGGCGAGCGAGGGGTAGTCGGGGGCGTCGGCGACGATGTCGACGGTGAGCCCGGGGTGGGCGCTGCGCATCGCCGCCGCCCCCGCCCGGGCCACATCGCCGAAGGTGCTGATCGCCGCCAGACGCAGGGTTTGTACCTGGGCGGCGCACTGCACGGAGGCTCTGGCACCCGTCGGACTGTCGACCGCCGCCGTGGCCGACGCTGCCACCGAACGCCCCGCGGGGCCCCCGCCTCCGGCCGAGCCGGACGATCCGCCACCACATGCTGTGAGCGAAATCATGCCGAGAGCGACAACTAGCGGTACCATCCGGCAGATACGCATCAGGCGTGACCCCCTCCGGCCGAGCGGACTGATCCGGCCGCCCGGCCCTCGCGACCGGCATCCGCCCGACTCGTCCCCGTCACGTATCTTGACCCGGTCCGCGTCGGGTTCCAAGAGCGGGCCGAGGCGGCGAACCAGCGGGGCCACGGGGCCGACCTCGGCCGCCACTCGTTCGGTCACCGGGGGTGGCGGCGGATCGTCTCGCGTCCGTCGTGACCCGATACGTGGCGGCTGTCCCCTCCGGGGCCGATGCCTGCAAGAATGACAGCCAACCATCAGCCGATCTTCGCCACCACCAATCTTCGGACCACCAATCTTCGGGACCACCATGAGCGACCGCAGCGAATCCGACACCGCCGCCGTCTGGGGGCGCGTCGCTGATGACGGCACGGTCTACGTTCGCCTTGCGGACGGGGAGCGCGCTGTCGGATCATGGCGCGCCGGCAGTCCGGACGAGGGCCTGGCACACTTCCAGCGCCGCTATGACGATCTGTGCGCCGAGGTCGAGCTGCTGGAACGGCGCCTCACGCTGACCGCGGTCGATCCGGTCGGGGTGGCCGCCACCGCCCGTCGGCTGCTGGACTCGCTGGCCACCGCGGCCGTCGTGGGTGACCTCGACACGGTGCGGGCGCGCCTCGAGGTCGTTGTCGAGGGGACGCAGGCCCGTCGGACGGCGCTGGCCGCCGAGCGGGCCGAGCGCACGGTGCGGGTGCAGACGGCCAAGGAGGAGCTGGTCGCCGAGGCCGAGCGGCTCGGGCAGAGCTCCGAGTGGAAATCCACCGGCGAACGGTTCCGCACGATCGCGGAGGAGTTCCGCGCGGTCGGCTCGCTGGACAAGCGCACCGACTCCGCCCTGTGGCGGCGGATCATCGCCGCCCGCGAGGAGTTCACCCGGCGACGCACCGCGCACTTCGCCGCACTGGACACGCAGCGGGCCCGCTCGAAGGAACGCAAGGAAGCGATCATCGCCGAGGCGCGGGCGCTGGTGGACTCCACCGACTGGGCCGGCACGACCGCGCGGTACCGGGCGCTGCTGTCCGAGTGGAAGGCCGCCGGCCGAGCCGCGAAGGATGTCGACGACGCGCTGTGGGCCGAGTTTCGCGAGGTTCAGGACGTCTTCTTCCAGCGACGTAACGAGGCCAACGCCGAGCGGGACGCGGAGCTTCGGGAGAACCAGGTCAAGAAGGAGCAGCTGCTGGCCGAGGCGAGCGCGCTCGACCCGGCCGACACCGACCGGTCCCTGCGCCGCCTGCGCGAGCTGCAGGTCCGTTGGGACGAGATCGGCCGGGTCCCGCGCGAGTCCGCCGCCTCGCTCGAACGGCAGATGGCGGCGGTCGGCGACCGGCTGCGCGGGGCCGCGGATGCCCGCTGGGAACAGCGGTCGCTGGCATCCTCGCCGTTCGTCACCAAGCTGCGGGAATCGGTTGCGAAGCTGGAGGACAAGCTCGCCCGGGCCCAGGCTGCCGGTCGCACCAAGGAGATCGCCGAGACCGAGGCGGCGCTTGCCACCCAGCGCGCCTGGCTGGCTCAGGCCGAGAGCTGAGGCCCCGCCCCACCATCGCCACCTGCACATACACGTCTGACCGACGATGGTGTCGGACGAATGGTGCTAACTGGCACGCTTGCCAGAGTTAGCAGCGCGACGTATCGTCGCCGGTGTTGATGCCGCGTTGTTCCGGTCCCCGTGCCGGTGTGCCGGCCAGGCGGCGTCCGCGTACCGTCCCGGCGGGATGCGGCGGTGGCCGTCTGCCCGGCCGCCCGGCAGAGGAGGCGTGTGACCTGGTGTCGGCCCTGAATGTCCGTGAGCTCGGCGACTTCATCCGAGACCAGCGACGTACGGCGCAGATCTCGTTGCGCCAGCTGGCCAAACAGGCCGGGGTCAGCAATCCTTACCTCAGCCAGATCGAACGCGGGCTGCGCCGGCCGTCCGCGGAGATCCTCCAGCAGATCGCCAAGGCCCTGCGCATCTCGGCGGAGGCGCTCTACGTCCAGGCGGGAATTCTCGAGGAACGGCACGGCGGCGATTCCGTGATGGCCGCGGTCCTTGCGGACGAATCCCTCTCCGAGCGGCAGAAGCAGGTCGTCCTCGACATCTACGAGGCCTTCTGCAAGGAGAATGCCGTTGCGGCACACGCCGCGTCGGTGACCGATCCGGCGGTCGGTGTACCCATCAACGACGGATCGGCCCACCCACCGGGGCGGGGCGGTTCGGATGATTCCGGCGGCCCCGATGGTTCGGACCATCCGGCCCGGCCCGGGGCCGCCACGCCGACCAGGGCCCGTAGTGCCACCCGGGCCCCACGTCGGCCGACCACGTCCACCACCGGGACCGGCACCGGCACGACCACCGGCACCGGCACCGGCACCGGCACGACCGCCAGCGCAGCGCCGAGGGCGACCAGAACATCCAGACCGGCCAAGGCAGCTGCATCACCCAGACCAGCCAGGTCGACCAGAGCAGCCAGGCCCACCAGAGCAGCCGAGCCTCCCCAGGCGGCAGGGGCGGCCTCGACGCCCGGAGCGGCTGAAACGCCCGGCGCGACACCTGCCGAGACGTCGGCGGGCGGCACTGCCGGGGGACCGACCGAGGCGACCTCCAGCCCGTCTGATCGGCCCTGACACCACGCGCATCCCACCCGCCGTCCCCTGACCCACTGCCGGGCCGATCACCGCATGCGCCGGCCGGAGCCCAGGAAGCGCGATACGACGACACGAACTGACCACCAAGGGAGCTCAGATGGCCACCACCCGTAGTACGTCCACCCGCACAGCCTCCGCCGGCGCCGCAGGTTCCGCCGCCGCCGACGCCAGCACACCCACCACCAGCACACCCAGCAGCCGCACGTCCACCTCGGACGGCACCTCGGCCCCGTCCGCCTCGAGCACCGGCAGCACGAATGGCGCGGGTGGCTCGGGCACACGCGGCACGAGCGTGAACGGTGCCGGCAGCACCGCCTCGTCCCGGGCAACCGCCCCGGCCGCCCGTACGTCGTCCGCGCGCAGCTCGGCCGCACGCGGCTCGACGGCCCGCACCGGCGCGGCGACCCGGTCCACGGCGACCCGGTCCACGACGACCCGGTCCACGACGGTCCGTGGGTCGAGCCGGCCAGCCAGTCGGACGACCACCCGGGCCGGGGCCAGCGCCGCGGCCGGCGTCCGCGGGGACACCGCCCGGGCCCAGGCCGAGATCCGGGTGCCGCTGGCGGAGGTGCGCAAGCCGCTGTACGCCTCGGTGGGCGCGGCCGACCTGGCCGTCGCGAAACTGCGCGCCCTGCCGACGACGACCGGCAACGAGGTGCGCCGGCTCTCCGATCGGGTCGGATCGCTGCCGGTGCAGGCGGCCCGGGTCCCGGTGCAGGTCGGCACGGCCGTCCTCGCACTGCCGGGAACGGTCACCTCGCAGATCTCCGACCTGCAGGGACGGGCCACCGATCTGTACAACGCCTGGGCGTCACGCGGCGAGCGCCGGGTGGCAAGCCTACGGCGCAGCCCGGCCACGGAGCAGGCCGTGCACCGTACCCGCACCGCGGTCAGCCAGACCCGTGCGGCCCGCACCACCACGCGGCGTGCCGCGACGGCGGTCGGGCGCGCGATCGTGGACGCCGTCCCACAGAACTGACAGATCTCAACCAAAGCCCAACCGCCACCCGAAGCCGCAGGTGCGACCGGTATCGCGCCGCAATCGGTCGTGGTCCGCGGACCTGGTGAACGCGGGCCACGATCGGGTGTGCAGTATTTGCGGTATGCGCTATCGCTCGCTGGGATCGTCCGGACTGCTCGTGTCAGTGGTGGGGTTGGGGTGTAACAACTTCGGTCTGCGTGTGGATCTCAATGGCACCCGTGCGGTCGTCGACGCCGCCCTCGACGTGGGCATCACGTTCTTCGACACCGCCGACGTCTACGGCAACAAGGGCGGGTCGGAGACCCAGCTCGGCCACGTCCTGCGCGGCCGTCGCGACGAGGTCGTGCTGGCCACCAAGTTCGGTGGGGACATGGCCGGCATCTACGGCCAGGACTTCCGCGCCCGGGCATCCCGCCGGTACATCCGCAAGGCCGTCGAGGGGTCGCTCAGCCGACTGCAGACGGACTACATCGACCTGCTGCAGCTGCACAAGCTGGATCCGTTCACGCCGATCGACGAGACCCTCGAGGCCCTCGACGAGCTGATCAAGGCCGGCAAGGTCCGCTACGTCGGCGCCTGCAACCTGGACGCCTGGCAGGTCGCCGACGCCGAGTGGACGGCGCGCGCCTCGGGCACCAACCGGTTCATCTCCGCGCAGAACCACTACAGCGTGCTCGAACGCGGCGTCGAGGCGGAGCTCATCCCCGCCGCACTCAAGTACGGCATCGGAGTCATCCCGTACTACCCGCTGGAGAACGGCCTGCTGACCGGGAAGTACCAGCGGGACGAGGCGCCGGCGGCCGGCACTCGGCTGGCCAGCCGGCAGGACCTGCTGACCGACGAGGTCTTCGACCGCATCGAGGTGCTCGAGACGTTCGCCCGGGAGCGGGACCGCTCGCTGCTGGACGTGGCGATCGGTGGCCTCGCGGCGCAGCCCGGCGTCACCTCGATCATCGCCGGCGCCACCACCGCCGCCCAGGTACGGGCGAACGCCACTGCCGGCGAATGGCAGCCCCGGCCGGACGACCTGGAGGTGCTTGACAAGGTGGCGCCGACCCTGCGCCCGCCGGCCCTCTGACCAGCCGATCCACTGACCAGCCGGGCCGGGGCCGTTCAGGCCGACGCGGCCCGGCGGTCCAGTGCCTCGGTCAGACGTCGTTGCCGGCCGGCCGGCAACGTACTCATGATCACTCTTGGTCGGTGCGGACGGAGGGCGGCGACCACGTCGTCGACCGCCTCGTCGCCGGAGTGGCGCACCAGCGCGAACACCACCGCCCGGCCCGGTTGCAGATGCCCGGCGACCCGCCGGATCTGCGTCTCGTCCACTCCGGGTCCGAACACCCGGCCGACCAGGGCGCCGAGGCCTGCCCCGAGCCCCACCCCGATGACCGGGGCGAAGAACACCGTCCCCAGTACCCCGCCGCAGACCGCGCCGCCCAGCGCCGCGGTGCGCGGCGGGCTGGCCAGCCGGTGCACCATGATCTGACCGGACTCGTCGCGCCACACCAGGGCGCCGTCGGCGAGATCGAGCCGACGCCGACTGCGCAGCCGCCGGGCCGACGTCCATGCTGCCCGTGCCTGCTCGAGGCTGTCGAACCCGAGCACCACCAGCCGCGGATCTGCTGCCATCGCCGCCGCTCCCTTCCCATCCTGCAGCTTCGACCAGGTCCAGCCCGGGCCGACCCCGGGCGCGTTCCATCGGATCGCAGGATCGGGCAAAGCGCAATCGCGCCACCACGTGACCCGCGATCCCCTCGCGCAACGGCGAACCACCATGACACCGGACGGCCATGTCCCCGCCGGCCCACCCGCGGCACCGGCCCACCCGCGATACTGGGGGCATGGTGCGCGTAAGCCTGCAACAGGGTGACATCACCATGGTCACGATCGACGCGATCGTCAATGCGGCGAACAACAGCCTGCTCGGCGGCGGCGGCGTGGACGGGGCGATCCACGCCGCCGGCGGCCCCGAGATCCTCGCCGCCTGCCGTGAGCTGCGCCGCACGACCCTGCCGCAGGGCCTGCCGACCGGCCAGGCGGTGGCGACGACCGCCGGACGGCTGCCGGCGCGCCACGTCATCCACGTGGTCGGGCCGATCTACGACCGGCGTGAGGATCGTTCCGCTCTGCTGCGCTCGGCCTACGTCTCGGCGCTGCGGGTCGCCGACGAGCTGGGCGCGGTCGAGGTGGCCTTTCCGGCCGTGAGCGCCGGAGCATACGGATGGCCGCTGGACGACGCCGCCCGGCTCGCGGTGACGAGTGTGCTGGCCGCGACGACGAGCGTGCGCGACGTCCGGTTCGTCCTGTTCGATGCGCGTGCCCACCAGGCGTTCACCGCGGCGCTGGCAGCGGCCAGTCCACGGTGAGCTCTCCGAGCCGCCAGCGCCGCACGTCCCCGCGGATGGGGAAGCCCTGCATGCGCAGGTCACCGACCGCGGCGATCCAGCGTTGCCGCGGCGAGAACACCGCCCGTGCAGCCGCCCGCGCCCAGGCGTGATCCAGGGCCTCGAACAGCCGGTGGACGTTCTCACCCGGCACATTGCGGGTGATCAGGGTCTTGGGCAGCCGCTCGGCAAGCTCGGACGGCTGACGCAGACTCGGCAGGTGCGCGGCCAGCGTCAGGGTCGGCCCGGCCGGGATCCGACCGACGGCGGCCAGCCACGGCGGTGCGGCGGTGCCGGCCGGGCGACCGAACCAGCAGGCCCGCCGGCCGAGCTCGTCGCAGGTGCCCTCGACGAGCAGGCCGCCGGGGGCGAGCAGACCTGTCATGGTCAGCCACGCCCCGGCTACCGCCGGCTCCGGGTACTGACGCAGCACGTTCAGCGCCCGGATCAGCACCGGCCGGCCGGCCTGCGCGACCAGCCCGAACCCGCCGTGGTCGAAGGTCAGCCCCGGTGGTCGGGCCGCCGGGCGCGCTGCCGCCACCCGCGCCAGGTCGAGTTCGAGGCCGACGACCCGCACCCGCGGGCACACGACGCGCAGCCGCTGGTACAGCTCGACCGTCGTCACCGGGGACGACCCGAAGCCCAGGTCGACGACCAGCGGATCGGCGCTACCCCGCAGCAGCGGGCCGGCCGCATCGGCGAGCCAGCGGTCGACCCGGCGCAGCCGGTTCGGCGCCGTCGTCCCCCGGGTAGGCAGACCAAGGGCACGAGCGCGGCCCGCGGCGAGGCGCCCACCGCGGGGATTCACCATCCGCCCAGCGTCCCAGATCGCCCCGGCTGCCCGGGACGGGGCACGTCGGAAGCCAGTGGCGCCGACAGGAGCAGGTCAGAGCCGGACAGGGCTCCCCCGCCGCTGCCTCGCACGCTCCTTCGGGCCGACCGGTGGCCGCCGCGACGTCTGATTCGTTACAGGATTGTGACGATCGACCCGGCACACTGCGCGACCGGACCGCGTTGACCTGCAGTGACCGGGAGGGTCCCGGTACGCGAAGACGGGTCGGCCCACGGCCGACCAGTTGACCGGACAACCGGACGGGTAGAACGGTGGTTCTCGTGTCGGTCCACAGCAACGATGGTCGTCCAAGGCGAATACGGCAAGTGCCCCCGGACGGGGACGGTGCCGTGGGCGCCGCGGGGCGGGGGTGCGCCGTGCGTCTCATCCGCGGCGAGGGGGGCCGAGCGGCCCGCCCGCGGCGGGTGGCGGTGCTGTCGATGCACACCTCGCCGCTGGAGCAGCCGGGCACCGGCGACGCCGGCGGCCTCAACGTCTACGTGGTGGAGCTGTCCCGACAGCTGGCGGAACTCGGCGTCGAGGTCGAGGTGTTCACCCGCGCCGTCAGCAGCCGGGTGCCGGCAACGGCGCAGCTCGCGCCGGGCGTGACGGTGCGCCACGTCGACGCCGGACCGTTCGAGGAGGTCCGCCGCGAGGACCTGCCGGCCTGGCTGTGCGCCTTCACCGCGGACGTGCTGCGCGCCGAGGCCGGGCACGAGCCGGGCTGGTTCGACCTCATCCACTCGCACTACTGGCTGTCCGGGCAGGTCGCGCGGGCGGTCGCGCGACGCTGGGGTGTGCCGTTCGTGCACACCTCGCACACCCTCGCGAAGGTCAAGAACGATGCGCTCGCCGCCGGCGACCGGCCCGAACCCGCCGGGCGGCTACACGGTGAGCAGGAGGTCGTCGCCGACGCCACCCGGCTGATCGCCTCCACCGCCGAGGAACGCGCCCATCTGATCAATCTCTACGGCGCGGCTCCCGAACACGTGGACGTCGTCGCCCCCGGCGTCGACCTGACCGTCTTCCATCCGGGCGGCACGGGCGGCACCGCTGCCGTCCGGCCCGGGGACACCACCGTGTCGCGGGCCCGGTCGCGGATGCGGCTCGGCCTCGAGCCGGACGGTGAGCTGCTGCTGTTCGTCGGGCGCATCCAGCCGTTGAAGGCGCCCGACATCCTGCTGCACGCCACCGCCGAGCTGCTGCGCCGCGATCCGAGCCGCCGCGCCCGGCTGACGGTCGCCGTGGTCGGCGGCCCGAGCGGCACGGGCCTCGAGCAGCCCGATGCGCTGGTGAAACTGGCGGCGGACCTGGGCATCTCCGATCTCGTCCGGTTCCAGCCACCGGCCCCGCAACCCGAGCTGGTGCACTGGTACCGGGCGGCCGACGCGGTGGTCGTGCCCAGTCACAGCGAGAGCTTCGGCCTGGTCGCCCTTGAGGCCCAGGCCTGCGGCACACCGGTGGTGGCCGCCGCGGTCGGCGGGCTGCGCACGGCGGTGGCCGACGGCGTCTCCGGTCTACTCGTACCGGACCATGATCCACTCCGTTACGCCGACGCGCTCGACCGCCTGCTGCGCCAGCCACGGCTGCGGGCCCGGCTGGCAGCCGGAGCGGTCGAGCGGGCCGCCGGTTTCGGCTGGTCGGCCACAGCCCGCGGAGTGCTGCGCAGCTACCAGCACGCGCTGCACCCCACGGCCGTCGCCGTCTGAGCCTGCCGCGCCGCAGGCATGCGAGGATCGGATCCGGTTGGATCGGATCCGGCTTCACAGCCGCGACGAGCGGGGAGGAACCGCGCCATGACGGCACCCATCGACGCGCCCGAGCGCGAACGGCTCGACGCCCTGATCACGACCGCCCTCGCTGACCTCGAGCTCGCCTTCGAACACGTCGGCACCGGCTCGTTCCTGGTCACCCTGGAGGGCGAGCACAAGCTGCGCACGATGACCTGGCTCGTCGTGCAGGACCACACCCTGCTGGTCGAGGCATTCTTCATGCGTGCACCGGCCGAGAACGCCGCCGGCACCTACGCCTTCCTGCTCGGGCGCAACGCGCGCACCTACGGCGTGCACTTCTCCATCGACCGGGTCGGTGACGTCTTCCTCACCGGCCAGGTGCCGCTGGCCGCCGTGTCCGCCGAGGAGATCGACCGGATCCTCGGCTGCGTGGGCACCTATGCGGACGAGAACTTCGACCCCGCGATCGCCCTTGGTTTCGCCTCCGCCATCGAGCGCGAGAAGGCCTGGCGGGCCAAGCTCGCCGCGGACGCCGGCGGCGCCATCAGGCCCACCTGATCGGCAGCGCCCTAGGCGTCGGCGCTGCCGACCCGCGTGAGGCGGGCGGACAGGTGGGACTGCATCGGCTTGGCGCCGGCCTCCATGTCGATGGCGTAGGCGAGGTCGCCACCCTCGACGATGCCGTACAGGCGGATCGACCGGGTGACGTCCCGGGCGGTCGCCGTCCGGATCAGGACGTTGTGGTCGAGTTCGATCCGGGTGCCGGTGACACTGCCGACGTAGATCTCGGCGATGCCGAACGGATGGGCGAGCGTGACCTCGACGACCGGCGCCGCGTCCTCGCCCGGCTGGACCCGCCAGAAGCCGGTCTCGGTCGCCAGCGGACTACCCGGCTCCCGACCGTCCCGCGGCTCGTCGGCCCACCAGGTGTGCGAGACGTACCCGAGGGCGGGGCGTCCGTCCGCGGCGAAGGTGATCTCCTGCCCGTAGTGGAAGCCGTCGAGCCCCTCGTAGCCGCCGACCCCCTCCCCCCGCCAGGTCCCGACCAGAAACGCCAACGGCACCAGACTCGGATGCAGATCCACGACACCTCCCGCCCGCCGCCGACCCGGGCCCTGGGCGCTCACCGCTGCACCTCGTACAGCTTGTAGACCACATAGCCGGCGAACCAGGCGATCAGAACGCACATCGCCACCAGGAGCCCGGTGAAGAAGTAGTGCAACACGCTGCGCAGCCTAGTCGGGCCGCCCGCAGCGGTCGTGCGCCGGGCGCGCCCGATCGGGCAGACTTGGCCGGTGACCCGATCTCTCGTCATCAAGGCCACCGCCGGCACGGACGCGCCGGAACGCTGCTCGCAGGCCTTCACGGTGGCGGCCGTCGCGGTCGCCGCCGGCGCCGACGTCTCGCTGTGGCTCACCGGCGAGTCGGCCTGGTTCGCGCTGCCCGGTCGGGCCGCCCAGTTCGACCTGGCCGAGTCCGCGCCGCTGCCCGATCTGCTCGACGCCATCCTCGCCGGCGGACGGATCACCGTGTGCACCCAGTGCGCGGCACGCCGTTCGTTCGGTCCGCAGGACGTCCTGCCCGGCATTCGGATCGCGGGCGCGGCCTCGTTCGTCGACGAGATCCTCGCGGACGGTGTCCAGGCCCTCGTCTACTGACGTCCGCAGCCCGTGGGGCAGGCCGGTGGGGACGGCCGGACCAGCCGAAAGACCGTCACGCCCTTGCAGGAGCGCACCGCACAGGACACCGCAGCCGCAACAACAGACCACGATCGGAGCACGTGAAACCGCCGTTAACGGGCCACTGGATGCGCTTTCCTGATCTCATGATGACTGAGTCCGACGTACTCTTCGCTGTAGTGCTGTTCGCGGCGGCCGGGCAGCGTACAGTCCGTCGTATCATTGCACCCTTCCCGGATCGCAGATCGGCCTTGGCCTTCGCCCGGGAGAACGGGCTGCGCTGTTTCACGATCGGGCCGATGCACTTCGCGGCGCCGACGACGATGCCGATCGAGGCGGGCCGACCGCAGCCGTCCCGCCCGACGGGCACGGCCACCCGGCTGGACCGGGGCAGCCGGGTACGCCACTGAACCCACCCACGGAACGCAGAAACCGCAAAAAAGGGCCGAAAGAACAAGAGGACAGCGGGTATCTCGACCCGCTGTCCTCTTTGCCGTGGCGGAACGACCAACGGGCTCAGGCCGCGACGTCGACCTGGGCATCCACCGGCTCACCCTGCCGGGCGACGACCGTGCGCTCCCCGCTCGCACCGGGCACCAGGGCCCGCACGGTCCACTGACCGGGGCGGGCGAAGAAGCGGAACTGCCCGGTCGCGGACAGCGGGACCTCCGCGGTGAAGTCGCCGCTCTCGTCGAGCAGACGGGCGTACCCGCTAGACACCGGCTCGCCGTCGCGCACCACGACGCCCTGGATCACGGTTTCCCTGGCCACGTCAATTCCCTCCACTGACGGTCCACCACTCGTTGCGCCGCACATGGTTCACGCCCCCTTCTCGATCGGCACGCCGACCAATGAGCCGTACTCGGTCCACGAGCCGTCGTAGTTCTTCACGCCAGCGAGCCCCAACAGCTCATGCAGCGCGAACCAGGTGTGCGCGGACCGTTCCCCGATGCGGCAGTAGGCGATGATCTCGGCGGACAGGTCGACACCGGCCTCGGCGTACAGCGCGGTCAGCTGATCGTCGCTGCGGAAGGTGCCGTCCTCGTTCGCCGTCCTCGCCCACGGGATGTTCTTCGCCGTCGGGATGTGTCCGGCCCGCTGGGACTGTTCCTGGGGCAGGTGGGCGGGCGCGAGCAGCCGGCCGGAGAACTCGTCGGGCGAGCGGACGTCGATGAGGACCTTCTCGCCGATCGCGGCGATGACCTCCTCGCGAAAGGCCCGGATGTCGGTACGCGGCTCGCGGGCGGTGTAGGTCGTCGCCGGACGAGGGGTGACCTCGGCGGTCAGCTCCCGGCCGTCGAGCTCCCACTTCTTGCGCCCGCCGTCGAGCAGTCGGACGTCGCTGTGACCGTACAGGGTGAAGTACCAGTAGGCGTAGGCCGCGAACCAGTTGTTGTTTCCGCCGTAGAGGACGACGGTGTCGTCAACGGCGACGCCCTTGGCCGACAGCAGCTGTTCGAACTGCTCCTTGTCGACGAAATCCCGGATGACCGGATCCTGTAGCTCCGACTTCCAGTCGAGACGGACCGCACCCGGAATATGTCCACGATCGTAGGCGGAGACATCCTCGTCGACCTCGATCAGAACGACCTTGGGGTCCGCGCTGTGCGCTTCGACCCATGCGGCGTCGACCAGAACCTGTTCGCGGCTCATCCCCGCGCCCCTTTCACGCTGACCGAACGGAAGAACACGTACATGTGGCAGCCGAGACAGAACTCGAACGCCGCGTTGAGAAAGGCTGCCACAAAGGCGAGGGCGGTGACCACGAGACCCAGCGCCCAGACCCCGGACAGGAACCCGATCACCCCCACCACCCCGAAGACCCCGCCCACGAGCTGGGCGAAACGGGGAGCGGCGGCGTCTTCCATGACGGCCGGCGGCGCCAGCCGAGGACGGATCAGGCGACGGAACACCAGGGCGTAGGGCGCGTACCGCACACCGGCGGCGGCCCCGATCGCGAAGACCACCGTCTGCCCGAGAAGGAGCCACCCGCTGCCCGTGAGCAGCACGATGGCAAGCACCACCGTGGACACGGCCGCGGTGAACCGCATACCGCGAGGATCTACCACCGGAGTTCTCCTTGACTGTTCCTGATCATCAGAACCCGATCGCCAGAGTCCGATCGCCAGGACCTGAACATCGGACTGGACCTGTCCGGGGGGGGGGGGGGGGGGGGGGGGCGCCCGCCCCCCCCCCCCCCCCCCCCGCCCCCCGCCCCCACCGCCCCCCCCCCCCCCCCCCCCCCCC